>NZ_JBFTGZ010000021.1:0-64510 GCF_056393985.1 Arthrobacter sp. 10T425 | reverse complement strand
GAGGCCGGCCAGCTCCAGCTCAACGCCTTCGAACCCATCATCGTCCACAGCCTCCACAAGAGCATCTCCCACCTCGAAGCCGCGTGCCGCACCCTCACGGCCCGCTGCGTCCGGGGCATCACCGCCAACACCGAACACCTTCGCCTCACCGTGGAACAATCCATCGGCCTCGTCACCGCCCTGAACCCGCAACTGGGCTACGCCACAGCCACGGCCATCGCCCAGGAAGCCCTCGCCACCGGCAAGGGCGTCGCGGAACTAGTCCTCGAACACGGCCTGCTCACCGACGAGCAGCTCACCGAGCTCCTCAGCCCGCACCGCCTGGCCAACCTGAGCAAGTAGCGCCCCTCCGAACCCCGAAGGACCCCCATGACTTCTCCTGACACTGCCCGCGCCCAAAAACTGCCCGCTCAACAGCAGACCCAGCCACAATCCGCCGTCACCGACCACACCATTCCGGCGCATGCCCACGCCTCGGGGGCTGCGCTCCACGCCGAGGACCAGGGCTACCACAAAGGCCTGAAACCCCGGCAGGTCCAGATGATCGCGATCGGCGGCGCCATCGGCACCGGCCTGTTCATGGGCGCCGGCGGCCGGCTCGCCACCGCCGGTCCGGCCCTGATCATCAGCTATGCCGTCTGCGGGTTCTTCGCCTTCATGATCCTGCGCGCGCTCGGCGAACTCGTGATGCACCGGCCCTCGTCCGGCTCGTTCGTGTCCTACGCCCGCGAATTCTTCGGCGAGAAGGCCGCGTTCGTCACCGGCTGGCTGTACTGGCTGAACTGGGCCATGACCGCGATCGTGGACATCACCGCCGTCGCGCTGTACATGAACTTCTTCAAGAAATACTGGGCGCCCATCGCGGACGTGCCGCAGTGGACCTGGGCGCTGGCGGCCCTGATCCTGGTCCTGGGCCTGAACCTGATCAGCGTCAAGGTGTTCGGCGAGCTGGAATTCTGGTTCGCGCTCATCAAGGTCGTGGCGCTCGTGTCCTTCCTGCTCGTCGGCATCTACTTCGTCATCTTCGGCACGCCCGTGGCCGGGCAGGAGGTCGGCTTCAGCCTCATCGCTGACAACGGCGGCATGTTCCCCAATGGCCTGCTGCCGGCCATCGTGGTGATGCAGGGCGTCGTGTTCGCCTACGCCTCGATCGAACTGATCGGCACCGCCGCCGGCGAGACCGAAAACCCCGAAAAGATCATGCCGCGGGCCATCAACACGGTGATCGTGCGCATCGCTGTGTTTTACGTCGGCTCGCTCGTGCTGCTCTCCCTGCTGCTGCCCTACAGCTCCTACAAGGCCGGCGAAAGCCCCTTCGTGACATTCTTCGGCTCCATCGGGGTCGACGGCGTGGACGCCATCATGAACCTCGTGGTCCTTACCGCGGCGCTGTCCTCGCTCAACGCAGGCCTTTACTCCACCGGCCGGATCATGCGCTCGATGTCCATTTCCGGTTCCGCGCCGAAATTCGCCGGCCGGATGAATAAGTCCGGTGTCCCCTACGGCGGCATCGCCCTCACTGCCGCAGTGGCTGTCCTGGGCGTGATCCTGAACGCCGTGGTCCCGGCCGAGGCCTTCGAGATCGTCCTGAACGTCGCATCGCTCGGCATCATCAGCACCTGGGCCATGATCGTCCTGTGCCAGATGCAGCTCGCCCGGCTCGCAGCCCGCGGAGAACTGCTCCGGCCCGCGTTCCGTATGCCGGGCGCACCCGTCACGGGCTGGATCACCCTGGCCTTCCTCCTGGCGGTGCTGGTCCTCATGGCCTTCGACTCGCCAGTCGGAACGTGGACCATCGCCTCCCTCGCGGTCATCATCCCGTTGCTGATGCTCGGCTGGCGCCTCTGCCGGCACCGCATCCTGGAGATCGCCGCCGTCCGCGACGGGTTCACCGGCCCGTATCCGCTCGTGGCCAACCGACCCGTGCGTGGGACCGGCGGGGATTCGGAGTAACATCCCGGCAGTCCGGGTCCGCGTAACGCAACGTCCCCGCAACCTCTCCTGCACGTGGTTCGCATATGCTCAGCGGACAGACTCAACATGGCTCAGCGACGAACCACCCGGGAGACAGCTCATGACCAATTGGCGGATCAGGGATTTCCATTCGGCCGATCTTGACGGGATCCTGCACCTCTGGGAATCCCTCAAGGCCACCAACGTCGAGCCGGTCTACGCCCTCTCCGAGGTGCTCGCCTCCTGCGAAAAGGACCACGCCGTCGTCGCGGTGCAGGGCGAGCAGGTGGTGGGCGCCGCCGTCGGACGCGCCGCCCACGACCAGGGCTGGATCGTATTCCTGGCCACCCTGCCCGATTACCGGGGCCGCGGCATCGGCACCTCGCTGCTGGCCTCAGTCGAGAACCGGATGGCCCCGCACGGGCTCAACAAGCTCTCGGCCCTGATGCCCGAATCCGAAACCCGGGTGGAGGCCTTCCTGAGCCGCGGCTTCGCCCTGAAGAAGAACCTGCGCTACTTCGAGCGGAAAATCCCGGTCCAGCGCCAGGAACTCGAGCCGCTCAGCCAGCTCGGTGGCCGGATCCTGGCCCGCGACCTCTGGGAAAACGTGGCGGGCATGCGCAACGAGAAGGAACTGCTGGAACGCCGGCTGGTCCTTCCCCTCGCCGAGGCCGACCTCGCCGACGAATACGGGGTGGTGCCGCCCCGGGCGGTGGTCCTCTTCGGCCCGCCCGGTACGGGCAAGACGACCTTCGCCAAGGCCATCGCCTCCAGGCTGGAGTGGCCGTTCGTGGAGGTATTCCCCTCCCGGCTGGCCTCAGACCCCAAGGGGCTGGCCGGGGCGCTGCGCGAGACCTTCCTGGAGATCGCCGAACTCGAGCACGCGGTCGTGTTCATCGATGAGGTGGAGGAGATCGCCTCCCAGCGCTCCGGCGAACCGCCGTCGCCCCTGCAGGGCGTCACCAACGAACTGCTCAAGATCATCCCGGCCTTCCGCGAACAGCCCGGCCGGCTGCTGGTCTGCGCCACCAACTTCATCCGCGCCCTGGACTCCGCATTCCTGCGGCACGGCCGCTTCGACTACGTCATCCCGATCGGCCTGCCGGACCGCCAGGCCCGCGAGGCCATGTGGCAGCGCTTCATCCCTGCCACCGTGGTGGACGACGTCGACGTCGAGCTGCTGGTGGACCGCACCGAGGGGTTCTCCCCCGCGGACATTGAGTACGCGGCCCGCAGCGCCTCCCAGCGGGCGCTGGAAAAGGCGGTGTACGACGACGGCGGCGCGGCGTCCGGCGGCAGCGCCTCAGTCCGCGAAGCCGTCCGGAAGGGTCCGGCCACCCAGGACTACCTCGACGCGATCGCCGACACCCGGACCACGGTCAGCGCCGAAGTGCACCAGCAGTTCCTGGAGGACATCGACGACCTAGGCCGGGTGTAGGGGAAGCAACGCGGGGTCAGTTGCGGCCCATGTTGGGGCTCTGCATGGGCGCCAAGTGACCCCGCGTTGCAGTCATTGCCGAGCCGTCATTGCCTAGTGGAGGCAGCGTGATCCTGTTTCTCACAATTGTGAGCGGCCTGGCCTGGACCGTGGTCTACGTCGATGCCATCCGGATCGGCTTCAAGGACCGGAGCTACGCGATCCCGGCCGCCGCGCTGGCCCTGAATTTCGCCTGGGAGGCCATCTACGCCATGCGCTCCATCGCGACGGGAATCACCGCCCAGGGTGTCTTCAATATCGCGTGGGGACTGGCCGACGTCGTGATTGTGTACACCTTCCTGAAGTTCGGCCGCTCCGAGCAGCCGGGCTGGGTGACGCGGCGGCTGTTCATCGGCTGGGCGCTCCTGCTGGGCGTGACGTCCTTCGCGGTCCAGCTGCTGTTTGTCGTCCAGTTCGGCTGGGACGACGCGGCCCGCTACGCGGCGTTCCTGCAGAACCTGCTGATGTCCGGGTTGTTCATCGCCATGTTCGCCGCCCGGGGCGGCACCCGCGGCCAGACCCTGCTGATCGCCGTAGCCAAATGGGTCGGCACCCTCGCGCCCACGATTGCGCTGGGCTGGTACGGCAACTCGCCCCTGATCCTGGGCGTGGGGGCGCTCTGCAGCGTCTTTGACCTGGTGTACATCGGCCTGCTGTGGCGGGCCCGGCAGCCGGGAGCCGCTAGAGGGTGACGACGATCTTGCCCTTGGCGTGGCCCTGTTCGAGCGCGGCGAAGGCTCCCCCAATGTCCGCGAACGGGTAGGTGCGGTCCATGACCGGCTGCACGTGGCCGGCGTCGACGAGGGCCGCCAGGGTGCGCAAATCATCCCCGCTGGGGTGCATGAACAGGTAACGGTAGCTGGCCTTCGCCTTCCGGGCGCGGCGGCGGATGCCCATGCTCATCAGCCAGAAAGCGGCCGTGATCATCGGCGGCGAGCCCAGGTCTTTCGTCGCGGTGAGCGGCTCGGGAACGCCGGCGATGGATACCACCCTGCCGCCGGACTTAAGAATGCGGAAGGAATCCCTGAGGGTCACGCCGCCGACCAGGTCCAGGACCGCATCGAAATCATGCAGTACCGCGGAGAAGTCCTCCCGGTTGTAGTCGATGACGGCGTCCGCCCCCAGCCGGCGCACCAGCGCCTCGCCGCGGGCCGATGCCGTGGTGGTGACCTGGGCGCCGAGATACTTGGCGAGCTGGATGGCGAGTGTTCCCACCCCGCCGGCGCCGCCGGAAATGAAGAGCCGGGTGCCGCGGCCCACGGCAAGTTCATCGCGGAGGGCCTGCAACGCCGTGAGCCCGCCCAGCGGCAGTCCTGCGGCCTCGGCGAATCCGAGCGACGCCGGCATGGCGGCCACCAATTCCTGCTGCACGCACACCAGCTCGGCGAAGGCTCCAAGCCTGGCCTTGTCCACCCGGGCGTAGACGCGGTCGCCGATGGAAAAGCGGTTGGGCCCGGGTCCGATTGCATCCACCGTCCCGGCGAGTTCGCAGCCGGCCACGATCGGCAGGCGGACATGGCTGATGGGCCGGAGCGCGCCCCGGCGGAACTTGAAGTCCACCGGGTTCAGCCCGGCCGCGGCGACCTTGATCCGGACGTCACCCGGGCCGGGCTGGGGAACCGGAACATCCCGGAGTTTCATCGCGTCCGGGCCGCCGTAGCGTGTGAGGACGTAGGCGCGCATGCTCAGTCCCGCGCGGACCCGGTGTCGCCGGCCGGAGCATCGCCCGGCGCAGCTTCCGCGTCTGCTGCAGCGGCCGTTGCCGGGGCGTCTGTTGCCGCGTCTGCTGCCGGGGCGTCATAGGAGAGGAACTCGTAGTCCGTGTCGTCCGCCTCGTCGAGCATGTCGTCGAGTTCGTTCAACAGCCAGGGATTGATCCGGGCCAGGATTTTCCGGGTTTCCTCGACAGGAACGGCGGCGTAGAGCACCGGGCGGGCATCGTCGTAGCGGGTGACCGGGGGCTTGTCCGGCCACTTCTCGGCCAGCGCCTTGACCCGTTCGGGCAGCGAATTGTGCGCGTTGTCGGCAATCTTCACGAGCGTGGCGTCGTGGTCCTCGGCGATGTACCGGATGCCGGCCTGGTAGTCGTCCGGGTTCTCATGCAGGCGCTTAGTGACCCGTTCGATGATGTCCGCGGCACGCTCGGAGACCCCCATGTCCAGCAGTGCCTGCCGCGTCATCGGGGTGTCCTCCGCGATGTCGTGGAGGTACCCGGCGATCCGGATGTCGTCGTCGAAGTCCGCCAGGGAGTCCCCGACGGCGAGCACATGTTCCCGGTATGGCCGCTTGAGCTTGTCCTTCTGGCGGTTGTGGGCCACCTCGGCCAGGACCTTGGCTGTCTCGACGGTGAAGCGGGGCTGAGGGTGTGCAGGCTCGGTCATGAATCCAGCCTACGCGCCGCGGCTGTCCGTCCCTGCCCGGAGGCCGGTTCCCGGATGCGCCCCCTTGTGCGCTCCCGGTACCCCGGGCCACACCCAGGGCTCGCGGGGCAGGGCCGCCGGGTCGAAGGCGGCGAGGACTTCGTCGAGGCGGCCCGGCGGGAGGCCAAGGGAGTCCAGCAAAGTGTCCCGGACCTGGTCCGCGCCCACCCCGGCCAACGCCAGGTCGGCCAGCGTGACGGCGCCGTCACGCTTGGCCAGCCGGGCGCCGTCGGCGTTCAGTACCAGCGGCACATGCGCATATTCAGGAACAGGCATATTGAGCAGCGACGCCAAATAGGCCTGCCGCGGCGTGGACGGCAGCAGGTCATCGCCGCGGACCACCTGGTCGATGCCCTGCGCGGAGTCGTCCACCACCACGGCCAGGTTGTAGGCGGTCACGCCGTCGTTGCGCCGGAGCACGAAGTCGTCGACCACCCCGGTGTAACTGCCGTGGAGCACGTCCCGCACCGTCACCTCGGCCACGGTGGAGCGGAGCCGGACAGCCGGCGGCCGGGCGGCCCGCTTGGCCTCGCGCTCGGCGCCGCTGAGGTTCCGGCACGTTCCCGGGTAGGCGCCCAGCGGAGCGTGCGGTGCCGAGGGGGCCTCCTGGATTTCGCGGCGGGTACAGAAGCACTCATAGGTCATGCCGGCCGCCGTCAGCTCCGCGATCGCCCCGTCATACAGGTGCTCACGCTCCGTCTGGCGCACGACGCCGCCGTCCCAGTTCACGCCGATCGCCGCCAGGTCGCGGAGTTGCTCGGCCTCGGCGCCGGCCCGGGCACGGTCCAGGTCCTCCACCCGCAGCAGGAACCGCCGCCCCGTGGACCGGGCGAACAGCCACGCCAGGATGGCCGTCCGGAGGTTGCCGACATGCAGTTCGCCGGAGGGACTGGGGGCGAAGCGGCCAGCTGAGGTCATGGGATAAGCCTATGCGGAGCAGCACAAGAGCCCCTCAGCTACCGATGACTTCGGGAAATCCGGCGTCGGTGGCTCAGGGGCTCTTGCCGCGAGTGCGTTGTGCGGAATGACGATGCGTGAACAAGAGTCAGTCAGCGGCTGGTTCCTTGCGGGAGCCTCGTCCGGGGTCCGGGTGGTGTGCCGGGATGTCCGTAGCCTTCGGGATCGTGGCGGTGGCCTCGTCCCCTTGTTGTCACCATTTGAGCAGAAGCCCTACAGTTGGTGCAACGGACCGGCCCCAGAGTAGTCAATCTGATCAACCACAGCCCGGACCGCGAACAGGAAGTGGTCATTTTGCAGGAGCTCGACGCGACGGACCGGCGGATCCTCGCCGCGCTGGACGAAGATCCCCGCGTGCCGGTCATGGTGCTGGCGCAGAAGCTGGGCCTGGCCCGCGGCACCGTCCAGTCCCGCCTGGAACGGATGTCGGCGTCGGGCGCGCTCCGGCCGAACAGCAGCCGGGTGCTGCCGTCCGCCCTGGGCCGCGGCGTGGCGGCCGCGGTCAGCGCGGAACTGGACCAGAGCCACCTCAACGAGGCAATCGCCGCCCTGCGCAACATCCCTGAGGTGCTCGAATGCCACGCCCCGGCCGGCGACACCGATCTCCTGATCCGGGTGGTGGCCAAGAGCCCGGACGATCTCTACCGCGTGTCAGAGGAAATCCGGCTGTGTCCCGGAATCGTCCGGACCTCAACGAGCATGTTCCTGCGCGAGGTCATTCCCTACCGGACCACGGGACTGCTCGGCGCCTGAGCAGGCGGCCGCGTCTAGACCGGCGGCCCGGCGTTGGCCTTCAGGTTCTTCATGACCAGCGTTGACGTCAGTCGCTCGACGCCGGGCAGCGAGGTCAGTTCACTGTCGTAGAAACGCTGGTAGGAGGGCAGGTCCTCCGCGATGACCTTGAGCAGGTAGTCCGGCGACCCGAAGAGCCGCTGGGCCTCGACGATGTTGGGATTGCCGGCCACCCGGCTCTCGAAGATCTCCATGGTGGAACGGTCCACCTGGCGCAGGGTCACGAACACGATCGCCTCGAAACCGAGCCCCACCGCGGCTGGATCAATGTCCGCCCGGTAGCCCCGAATGATCCCGGCGGCCTCCAGATCCCGCAGCCGGCGATGGCACGGAGCCACGGTCAACCCCACCTTGGCCGCCAGGGCCGTGGCAGTCATCCGGCCGTCCGATTTGAGGTAACGCAAGATACTTCTGTCAATGGCGTCAATCACGCAATTATCTTACCCAATTGCGGTGATTCTTCAGTAAATAAGCGAGCACTTCCCGGCCGAATTTGCCTAGAGTTTTTCTTGTACCCGCCACGGGGTGCCGCACTCCTGGAGCCCGCCATGAACCCCCAGCTTTTCCTCGCCTTCCTGGTTGTCGCCGTCGCCCTGGCGTGCACCCCCGGCGTCGACTGGGCCTATTCGATCGCGGCCGGGCTCCGGCAGCGCAGCTTCGCGCCCGCCGTCGCCGGTCTCTGCGGGGGCTACGCCCTCCACACGGCGTTGTTGGTGCTGGGCCTGGCGGCACTGCTCGCCGGGATGCCCGGCGTGCTGGGCTGGCTGACCGCGGCGGGCGCCCTCTACCTGCTGTGGCTGGGCTTCAGCACCCTGCGGTCCTGGCGCGGGGCCAGCTTCAGCACCGGTACCGCTGCTCCCGGTGCCGCCACACCCGCGAGCCAGTTCCGGGTCTTCCTCCAGGGCATGGGCATCAGCGGGATCAACCCCAAGGGCCTGCTGTTCTTCGTGGCCCTGGTGCCGCAGTTCGTCAGCCCTGACGCCGCGTGGCCGGTTCCGGTCCAGTCGGGTCTGCTCGGGCTGACCTTCATCCTGCTCGTGGGCGTCATCTACAGCTGTGTGGCACTCCTGGCGCGGAAACTGCTGCAGGCCAGGCCGGGCGCAGCGCGCCAAGTGACGCTGGCCAGCGGGATCATCATGCTGGCCCTGGGCGCCTTGCTGCTCGCCGAGCAGATCGTGCCCGCCGTCAGCGCAGCCATGACGCACGGGTGAGGACGCGAATCCGCCCTGGGGCTACTTGCGCTGCATGTACCACTCGGTGAAGGACGACGCGCGGCCGTCCGCGGTCAGTTGGATGACCCACAAGTTGTCATAGCTCCGGCTGTTGCCGCGGTACGTCGTCAGGCCCTGCACAAACGCCCGGCCGCCGTCGACCCCCAGCAGCTTCCATTCAAACATCCAGTCATCCGGCTCATCACGCCCGGCAAGCCAGTGCTCCACGATATCGTCCCGGCCCTGCCACGGTTCGGCTTCCTGGGGGCTGGTCGCATAGATGGCGTCCTCGGTAAACAGCGCCCGGATGTCCTCCGGATCGTTCGTCGTCCACGCTGTGATGTAGTGCTGCATCCAGCGCTCCACCGCATCTCTCATGCCTCGTTTGTACTCCCCGCCCCAGGGGCCCGCAAGAGTAGTGGATACGTGGATTTGGCCGCGATCGGGCGTGGAAGCCCGTCAGTCGTCGTCAGCGCGCCCGTATTCGCGGTCCCAGAGTTCGTGCATTTCGGCGTCTTTGCGGATGGCTTTCACGGCCTCCAGCTGTGCCGGTTTGTGGCGCTGCCAGTCCCGGCCGCCGAGGGTCTTGCGGCCCGCCTCGAGGAGGAGCAGGGCGGTGTCCGTCAGCGCGTCGCTGCGGAGGGTGAAGTCAGTCTTCCTGCGCCGCAGGACTTCCTGCAGGGCCGAACGGGAAGCGGTGTAGGCGCCGAGCCTGCGCAGCGACCGGGCACGCACCAGCAGCAGCGCCGCGGACAGATCGTCCGCGTTCAGCAGGCCCTCGGTCTCTGCCACCACGTCGACGTCGCGTCCCAGCTCGGCCTCCAGCGAACAGCGCGCCAGGGCGAGCGGCAACGACGGCGGCAGGCCGGCCAGCGCCGCCAGCGCCGCCTCCGTCTGGCCGGTCTCGCGCAGGGAATGGGACAGCGCCAGGAACACGGCCTCCTCGGAGAAGAGCACCGGAACCTCAATCCGCTCGGCCACCTCCACCCTGGTGACCACGCCGGCCAGGTATTCGCCGGCGTAGCGGTTGGCGTCCTCGTCGTTCCGCAGTCTCAGGCCGTGCTGCAGGAGTTCGGACGCGCGCAGGTGCCCGCCGTGGGCGTACGCCAGCAGCCCGGCCATGAGGTAGCACACCCCCGCCCAGCCGGGGTAGGAGCGGGCCAGGGTTATCAGGCGGTCAGGATCGGTGCTTCCGAAGACGGCGGAGTGCACGGCTTTCATCCTCTTGGCCGAGGTCCGGCCCCCTACCCTGCCCAGCCGGGGCACCCCGCCTTCGGCGGCCAGCGTCCCGGGTGCCCGGCCCGCCATGAGTCCGGCCACCGCGCCGCCCACGGTGCCGGCCAGGCCGCGGACGGGTGTCCGGACCACTACCTTGCGGAAGGGCGTCAGGTCGCGGGTGTCCGTGTACGGCCTGCGCTGGCCGTCGGGATTTTCGCCGTCAGCAAGCTGGCCAGCGGGAATGCGGCCGTCAGGAATTTGGGGGGCGGATTCGCCAAGTCCGGCGCTCATTCCCCCATGGTAGTAGGCTCCGGCAGGCCGCTGCTAGGCCGCCGAGGCCACCCAGAGGCCGATCACCCAGGTGCTCGCGGCGAGGCACGCGAGGCCGAATTCCACGATCATGCCCAGGCCCGTGGCCTTCAGCGCGGCCCAGCTCGAGGCCACTGCGGTGCCGAACACGCGGGTGCGCTGCAGCTCGCTGAGCAGGAGCCCAGCGGCGAAGCCCACAAAGAGCCCCACCACGGGGATGACGAACATGCCGGCCACGCCCAGCACGAGGCCCACCACCACGGAACGGCTCGGGATGCTGTGCTGCTTGAGCTTCCGGCCGGTAAGGACGGTGCTCGCGGCCAGGCCGGCCAGAACGAAAAGCATCCCGATCCCGAAGACCACCCAACCGGTGGTCCCGGCGCCGCCCCACAATGCCCAGGCAAGCAGGCTCGCCCCGATCAGGATGCTGCCGGGCAGAACGGGAATGATCGTCCCGGCAACGCCCACCACGATGGCGAGGCCGCAAAGCACTGTCACGACAATCTCGGGGTTCATGGCCCCAGTCTATGGCCGGGCCCGGGGCTGCCGTTGACGGCCCCGGGCCCGGAATGCCGGCGCCTAACTTCCGGACGGCTCCCCGAACGACAGCGGCGGCGCTCCCCCCTCAGGGAAGCGCCGCCGTCGTCGTCCGGTGTCGGATGCCTTCTGACGCGGTCCTGCTACTCGGCGGCCACCGCCGCGGCGACTGCGGCGGAGACGGCCGGGGCCACGCGCGGATCCAGCGGGCTGGGCACGATGTAGTCCGCGGAAAGGTCGTCCTCGGCCAGTTCCGCGATGGCCCGGGCCGCGGCGAGCTTCATGGCCGGCGTGATCCGGCGGGCGCCGGCGTCGAGGGCGCCGCGGAAGATGCCGGGGAAGGCCAGGACATTGTTGATCTGGTTCGGGAAGTCGCTGCGTCCGGTGGCGACGACGGCCGCGTACTTGCTCGCGACCTCCGGCAGGACTTCCGGGTCCGGGTTCGACAGGGCGAACACGATCGAGCTGTGGTTCATCAGCTTGAGGTGCTCCTCGTCCAGCTTCGAAGAGGAGACCCCGACGAACACGTCGGCGCCGAGCAGCGCCTCCCCCGGGCCGCCTGTCACGCCACGAGGGTTGCTGCGGGCGGCGAGCTGGGCCTTCTTGCTGGCCGGATCGGCGGCGATGTCCGCGCGGTCCTTGTTGATGGTGCCGCGGGAGTCCAGGAGGACGACGTCGCCGATTCCGGCCGTCAGCAGGATTTCGGCGACCGCGATCCCGGCGGCCCCGGCGCCGGAGACCACCACACGCAGGCTATCGAGGGTCCGGCCGGTCACCTTGGCGGCGTTGGTCAGGGCGGCGAGGACGACGACGGCGGTGCCGTGCTGGTCATCGTGCATGACCGGGCAGTCCAGCGCCTCGATGAGTTTCTCCTCTAGTTCGAAGCAGCGGGGCGCGGCGATGTCCTCAAGGTTAACGGCGCCGAAACTGGGGCGCAGCCGGACAAGTGTCTCGATGATTTCGTCGACGTCGGTGGTGTTGAGGACCAGCGGGATGGAGTCGAGTTCGCCGAAGGCCTTGAACAGCGCGGACTTGCCCTCCATCACGGGCAGCGAGGCGCTGGCGCCAATGTTGCCCAGCCCCAGCACGGCCGTGCCGTCGCTGACCACCACCACGAGGCGCTGGGCCCACGTGAGCGTCTTGGCGAGCTCCGGGTTGGCGTGGATGGCGCGGCTGACCTGGGCGACACCGGGCGTGTAGGCGATGGAGAGGTCGCGCTTGCTGGCAAGCGGGACGGTGCTGGAAATCGACAGCTTGCCGCCCTCGTGGGATGCGAAGATTTCCTCGTCGCTGAGCACGGCTACTGGCTCAGCCGGGGAGGTGGAATCGGCGGGAATGATCGTTTCAGTGGACACGTCGTTGTCTCCTGGGGCTCACCGTGGGCGCACGGCTCATGGAAGCTCAAGCAAGGATGCTCAAGTTGGTCTGGCAGGGGCGGCGGCGACCAGAGGTGGCGGTCGCCGGTGTTTCCCC
Source organism: Arthrobacter sp. 10T425 (assembly GCF_056393985.1). Lineage (NCBI taxonomy): Bacteria > Bacillati > Actinomycetota > Actinomycetes > Micrococcales > Micrococcaceae > Arthrobacter > Arthrobacter sp. 10T425. The sequence goes on along the minus strand of NZ_JBFTGZ010000021.1, from coordinate 52,163 downwards.
GATTTGCCGGCATCAGCCGGCTCCGGTCCAGCAATGGTAAACAGGGCATCGCGCCCGTTACGCCCGCGGGGAGCGTTACCCACCCGTGGTGAAACGTTTCTTCTCCAGAATATGTGACCCGGATCACGCGCGGGAGGGCATATTCCGGGCCGCTGGTCTAGACCAGTTACGCGGCCTGCGGGGTCCGCTGCAGGAGGGAACAGGCCTTCTTCAGGTCCTCCTCCGCTTCGAAGAGGGACAGCCGGCGGCAGCGGACGGCCTGGACCAGGCCCGTAACCGTCAGCAGCAGGACCCGGGCCACGGCCGGGTCGCCGCACGCCGCCGTGACTGCCTTCTCGGCCGTCGCATCGATCTCGCGCAGCAGCCGCGTTGTGTCGTTGTCCTTGACGTAGACCGCCCGGTTGAGGGACTGCTCCACGGCGGGCTGCATCAGGCGCATGTGGAAGATCTCCATCACCACTCCCGCGAGGGCCTGGGCCGCGACCTTGCCGGCCGCCGGCGAGCTCCCCGCGAGCAGTTCGCCCAGTTGCTTGCGGTACAGCGCCAGGACCAGCTGGGTGGCCGACGGGAAGTAGCGGTACAGCGTCCCCAGTGGCACGTCCGCCTTGGCCGCCACCTCGGACAGGACCACGGAGTCCAGGCCCTTGCGGGCAAACCCCGCGGCGACATCTAGGATCCGCACGTAACGGAGCCGCTGCCGGGGCAGAGTGGGTGGAGGGGCCATCGGTGGAAGATCTGAGTGAAAATCAGGCATCAGCAGCGTTCCGGGGGTCGTTTTTCTCGGCAGCCGGGCGCGATCCGCCCACCGCGCTGCCGCGGCAATTGCCGTCCACTATACGCCACGAATCCGGGCGCCCGGCGAGGAGACCGGGGCTCCGAGGCCCCCTGCACGGAACGCGGGCGGCTCAGTCCACGCCCTTGATCTTCACCACGAACACGGCCCCCAGGAGCCCAATCACGGCGGCCGCCAAGTACAGCGCCACATAGCCGCCCCAGAAGGCAACAAAGGGGTACGCGATCAGCGGGGCGAGCACTTGCGGCAGCGAGTTGGCAATGTTGATGACGCCAAGATCCCTGCCCCGGTTCAGGGCCGTGGGCAGCACCTGGGTAATGAGGGCATAATCCACCGCCAGATAGCAGCCGAAGCCGATGCCGAGCACGGAGGCGCCGACCAGCGCACCCGGCCAGGTGGGCGCGAACGCAAGAATGAGGGAGGCTGCGGCGATCACGGCGGAAGAGATGATGACCAGCGGCTTCCGGCGGCCCAGGCGGTCGCTCAGCCGGCCGCCGACCACGCTGGTGATGATCACCATGACCGCATACAGGCCCGTGAGGATCAGGACGCCAAACTCGGGCTCGATACCCTGGGTTTCGCGGACGCGGACGGCGTCGTTGAGGAAAAACAGCAGGTAGAGGGTGATCATATGGTTGCCGATGTTCACCAGGAGCCGTGTCAGCCAGGCCCAGGCAAAATCCGGATGGCGGGCCGGGGAAATCCAAAAACCCCGCACAAAGCCGCCCAGACTGAACGGCGGACGGGCCTGCGCAGGCAGCGGAACGTCGTCGTTCTTGAAGTAATAGAGCACGACGCCGGCGAGCAGCGCCACCGCGCAGACAACATACCCCGCGGCGAAGTTTCCGGCGACGGCGGCGGCGATCACCGCCCCTGCCAGGATTCCCGCTGTTTGGCCCATGGCGGCAAGGCCGCCGACGGTGCCGCGCTGGGGTACCGGCACGCGGTCCGGGATGGCCGCCGTGATGGCCGCATAGGCGCCGTTGCAGCCGGCCTGGACGAGGCACCAGAGCAGCGTCATTGCGGCAACGCCCGGGGCGCCGGCCAGCGCGATCAGGGCCGCGGCACCCAGGACGGCACCGAAGAGCACCCACGGCACCCGCCGCCCCCGGCGCGCGGTGGTCCGGTCGCTGAAGGCGCCGAAGAGGGGGTTGGCCATCAGGGACACGGCCGCACCCGCACCCGTCACGAGGGCGAGGATGGCTTCCTTGTCCGGTTCACTGAAGGCTGCCGCCTGTTGGCCGAGGAGCACCTGGAGCGGGCCGAAGAATGCCGCGTTGATGCCGACGTTGACCAGCACCACCCCTGCCGTCCAGACAGGCCGGACGCGGCGTTCGGGTTCGGCGAGCGCCGGCGCGGTGGTATCGGACATGCTCATGGCTCCCCCTGGAACTGATGATCAGGCATATGTATCAGTGCGCAGCCAGACTACCGGGACTCGGCGGATCTGGGCGCAATGTGCGAGTCTCGGTCATGAAACACGCCGCCAACCCGCTCTGCCACGCCATCCGGTTAACACGCAAGGAGTCACTGTGAACGCTTCCGCCCTGAATACTGCAGACCTTTACGACGAGCGCGGCGGGGAGCTGGAATCCGTGTCGGTGCAGTTCCAGTCCCTGGGCGGGCACACGCATTTCAGCGGGCCGGTCCGGACTATCCGCTGCTTTGAGGACAACGCGCTGGTCAAGTCCGTGCTGGCCGCTCCCGGCCACGGCTCCGTCCTGGTGGTCGACGGCGCCGGTTCCCTCCGCACGGCACTGATGGGGGACATGATCGCGGCGAGCGCCGTCGCGAACGGCTGGGCCGGCGTCGTTATCAACGGTGCCATCCGGGACCGGCTCGCCATCGCGGGGCTGCCGCTCGGGGTCAAGGCACTGGGCAGCAACCCGCGCAAGAGCGCCAAGGACGGCGCCGGGGCAATCGACGTGCCCCTGGAAATCGACGGCGTGGCCATCCGCCCCGGCGTGATGATCTGGTGCGATCCGGACGGGATCCTGGTCGAACGCTAAGGACTTTCTTCTCCCCGAGGTAGTGGCGGGAACAATTCAGCCAGTAACATAGTTACTGAAAGCAACTATCCGCTTAATCCCCCACTTCACCTTGGAGCAGTCATGTCCAAAACCACCTCCGTGCGCGCCGCGGGAGAGGTCCTGACCCACCGTCAGACCATCACCGTCATGGTGGGACTCATGCTCGGCATGTTCCTGTCTTCGCTGGACCAGACGATCGTGTCCACCTCGATCTACACGATCGCCAACGACCTCGACGGCCTCTCCCTGCAGGCCTGGGCCACCACCGCCTACCTCATCACCTCCACGGTGAGCACGCCGCTCTACGGCAAGCTCAGTGACATCTTCGGGCGCCGCCCGCTGTATCTCATCGCCATCGTGATCTTCCTCGCCGGTTCGCTCTACGCCGGCTCGGTCCACTCAATGACCGAGCTCGCCATTGCCCGCGGCATCCAGGGCATGGGCGCCGGCGGCCTCCTGGCCCTCGCCCTGACAATCATCGGCGACATCGTGCCGCTCAAGGACCGGGCCAAGTACCAGGGCTACTTCATGTCGGTCTTCGGCATCTCCTCCGTCCTGGGCCCGGTTATCGGCGGCGCCTTCGCGGGCACCGAAACCATCCTCGGGATCGACGGCTGGCGCTGGGTGTTCCTGATCAACATCCCGATCGGTCTCGCGGCCCTCACGGTGGTGTTCATGTACCTGCACCTCCCCGCCAAGCACGTGAAGCAGAAGATCGACTACTGGGGCGCCGCGGCCATCACGCTGGCCATTGTGCCGCTCCTCCTCGTGGCCGAACAGGGCCGCACCTGGGGCTGGAGTTCCGCGAACTCCTACCTCTGCTACGGCCTCGGCGTCGTGGGCATCATCGCGTTCCTGCTGGCCGAACGGCACGCCGCCGACTACGCGCTGATCCCGCTCCGGCTGTTCCAGAACATCACCTTCGGCCTGTCCTCGCTGCTGAACTTCATCATCGGCATCGGCATGTTCGGCGCCATCGCGATGCTGCCCATGTACCTGCAGCTGGTCAAGGGCCTGACCCCCACCGAGGCCGGCCTCATGATGATCACTTTCACCGTGGGCATCCTCACCGGCTCCATCACAGCGGGCCGGACCATCTCGGCCTCGGGCACCTACCGGATCTTCCCGATCCTTGGCACCGCAACGCTGACGGCGGCCGCCGTCGTCATGGGCCTCTCCCTCGGCGTGGACACCCCGCTGTGGGTCCCCGGCGCCATCGCCGTGTTCTTCGGCCTGGGACTGGGCTTCTGCATGCAGCCCCTGACGCTGGCCATGCAGGTCTCCGTGCCCTCGAAGGACATGGGCGTGGGCACTTCCTCCGCCGCGTTCTTCCGTTCCATGGGCGGCGCGGTTGGCACGGCAGTGTTCATCTCGATGCTTTTCAGCCTCGCGGCGGACAAGATCGCCACGGGCATGAAGGACGCCGCGCAGAATGCTGACTACCTCAAGGTGCTCAAGGATCCGGCCGTGGCCGCCGACCCGGCCAACGCCCAGCTCTACGACTTCTTCAAGAACGGCGCCAGCAACGACTCGCTGAACGACACCAGCTGGCTGCACACGGCCAACTCGACGCTCACCCGTCCCATCGTCGAGGGCTTCGCGCAGTCGATCGACGCGGTCATGCTCACGGCCGCCGTGCTCACCGGCATCGCCTTCCTGATCACGTTCGCCCTGCCGAACAAGAAACTCACGGACCCGAGGGCGGTTGCCCGGGAGGGCGCCGTGGCCGCCGCCCACTAGGCGGTCACGAGGTCTGGAACACGACGACGGCCGGCAGTCTTGTGGACTGCCGGCCGTCGTCGTCTGTCCTCAGCCGCAGCAGCGGCAAAGTGTATGTTTCGTCTCACTTTCCAGTGGTTGTGACAGGGGGCACGCGGGGGCGGGTGTAAAACTGGGTAGTTGCGGCGAAGGCCGTGGACCGCGAACTGCCAAGGGAGCCGTATGACCACCACCCATGACCAGACCGCCGCCAAGATCCCAAAAAGGGTCATTTGGCTGGCCGTAGCGGGCGCCGTCGGCGGCTTCCTCTTCGGCTTTGACTCCTCCGTCGTCAACGGCGCCGTCGACGCGATCAAGGACGAGTTCGCCCTCAGCGAGGCCGTGACCGGCTTCGCCGTCGCCGTGGCCCTCCTCGGCTGCGCGGCAGGGGCCTACCTGGCCGGCAAGATCGCCGACCGCTACGGCCGGATCCCGGCCATGAAGCTGGGCGCGCTGCTGTTCCTGGTCAGCGCCATCGGCACCGGGTTCGCGTTCGGCGTCTGGGACCTGATCTTCTGGCGTCTGGTGGGCGGGCTCGGCATCGGCCTGGCCTCGGTGATCGCGCCGGCCTACATTTCCGAAATTTCCCCCCGCCACGTCCGGGGCCGCCTGGCCTCGCTGCAGCAGCTGGCGATCACCACCGGCATCTTCGCCGCCCTGCTCTCCGACGCCGTGTTCGCGACGTCGGCCGGCGGCGCGGACCAGGCCCTGTGGCTTGGTTTGGAAGCGTGGCGCTGGATGTTCATGGCCGCCGCCGTTCCCGCGGTCGTCTACGGCTGGATCGCCTTCACCCTGCCCGAATCGCCGCGGTTCCTGGTGTTCCAGGGCAAGGACGAGGAGGCCCTCAGGGTCTTCAAGTCGATCGCCCCGGACGAGGACTCGGACCGGCACCTGCGCGACATCAAGAAGGCCATCGACGAGGACAAGCTTGCCGGCCAGAAGGGATCCCTGCGCGGCAAGGCCCTGGGCCTGCAGCCGGTGGTCTGGATCGGCATCATCCTGTCCGTGCTGCAGCAGTTCGTCGGCATCAACGTGATCTTCTACTACTCCACCACGCTGTGGAAGGCCGTGGGTTTCCAGGAAAAGGATTCGCTCACCATCTCCGTGGCCACCGCCGTCACCAACATCCTGGTCACGCTCGTGGCAATCGCCCTGGTGGACCGGATCGGGCGTCGTCCGATCATGCTGGCCGGCTCCATCGGCATGGCCCTCTCGCTGGGCACCATGGCGCTGGCCTTCGGCTCGGCCACCGGGTCCGGCGACGCGATCTCCCTGCCCGGGGCGTGGGGTCCGGCGGCGCTGGTCGCCGCCAACGTGTTCGTCATCAGCTTCGGCGCCTCCTGGGGCCCGCTGGTATGGGTGCTGCTGGGGGAGATCTTCCCGTCCCGGATCCGCGCCCGGGCCCTGGGCCTGGCCGCGGCCGCGCAGTGGATCGCCAACTTCGCCATCACCCTGAGCTTCCCGGTCATGGCCGCGGCCTCCCTGTCGCTGACGTACGCCATGTACGCGCTGTTCGCGGCGGCGTCGTTCTTCTTCGTCATGTTCAAGGTCCCGGAGACCAACGGCATGTCCCTGGAGCAGGCCGAAACCCTGTTCGTGCCCAAGGGATCCGCAAAGGAAGCCGCCAAGGAATCCGCGAAAGAGTCCGCCAGGGCCTGAGCCGGCGCTTCTGTGAGGGCCGCCGCGCCTTCAGCGTTCCGACAAAAGAACGCCCATGCTTGCGAGGAAGCATGGGCGTTCTTTGTCACCTCAGCGGGTTCTGCGCAACACCGGGTGTTGCTACACCACGTGCGGCTCGTGCGCCGCCAGGTAGCGGCGTCCGCCGAAGACGACGGCAATGGCGGCCACCATGGCCAGCGCGCCGGCGAAGAAGGGCACCTGCGGGCCGAAGTGCTCGCCCAGCTGCGCGGCGGCAAACGGTGCCAGGGCGCCGCCCATCCAGCGTACAAAGTTGTAGCCGGCCGAGGCCACCGGCCGCGGCGAGTCGGACACGCCCATGGCCAGCTCCGTGTAGATGGTGTTGTTGATGCCCAGGAGCGCCCCGGAAATGACCACGAGGACGACGACGGCCGGCACCGAGTGCCCGGCGGCCAGGCCCAGTCCCACAAGGTCGAGCATCAGCAGGACTAGCGTGCCGGTGAGGACCCGGACCGCTCCGAAGCGGTTCTGCAGCACGGGGGCGGCAAACACTGAGAAGACCGCGACGGCCACACCCCAGCCGAAGAACACCCCGCCGATCCCGTAGGCGTCCATGCCGAGGATGAAGGGCGTGAAGGCGAGGACGGTGAAGAAGCCGTAGTTATAGAACAGGCCGCTGGCCGCCGTCGTCCGCAGCCCCTTGTGCCCCAGTGCCAGCAGCGGATCCCGGAGCCGGACTTTCCGTTCGGGCAGCGGCGTCTTGGGCAGCAGGGCAATGAGCGCGATGAACGCGGAGGCCATCAGCACGGCCGTACCGAAGAACGGGGCGCGCCACTGCCAGCCGCCCAGCAGTGCGCCCAGGAGCGGGCCGAGGGAAATGCCCAGGCCGAGTGCGGCCTCGTAAAGGATGATCGCCGTGCCGGCTCCGCCGCTTGCGACGCCGACAATCACGGCCAGCGCCGTGGCCACGAACAGGGCGTTGCCCAGCCCCCAGCCGGCGCGGAAGCCGATGAGCTCAGCCACGCTGCCCGACGTGCCGGACAGGGAGGCGAACACGACGATGACCGCCAGCCCGATCAGCAGCGTCCGCTTCCCGCCGATTCGGGAGGAGACGTAGCCGGTGATCAGCATGGCGACTGCGGTCACCAGGAAATAGCTTGTGAAGAGCAGCGACACCTGGCTCGGCGAGGCGTCCAGGTTCTTGGCGATCGCCGGCAGGATGGGGTCCACCAGCCCGATCCCCATGAAGGCGAACACCGCCGCGAGGGCCGTGGCCCACACCGCCTTGGGCTGTTTGAGCAGTGAGGCCTTCTCGGCCTCGAGGGTTACTTCCGCTGCCGGCAGGGTGTCGGCGGGCTGGCCGTGCATGGGGGCACTCCTAAGTGATTGGAATTGTTGGGTGAAGATCAGGCCAGGAGCGTCGCGTTGATCCTGCCGATGACCGGGAGGGCGGCCGCGAGGGCGGCGCGGTCTTCGCCCGAAAGGGACGAGAGGACGCCGGCCATGACGGTGTTGCGGCGCTCGTTGGCGGATGCGACGGCGGCGAGGCCGGCGTCCGTGAGGGTGACCCGGACGGCGCGGGAATCGTCGGGGTCCGGCTCGCGCCGGGCGAGGCCGGCGCGCTCGAGCTTGATGATCTGCTCGGTGGCACTGGGCACCTTGACGCCCAGGTTCCGGGCGATTTCGCCTACCCGCACGCCGCCTGCGGCGGGCCCGGCGTCCAACAGCATCTTGAGCATGCTGAGTTGGGCGGCGCTGAGTTCGCCGTCGGCGTCCAGGCGGCGGACGAGGTAGATGCTGTGGCGGAGGGCCTCGCGGAAGTCCTCGGCGAGAGCGAGGAGGCCGGGGTCAGCCGGTTCACTGGCGTTCATAGTTAGGTAGCCTAACAGTTAGGCAACCTAATGGTCAACAGTCAGTCCCTCCCTCACTTTTCGCGTCAAAAACACAGACCCTCCCTCACCAGAAGTGAGGGAGGGTCTGTGTATCGGACAATCATCTGAGGGAGCGTCGTCCAAAACCCGCGCGATCTGAGGGAGCGTCGTTGGGCTGGGGCGGCTAGACGACCGCCTTGGCCTCCTCGATGAGGGAGGAGACGGCGGCAAAAAGCGGGTGGTCCGCCGGCAGGCCAGTGATCTCCTCCGTGGCCTCGTCCGGCGTGGACGCGGAGAGGATTTTCGCCAGCTCCACGGCCTCGGCGTCGGCCGGATCATTGAAACGCAGGGCGGCGGCGATGGCCCCGAGCAGCGCCTCGGGGACAATTCCGCGTTCGGCCAGCTCGGCAGCGGGACCGATGAAGCGCTCGTGCCGGCTGAGTTTGCGCAGCGGGGCACGGCCCACCCGCGTGACGGTGTCCGGCAGGTGCGGGTTCGAGAAGCGGCCCAGGATTTTTTCCACGTACGCCTCCTGCTCGGCCCGGTTGAAGCCATGCTTGGCCACCAGCAGCTCCTTGGTTTCGTCCAGGACGGCGCGCACATCGGCCGCGACGTCCTGGTCGGCCATGGCCTCGGAAATCTTGCCCAGGCCGGCCTCGAATCCGAAGTAGGCCGCCGCCGCGTGCCCCGTGTTGACGGTGAACAGCTTCCGCTCGATGTACGGTGCGAGATTGTCCACGAACGTCGCGCCCGGGACCACCGGCTCCTTCCCGGCGAACGGGGTACGGTCGATTACCCACTCATAGAACGTCTCCACCGTGACGTCCAGGCCCTGCCCGGCCTCCTGGTTCGGCACAATCCGGTCCACCGCCGTGTTGGCAAACACGGCGGCCGCGTCCAGGGCGCCCGCGGCCGGATCCCACTGGGCAATGACCTCGGACTTCAGGATGTCCGTGGCGTTGATCGCGTTCTCGCACGCCATCACCTGCAGCGGCGCCAGCCCGGCGGCACGGGCGGCAATCCCCTTGGCGATCACGGGCGCCACGAACTTCAGGATGTGCGGCCCCACGGCGGTGGTGACGATGTCCGCCGTCGCGATTTCCGCGACGACGTCGGCTTCCTGGGTGCCGGAGTTCAGCGCCCGGAAGTTGTTGACAGTACGGACAGCGGGGTTCTCTCCGACTTCGTGGACCTCGTAGCTGTCCGCGGCGGCCAGCTCGGTGATGAGGGCGTCCGCGACGTCGGCGAACACCACCTCATACCCTGCGTCGTGCAGCAGCAGGCCCACGAAGCCGCGCCCGATGTTTCCGGCTCCGAAATGAACAGCCTTCACTAGGAGTTGACCTTTCCGAACAGGGCCAGCACTTCGTCAACCGTGGTGGCCGCCTCGAGCTGGGCCACCTGGGCCTTGTTGGTGAAGACCTTGGCGATTGAGGACAGGATGTGCAGGTGTTCGTTGTTGACGCCGGCCACACCGACGACGAACTTCACTTCCTTGCCGTTCCAGTCGATGCCGTTCGGGTAGCGGATAACGGAGACCGCCGACTTCATGATGTGGTCCTTCGCGGCGTTGGTGCCGTGCGGGATGGCCAGGAAGCTGCCCATGTACGTGGAGACGGATTCCTCGCGTTCGTGCATGGCGTCCACGTAGCCGGAGTCGACGGCGCCGCGGTCCAGCAGAAGCTGCCCGGCCTCGTCGATCGCGGCGTCCCGCGTGGTCGCGTGGCCATTGAGGACGACGCTTTCGGCCACCAGGATGCCGGCGGGACCCTGCTCGGCTTCTGCCTCGGCGGCCGTGGGGGCGGTGCCGGCGGCGGCCGCGGCAGGGGTCGTTTCCGTGGTGCCGGCTTCCGTGTTGCTGGCCTCGACCAGTTCCACGATCTCGTCGTACCGCGGGCTGTTCATGAAGTTGTCCACAGAGACATGCACGGCGCTGGCGGTCGCGGGCTTGGCCCGTTCGGTCAGGTCCTGGTGGGTGATGACGACGTCGTACGTGTCGGTGAGGTTGGCGATCGCGGAGTTGGTGACCTTGACGTCCAGGAATCCGGCGGCCTTGATCTTGTTGCGGAGCACCGAGGCGCCCATCGCGCTGGAGCCCATGCCGGCGTCGCAGGCAAAGACGATGTTCTTGATCGGGGTGGCGAGGACGGCGACGCCGCTGGCACCCACGCCCTCACCGATCAGGGCTGCGGACACCGAGCTCTTCTTGCCCTTCAGGGCCTCCATCCGGTGGGTGGCCTGATCGAGGTCGTCTTCGGCGGGCGCCTTGCTGGCTTTCAGGACCACCGAGGCGATCAGGAAGGACACCGTGGTGGCAAAGAGGACGGAGAGCGTCACGCCGACGTAGCTGTCGCGCGCCGTTGAGGCGTAGACCGCGATGATGCTGCCCGGGGCTGCCGGGGACCGGAGTCCGGCGCCGGTGACCACGAGCGTGAAGATGCCGGTCATGCCGCCGCCGATTGCGGCGAAGATCGTCATCGGCTTCATCAGGACGTACGGGAAGTAGATCTCATGGATACCGCCGACGAACTGGATCACGGCTGCGCCCGGCGCGGACGCCTTGGCCAGACCCTTGCCGAAGAATGAAAAGGCGAGCAGGATGCCGAAGCCCGGACCGGGGTTGGCTTCGAGCAGGAACAGGATGGACTTGCCCTGCTCGAGCGCCTGCTGCGTGCCCAGCGGGGTGAGGATGCCGTGGTTAACGGCGTTGTTGAGGAACAGGACCTTTGCGGGCTCGATGAAGATACTGGTGAAGGGCAGCAGGCCGTTGGTGACCAGGAATTCGACCACGGCGCTGGCGCCATTGCTGAAGGCCTTCACGATCGGGCCGACCACCAGCATGCCCACGACCGCCATGGCAGCGGCAACGATACCTGCCGAGAAGTTGTCGATCAGCATTTCGAAGCCGGGCTTGACGCGGCCTTCCCAGATCTTGTCCAGCTTCATCATGATCCAGGCAGTGAGCGGGCCAAGGATCATGGCGCCGATGAACATGGGGATGTCGGTACCGACGATGACGCCCATGGTGGCCACCGCGCCCACCACGCCGCCGCGCACGCCGTAGACCATCCGGCCGCCGGTGTAGCCGATCAGCAGCGGGAGCATGTACGTGATCATGGGCCCGACAAGCTTGCCGAGCTCCGCGTTGGGGAAGAAGCCGGCCGGGATGAAGAGCGCCGTGATGAAGCCCCAGGCGATGAAGGCGCCGATGTTGGGCATGATCATTCCGGACAGGAACGTCCCGAATTTCTGGACGTGTACGCGCATGCTGGTGCGTGGTTTCGCAACTGTCTCTGTTGCCATGTGAGTTCCTAACCGTCGTTCCCGCTGCATTGCAGGATGGTCCGATAATTTCGCCGAGCTAGCTGGTGGAGCTGTTGGAGATCCGGTGGAGCCATTCGAGGAAGAGCTTGAGTTCCGAGCTGGAGAGCTGGTCCGAGTGGGACGCCTGGAGTGCTGCATTCAATGCGATGGCCGCCACAACCACTGAGGACTTTCCGCTGTCCACAGAACCGTTGTCCCGGGCCTGCTCGGTGGAAACCGCAAAGATCATGGCGTCGCGGGTCATGGCGGAGAGCTCGAGGTTTCGCTCCGGCACCTTTTCCGCGATCAGCATGAGGGTCATGCCCACATTGGCCGCCAGGATGGACCTGGCCGCCTCCTTGGGCGGGACGTTGAGCTGGCCGGAGACAGCCGCCTTGTTCAGCATTTCCTCCATGAGAGCCTCGGCATCGGCGACGATGGCCGGGCGGCTCTCAGGGCGGATATTGCCGAACATGACGAGGTACAGTTCCGGCTGTTTCAGCCCGAACTGGACATGGTTGTCCCACATCCTCCGGATGTCCTCCAGAGGTTGGCCAGAGGGCGCGAAGTCACGTTCGCCCGCGACATATTCGTCGAAACCTGCTGCGACGACGGCGTCGAACAGCCCTTCCTTGTCACCAAAGTGGTGGTAGAGGGTCGGTGCCGTGACACCGGCCAGCTGCGTGATCTGGCGGGTCGAGACTGCGGATCCGCCGGAGTTGGCCAGCAGCTCGGCGGCCGCACGCAGCAGCCGGGCCTTGGGTGGTAGCTGGCCATCGATACTCATAACCGCTACCCTAGCACCTATAGCAACGCTATATGAACTGCATCACATACAATTTTTCCAGGTGCCGTGACCCGCCCGCTGCCGCAGCCGTCAGCCGCAGGCGCAGATGATCAGCAGGGTCGCTGCGGCACCTGGTTTACCGGCTTAGTGGCCACTGGCCTACGACAGAAAATGAGGACCTTCAGTGCAGAACTTCCCAGGAGTAGGCGTTAGCCCCGGCCGCATCATCGGTACCGTCCGGCAGATGCCCAAACCGATCAGCGAACCGCCTGCCGGAGAGCAGCTTCCCGCCGGCGTCACGGCGGAGGACGCGACGGCGGCGCTGAAGGCCGCGGCGAAATCCGTCCACGACGAACTGAAGGCCCGGTCCGAGACCGTCTCGGGCGACGGCAAGGCCGTCCTCGAGGCCACGGCCCTCATGGCCACTGACACCATGCTGCTCAAATCCGCCGCCAAACTGATCGGCCGCGGCACCTCCGGGCAGCGTGCAATCTGGGAAGCCGGCGCCTCGGTCTCGGAGATGCTGCACAACCTGGGCGGCTACATGGCCGAGCGCGCCACGGACGTCCTGGATGTCCGCTCCCGGATCGTGGCGGAACTGCGCGGAGTCCCCGCGCCAGGCATTCCCGTGTCCCCCACCCCGTTCATCCTCATCGCCGAGGACCTGGCCCCGGCCGACACCGCCACCCTGGATCCGGAAAAGGTCCTGGCGCTGGTCACCGCCGGCGGCGGCCCGCAGTCCCACACCGCGATCATCGCCCGCTCGCTGGGCCTGCCGGCCGTGGTCGCCGCCGTCGGGGTCGACGAGCTCGCCGACGGCACCGAGGTGTACGTGGACGGCGCGGCCGGCCTCATCACCGCGAACCCGGACGAGTCCCAGCGCGCGGCCGCAGCCCACTGGGCCGCCACCGCGTCGCTGCTTGCCGCCTTCGACGGGACCGGCACGACGGCGGACGGCCACCTCGTGCCGCTCCTGGCCAATGTCGGCGGCGCCAAGGACGCCGTGGCCGCGGCCGGCCTGAACGCCCAGGGCGTGGGACTGTTCCGGACCGAGTTCTGCTTCCTGGAGCGGGACACCGAACCGACCGTGGAGGAACAGGCCGCCGCCTACCAGGGCGTCTTCGACGCCTTCCCGGGCAAGAAAGTGGTGCTCCGCACGCTGGATGCCGGAGCGGACAAGCCGCTGCCGTTCCTGACCGACGCCACCGAGCCCAACCCGGCCCTGGGCGTCCGCGGCTACCGGACCGATTTCACCACGCCGGGGGTCCTTGAGCGCCAGCTGCAGGCCATTGCCCTGGCGGAAAAGGCATCCGAGGCCGATGTCTGGGTGATGGCCCCGATGATTTCCACCGCTGAGGAGGCGGCCCGCTTTGCCTCGCTGTGCACCGCGGCAGGGATCAAGACGCCCGGCGTCATGGTGGAGGTCCCGTCGGCGGCGCTGACGGCCGAGGCCATCCTCCGCGAGGTCGGCTTCGCCAGCCTGGGCACCAATGACCTCACCCAGTACGCCATGGCGGCGGACCGCCAGCTCGGCCCGCTGGCCGCCCTGAACACCCCCTGGCAGCCGGCCGTACTGCGGCTCGTGGGCCTGACCGTGGAAGGTTCCGCGGCCGAGGGCCACAACAAGCCGGTGGGCGTGTGCGGCGAGGCCGCGGCGGACCCTGCCCTCGCCGTCGTCCTCACGGGACTGGGCGTCACCACGCTGTCCATGACGGCGCGTTCCATCGCGGCCGTCGCCGCCGTGCTGAAGACCGTCACCCTGGCTGAAGCCCGGGAGCTTGCCAAGCTGGCCTTGTCCGCGCCGAGCGCTACCGAGGCCCGGGCCTGGGTGCGGGCAAAACTGCCGGTCCTGGAGGACCTTGGGCTGTAGCTGCTGCCGCTAGGATGCACTCATGGCACTGATAGCCCCCCGGGTGACGGCCGGCCTCCCGGCCGAGGATGCGCAGAACCTCAGGTACGCCCTCGACGGCAGCCACGACATCACGGTGTTCGTGGACGGCACCGTCCACCGGCTGCCGCCCGCGGCGCGGGACGCCGTCGTCGATCTGCTGGGCCGCTTCAGCCGCGGCGAGGCCGTGACGGTCAGCAGCGTCGAGGAAATGCTGACGACGTCCCGGGCCGCGGAGCTTGCGGGGATCTCGCACACGTATTTGCGGAACATGACCGACCGCGGCGAGATCCCGGTGGAATACCGCGGAACGCACCGCCGGATCCGGCTGGCCGACATCATGGCGTGGCTTGAAACGCAGAAGAAGAACGGTGCGGACGCCGGGACGCCGGCCGGCCAGGATGACGAGGCTGCCGGTGCTTCATGAAGCAGTGATAAGGATCAAGCAACGATCCCGGTCCGGCGCGAAAGCACTGATATCCCGCGGGTTAAGCTTGGAATGTGGGTAAATTCAGAGGGTGGCACATCGTGGCAGGGATCGCCGCCATGCTGCTCGCTGGCATCTTCGGAACCGCCATGGGCCTGAACAACACCGCCACGTATCTGGCCAGCGGCGTCGCTTTCGTAGCGGTGTCGCTCTGGGTGGACAGCCGGATTTCCCGCCGCCGCAGTGCCGCCGGCATCGCCCGCCCCGGCCAGGACCTTGGCCAGGACGCTGGCCACGACGCGAAGCCGGCCCTCGACGCCGACCCCTCCAAGCGCGAGGGCTAAGCGCGCCGCTAGATTCTGGGCCGGCCAGCCCAGCGCCGCGCCTTGAGCCCGGCATGCAGTTCCAGCCGCACCATTCCCTTCAACGGGTCCACGCCCAGCAGCTGGCGGATCCGGCCGAGCCGGTTGTAGATGCTGCTCCGGTGGAGGTGCAGTTTGGCCGCGACTTCCTGGACCGAGCCGTCGTTGTCGTAGAACAGCTCCAGCACGGGCAGCAGCTCGTGGTTGCGGTCATGGTCCTCGAGGAGGCGGAAATACACGGAACCCGCGTCTGCCCAGGCTCCCGCGCCGCCGCCGGCCGAGGCCAGGAGCTGGTAGACGCCGGTGGCCCGGCAGTCGACGAGCTCGCCCAACTGGGGATCCACCGCCGCGGCCTGGGCCGCCTGCCGTGACTGCCGGTAGGCCTCGGCCAGTTCCCGAGGCTTGGCGAATCCCTCGGACGTGCCCAGGATGATCCGCCGGACCGTGCGCCCGGAGCGTTTGGCGAGTTCGAGTTGGTAGTGGACCAGCACCTGGGCGTGGTCGGCGCGTCCCGTGGATTCCTTGAAGAGCACCACCGCGTGGGTCTCCGTGCCTGCGCTGAACAGTGCGGCATCCACCCCGATGGTCGCCTGCAGCGCCGCGGAGCGGTGAATGAGCGTGTCGGCGATGGGATCCGAGCCACCGGCCCAGCCATCCGCGTCCAGGACGGTCACCAGCTGCCAGGGCCCCTTGCCCTGGACCTCTTTCCAGCCCGCGACGGCCGCCGCCGCGTTGGCCTCGCCGGCGCACGCGGCCAGGAACTCCTGTTCGCGCCGGCGCCGGAACTCGGACTCGGCCGTATTGGAATCCAGCAGCAGGGTGGACAGCTGTTCCAGCTCCGGGGCCACGTCCGGCAGCTGGGCGAGGACGGTCGCGGCGCTGGGTTCCTCGGCGTCGAGCTGGACCCACAGGTACCCCACCCGGAAGCCCCGCACCAGCAGCGGCACGCACACGCGCCCGAGCATGCCGAGGTCCGCGTTGGCCGGCACGACGACCGGCCGGACCGCCGTCGCGATCCCGTGGGAGAGCTGCCACGCGATGACGTCCACGGGGACACGCTTACTGAGCAGGAAGTTCACCCGGACGCGGTCCGCATGGGATTGGTTGGAACTGTAGGCGAGGAGCAGACCGTCGAGATCCTCGAGGGAGAGGCCGCGGCCCAGCCGCTGCGCCACCTGCTCCACGAGCTGCTCCACGTCCTGCTGCTGCATCCTGCCAGACTACTGCCCCCGCCCGCCGCACTGCGAATGCAGCCGGGACGGACACCAGCCGACACCTGACGCCCGCTCCATCGACAAATGTCTATCCCCGGTTTTGAAAAACCCCGGAATGACGCGGCGGGCGCCCAATGCCCGGCGGCGGCACCTGTCGCGTGCCTCACAGCGGGATTTATTCTGGAAGTACGAATCCCCCACTCATCCAGGCCCACGAGGCCCCACCTACTGGAGCTAACAAATGATCATCGGCGTACCCAAAGAGATCAAGAACAACGAGTTCCGCGTCGCCATCACGGCGGCCGGCGTCCATGAATTCCGGACCCACGGCCACGAGGTCCTCGTCGAGCGCGGCGCGGGGCTGGGCTCCGGCATCACGGATGAGGAATACGCGATCGCCGGTGCCGAGATCGTCGCCGAAACCGACGACGTCTGGGGCCGCGCCGACATGGTGCTGAAGGTCAAGGAACCGGTCAAGGCCGAATACCACCGCTTCCGCAAGGGCCTGATCCTCTTCACCTACCTGCACCTGGCCGCCGAACCGGAACTGACCCAGGCCCTGATCAACTCCGGCGTCACCGCCATCGCCTACGAGACCGTCCAGGAGGGCAGGTCCCTGCCGCTGCTGGCCCCGATGTCCGAGGTTGCCGGCCGGCTGTCCGTGCAGGTCGGCGCCACGTCCCTGATGGCGCCGGCTGGCGGCAAGGGCGTGCTGCTCGGCGGCGTCCCGGGCGTCCGTCCGGCCAAGGTCGTTGTCCTCGGCGCCGGTGTTGCCGGCACCAACGCTGCCGCCATGGCCCTGGGCCTGGGTGCCGACGTCACCATCCTGGACATCAACATCAACCGCCTGCGCGAACTGGACGCCCAGTACCAGGGCCGCCTGAAGACTGTCGCGTCCAACAAGTACGAGATCGAGAAGTCCGTGGTCGACGCCGACCTCGTGATCGGTTCGGTCCTGATCCCCGGCGCCAAGGCACCGAAGCTCGTCACCAACGAGCTCGTGTCCCGGATGAAGCCCGGCTCCGTGCTGGTCGACATCGCCGTGGACCAGGGCGGCTGCTTCGAGGACACGCACCCCACCACGCACCAGGAACCGACGTACAAGGTCCACAACACGATCTTCTACTGCGTCGCCAACATGCCCGGCGCCGTCCCGAACACCTCCACGTACGCGCTGACCAACGTCACCCTGCGCTACGCCGTCTCGCTGGCGAACCTGGGTGTCAAGGCTGCGTTTGAGCGCGACGCCGCCCTGGCCGCCGGCCTGAACATCGCCGGCGGCAAGGTTGCGCACCGCTCGGTCTCCGAGGCGCACAACCTGCCCCTCGTCGCCGACTGGCACGAGCTGGTCTCCGCGTAGCCAGCACTTCATCGGCTGCTCCTCCCCACCGGCCCCCTCGCCTCGCAAGCTCGGCCAGGGAACCCTGCCGGTGTGGGCCCAAACCGCCCTTTTTTGGACACTCAGAAGGGCAGTTAGGAGCAGCCGATGGCTGTTTAAGCCCGCACCGCGCCGAGAACCTAGGCCAGGGACCGGGCCTGCTCGATCAGCTGCAACACCTGGAGCGGGCCCGCGGGGTCGACGGGGACGGGCAGCGCCGAGCTTGCGCCGCCGTCGGCGATCTTGGCGGCCAGGATCCGGTAAAACTCGGGGTAGGCGCCGCGCTCGGTGGGCAGCCGGTCCAGGTGCCCGTCGCGCCCCAGCAGCCCGGCCCAGTCCGGATCTTCCACGCCGTAGTCGGCATCCAGCGGGCTTCCGCCGGCCAGGATGTACGGCTCCTGCGGGTCCACGCCGTGCTTGGTGAAACCGCCCTCGCTGCCCAGGATGCGGTAGCGCGGGCCCTGCTGGGCGCACAGCATGTTCATCCACAGGTGGCTGGTCACCCCGGAGCTGTGCCGCAGGACCAGGAAGACGTCGTCGTCCGCCTTGGCTCCGGGCCGCCGGGCCGCCAGTTCCGCGTGAATGAGCGTGGCCGGCCCAAAAAGCTGCACGGCCTGATCCAGCAGGTGGGTGCCGAGGTCAAACAGCACCCCGCCGCCGTCGTCCGCCGTCGCGGCGGCCTTCCATGCTTTGGGGACGTCGGGCGACCATCGCTCGAAGCGGGACTCAAAGCGGCTCACGGTGCCGAAGGCTCCGGTGTCCATGAGGGCTTTAACGGTGAGGAAGTCGCCGTCCCAGCGCCGGTTCTGGAACACCGTGAGCACCCGGCCCAGCCGCCCGGCCAGGTCGATGAGCTCCTGCCCCTCGGCGCTGCTGACAGCGAAGGGCTTGTCGACGACGACGTCGAGGCCGGCTTCCAGCGCCGCTTTCGCGAGTGGGTAGTGGGTGGCGGGCGGCGTGCCGAGCACCAGCAGGTCCAGTTCGCCGGCGAGCTCCAGGATATCGGCCGGGGTGTCGACGATCCTGGCCGCCGGATAGCTGTGTGCGGCGGCAGATCTCCTGGCGGCGTCGGAGGTGGCAATGGCATCGAGCGAATAGGCCGGGTTTGCGGCGATGAACGGGGCGTGGAAGACGCTGCCCGAAAGGCCGAAACCGGCGACGGCGGTGCGGATGGGCCGGGTTGAATCGTTGCTCATGGTGCCAAGGCTACCGGCTGGGCATGCACCGGGGCGCCTGTCCGGCAGGGCTTAATCGAACGAGGCCGGCGCCGCCCGGAAGCTTCCAGGGGCACCGGCCTCGGCCGTGCTGCTTGTTAGTGCGTGGTGCTTGCCGGGACTAGCTCTTCTGCCAGCCGACGACGCTCCAGTCCGGGGTCTGGAACAGGGCCGCACCGTAGTTGGCCAGGCCCGTGCGGGCGAAGTAGATCTGCGGGCCGTTCATGATCACGCCCATGGAGAAGTACTTCTCCATGTGCTTCTTCTCGACGTCCATGGCGGCCTTGTTGCGCTGGGCGTCGTCCTGGATGGAGGCAAGGTCCTTGATGGCCTTGTCCAGTTCGGCGTCGCCGAGTTCGTTCTCGTTGGTCTTGGAATCGTAGAACTGCTTCACGCCGGAGGTGGCGTCGGCGCCTACCGTGTAGCCGCTGATGGTGAGCTGGAAGTCGCGGCTGCCAACCACCTTGCCGAAGTCGGCGTCACCGCGCTGGTCGATGCCAACGTCCATGCCGGCCGCCTGAAGCTGCTTCTGGAGCGTCTGAACGGTGGCGAGGCCGGTGGGGTCGTCACCGAAGTTGGTGATCTTGAACGACGCCGGGACGCCGTCCTTTTCCATGATGCCCTTGGCGTTGGCCTTGTAGCCGGCCTCGGTCAGGACCTTCTTGGCCGCGTCGGCGCCGGTTTCCTTGACCGGGTAGTTGTCCTGGTAGTACTTCGAGAACGGCATCAGCATCATGGAGCCCGAGCTGTTCTCTTCCCAGTTCAGTCCGCCAAAGCGGACGGCGCGGATGGCGGGGCGGTCCACGGCGGTGAAGATTGCCTTGCGGACTGCGACGTCGGTGAGCGGGGCCTTGAGGGCGTTGAGGTTCAGGCCGCCGGCGAAGAGGCGCTGGCCGCGGCGGACCTCGGAGTTCTTGGAGCCTTCAAGCTGCTTGTACTTCGTCAGCGTGCGGCCGTCGGCCATGTCGATTTCGCCGTTCTTGAAGGCGGCGATCTCGGCGCTGGCCTCCAGCTGGCGGAAGATCACCTTGTCCAGGACCGGCTTCTCGCCCCACCACTTGTCATTCGGCACGAGGGAGACAGTCTTCGCGGCGGAGTCAAACTTGTCGACCTTGAACGGGCCTGCCATCCACTCGGGGTGCAGTTCGCCCGTGAAGCCGGTGTTGAAGATTTCGGGAGTGTTCACGGTCTGCGGGATGAAGCCGCCGAACATGTCACTGAGCGGGTACACCGGCTGTGTGGTGGTGACAACGACTTCCTTGTCGCTGCTTCCCGCCTTGACGGAGTCGATGAACTCGTAGGCCCCGGAGCTGACGATGTCGATGTCCTTGTTCTGGCCATTGAGCATCTTCCACGTGTTCTCGAACGTGGCGGCGTTGATCGGGGTGCCGTCGTTGTAGGCGGCCTTCGGGTTGATCTTGATGGTGATGGTCTGCTTGCCGTCTTTGACCTCGCTCTTGAAGTCTTCGCAGAAGTTCTTGTTGAGGTTGGCGGTGCCGTCGAAGTCCAGCTTCCAGCAGCCCACGTAGCCGGCCTCGTCGATCGGGTAGTGCAGTTCGGTGTTGTCCGCCGAGTTGCCCGCGTTGGAGAAGCCGTTGAAGTCCGGTCCGATGTTGCCCAGCGGCAGCGTCACGGTACCGCCCTGCTGCAGGTCGGCGGCCTTCTTGGCGTTGACGCTGACCAGCTTGCTCAGGTCGCCGGAGGCATCCTGTGCCTTGGCGCTCTGGGCGGTGGTTGAGGCGCCACCGCTGCCGCAAGCGGTCAGCGCGAGGGCAGCCACGACGGCGGTGAGGCCGCCGATCCTGGTCCGATTTTTCATGTGATCCCCTTCATTTTTTTCATGCGAGTGTGATGCGTGGGTTCTCGGGTGGTGTGCTGGTCCGGTGATTCAGTGGTTTTCGTGGACAACCAGCATGTCCGCGTCCAGTTCGCCGTCCGGGTAGAAGCAGGCGAACTGCTGGTCGGTGGCGGACGCTTCGAGGGCCGGCTCCAGGGTCAGGCACTTCTCCTGCCTGGCCGGCGGCAGGGCCGCGAACACGGGGCAGCGGGTGGCGAAGTTGCAGCCTGCCGGCGCTTCCAGCGGCGAGGGCAGGTCGCCCTGGAGGATGATCCGCTCGCGGGTGCGCTCCAGCTCCGGATCCGGTACCGGGATCGCGGAGAGCAGGGCACGGGTATAGGGGTGGCGGGGGTTGTCGAAGACGGCGTCGACGTCGCCGATCTCCACGATCTTGCCCAGGTACATGACGGCAACGCGGTTGGAGATGTGCCGGACCACGGAGAGGTCATGGGCCACCATGAGGTAGCTGAGGCCGAGTTCGGCACGGAGCTTGTCCAGGAGGTTGATGACGCCGGCCTGCACCGATACGTCGAGGGCGGAGACGGGCTCATCCAGGACCACCAGCCGGGGGTTCACCGCGAGGGCGCGGGCAATGCCGATGCGCTGGCGCTGGCCGCCGGAGAACTGGTTGGGGAACCGGTTGACGTGGTCCGCCTGCAGGCCCACCAGCTCCATGAGCTCCATGATCCGCTTCCGGATGGCAGCCTTGGGCATGCCCAGGTTTTCCATCGGCTCGGCCAGGACCTCGTAGACGGTGAAGCGCGGATCCAGTGCCCCGGTGGGATCCTGGAACACCATCTGCAGTTCCTTGCGCATGGCGCTCTTGGCCCGGGCGTCCGCGGCCTGCTTGTTGCTCAGCCCGCCGATCACCACCTCGCCGTCCTGGTCCTTGTGGAACTCCATGATTTCCAGCAGGGTGGTGGTCTTTCCGCAGCCCGACTCCCCCACGATCGAGAAGCACTCACCCTCACGGATATCGAAGCTCAGCCCGTCCACGGCCTTCACCGTGCCGATCCTGCGCTTGATCAGGGCGCCCTTCATCAGCGGAAAGTGCTTCCTGACGTCGCGGAGTTCCAGGACAGTCTTGCGTTCGTGCCGGGGAAGGCTGTCAAAGCGGGATACCGGCACGGCCGGGACGGCGAAAACAGTGTGGACATCGACGTCGGCGAGGGCCTCGCTCTTGATGCACGCGGCGCTGTGCGCCACCGCCCGAAGGTCCGGTTCGCCGTCGAGGCAGGCCTCGCTGGCCAGCGGGCACCGCGGCGCGAACGAACAGCCGGTGGGCGGCTGGGTGAGGTTCGGGGGGATGCCGTCGATCGGCACCAGCGACGATTTTTCCGCGACGTCCACGCGCGGGACCGCACCGAGCAGGCCCATCGTGTAGGGCATCCGCGGGCTGTAGTAGATGTCATCGACGCTGCCGGTCTCCACCGGCCTGCCCGCGTACATCACCATGATGTCGTCCGCCATGCCGGCGACCACGCCGAGGTCGTGCGTGATCATGACGACCGCGGCGCCGGTCTCCTCCTGGGCGGCGTGGAGCACCTCGAGGACCTGCGCCTGGATGGTGACGTCCAGCGCCGTCGTCGGCTCATCGGCGATCAGAACCCGCGGGTTGTTGGCGATCGCGATGGCGATCATGACGCGCTGGCGCATGCCGCCGGAGAACTCGTGCGGGAAGGCCTTGAGCCGGTCCTTCGGGCTGGGGATGCCGACCAACCCCAGGAGTTCGACGGCGCGTGCCTCCTTGGCCTGCTTGCTCATGGTCGGGTTGTGGACGGTCAGGGCCTCGATGATCTGGGTGCCGACCGTGTAGACCGGGGTCAGGGAGGACAGCGGGTCCTGGAACACCATGGCGAGGTCGCTGCCGCGGTGGCGGCACATGGCCTTGTCGCTGAGCCCCAGGAGCTCCTTGCCCTGCAGCCGGACGGAACCGGTGATTTCCGCCGTCGCGGGCAGCAGGCCCATGATCGCCATGGACGTGACGGATTTGCCGGAGCCGGACTCGCCCACAATGCCCAGCGTCTTGCCGGGCATCACGTCGAAGTCGACGCCGCGGACCGCGTGCACCACGCCGTTTTCCGTGTTGAAGCGGACGTTGAGGTCCCGGACGGAGAGGACCGCGCTCGTGGGGGCGTGCAGCCCGGCGGAGTGGAGGCGCTCGGCGGTCCCTTGCGCGGTGTCCCGTGCGGTGGTGTTGCTGGTCATTTGCTCTTCTTCTGTGTCTTGCCGGTGGCGCCGCCGGTGGCGTGGCCAGTGGCCTTGCTCCTCTTGGCGCGGCCAACGGAGCTGGAGCTGGGGTCGAACGCGTCGCGGAGGCCGTCGTTCATCATGGCGAGCGAGCCGGTCAGCAGGAACATCACGATCAGGGGCGCCCAGAACATCCACGGAAAGGTGGAAACCTGGGAGGTCGACTGGCCGATCAGGACGCCCAGGCTCACGTCGGGGACCTTGATGCCGATGCCGATGAAGGAGAACGCGACCTCGGCGAGGATGGCTCCAGTGACGCCGCGGGTGACTTCCAGGACCAGCAGGGAGCCGATGTTCGGCACGAGGTGGCGCCAGACGATCCGGCGCGGCGGGATGCCCATGTACTGGGAGGCTTTGACGAAGTCACGCTGCATGAGGGAGAGCGACAGGGACCTGATGAGGCGTGCGGTCCCCATCCAGCTGAAGACCAGCAGCACGATGATGAGCAGCAGCCAGCTCGGGACGGTGTTCTTCAGGCCGTTGGCGCCGCCGCTCGTGGCCACCGCGACTACCAGCAGGGCCGGCATCATGATCAGGGCTTCGAGGATGAACAGCATGACCTTGTCCACCTTGCGGCCGAAGAACGCCATGGTGCAGCCGTAGACGGCGGCGATCAGCACCGAGACGAGGCCGACGACGACGCCGATCAGGATGGAGACCCTGGTGCCCTCGACGGTCAGGGCGTAGAGGTCGATCCCGGCCTGGGAGGTGCCCAGCAGGTGCTCCGCGGAGGGCGGCATGCCGATGTTGAAGGGGTCGATGGTCTCCTTGTCCCAGCTGCCGAAGAAGCCGCCGATGAAGGAGAAGAGGGTCAGGGCCAGGAAGATGGCGAGGCCGGCGACCGCTGTCCGGTTGCGCAGGAAGCGCCGCAGGATGATCCGCGACTTGCCGATCACGACCTCGTCGTCGCCGAACTTTCCTTCGTCCAGGACGGCGGCCGGGTCAATCGTGTTGAGGTTGGTCATGATTACTGCACCCGCACTCTCGGGTCCACGAGCGTGGTGGCGAAGTCGGCGAGGATCGCTCCGACCGCGAAGATGACGGAGCCGTAGGCGAGGGTCGCGGTGGCCGCGTTGACGTCCTGCAGGGCAATTGAATCGATGGACCAGGACCCGACGCCGTGCCAGGCGAAGATTTTCTCGGCGAAGAAGCCGCCGGCGAAGATGGCCGGGATGGTGAACGCAATGCTCTGCGCCACGGGGATGAAGGACACCCGCAGGGCGTGCCGGCTGATGGCCTGGTTGCGGGTCAGGCCCTTGGCCCGCGCCGTCCTGACGAAGTCGGCGTTGACGTTGTCAAGCAGATACTGGCGCTGGGCGATCTGGTATGCGCCCCAACCCACAATCGTGATGGCGAACGTGGGCACGGCGTAGTGGGCGAGCATGTCGACGAACTGGGCCCAGCCGTCGCCGTCCAGGCCCGGGGTGGAGATGCCGGTGACAAAGAAGACCCGCTCCCCGACCGACTCGTTGATGTTGATGGCGCCCAGCTGCACCAGGAAGTAGGCGATCGGTGCGGGGACGATGTACATGAGGTAGCTGTACGAGGTGATGGCCCGGTCCGAGGCCTTGTACTGGCGGGCTGCGGTGAAGACGCCGAGGGCGACGCCGATCACGAGGGTCAGGATGATCGAGGCCAGGAAGAGCCGGGTTGAGATCCAGACCCGGTCGCCGAACTCGGCGTTGATGAAGGCGCCGTTGGGGCTCCGTCCCCAGTCCCAGCGGGTGAGAATGGCGGTGAGCCAGTCGACGTAGCGCTCCCACGGATTGAGGGTGGGATCGAGCCCCTTGAGCCGGAAGGAATTGACCACCTGCTCGGGCGTAGGCCGCGGAATCCGCTCCTGCTCCAGCAGCGCCGGCTGCAGCGTGCTCACAGCCAGGAGATAGCCGGCGCTGGTGGTCAGGAAGATCATGAAGACATACGTGAGCGCACGTTTGGCGAGATATCGAAGCATGGAGCGGCTAGTTCTGGATCGCCGTTGCCTGAGCAGATCCGCGCGTCACGGCTGCGGCCGCACGGGCGGGCCCGCCTGTGCCAGGGACAAGATTATTCACAACGTCGATCCTTCCGTCGTCCCCATCCGGCAGCGGGTTCCGCGGCCGGTTCGGGAGTATGGGCCAGCTGGTTTCCGGCCGCCCGCATGCCTTGCGGCTGAGCCCTTGTGGGCTATGTTGCGGGTCACATTCCAGAGGAAGCTATCACATTAGCCGGGCTCCGCCGGGCTCTCACGGGCCGCGACACGGCGGCTTCACTACAGATCGTTATGAATAACTCCGTGGAATGGATTTGGCCCACGGAAGCGGCTGCGCCGTCAGGAGCCGCACACTACGCGCGTGACAAGCTCCCGCCAGGTGTCCGCAAGGCGCTCCGGCGCAATCCCGTGCACGCCGACGGAATGGAGCAACAGTTCCGGCTCCAGCGACGCCCCGAGGGCCGAGGCCATGACCCACGGGTCCGCCGTCACGCCGGCTTCGCGCAGCAGCATCTCGAGATGACGGCGCCAGAGGACGGCCGGCGGGACATCGAACCTGTTGTAGACCGAGGCATCGGCGGCCCGCGCCAGCTCCCCGAATTCCAGGATCCAGTCAATGCGGGCGGCGCCCACGGCGATCAGCCGCTCCAAGGGCGGCGCGCCGGGACCTACCGGGGGCGGACCAAACATGAACCGGCCCTGGAATTCGGCCTCGGCGTCGCTAAGAAGCGCCATCATCAGCCCGGCACGGCTGCCGAACCGCCGGAAGACCGTCCCTTTTCCAACTCCGGCGCGCTGCGCCAGCCGGTCCATGGTGAGGGCTTCGACGCTGGATTCCTCAACGATTTCCCGGGCGGCGCAGAGCAGGAGCTCCCTGTTGCGGATCGCGTCGCTGCGCGCTGATTCTGCGGCGGGCGCGGCGGGGCGCCCTGCCCCGGACTGGGCACCGGGACGGATCGGGATGAGGCTCACACCGCTGATTCTAGCGCCCCGGAATATAACCGGACCGCAGTCCGTTTAGGATTGGTGAAGGCCCCCAAAGCCTCACGATCCACCAGCCGCCGGAATCACCCCGCGGCGTGATGCACAGGAGTACACATGTCCAAGAAGACCATCCTCACTCTCGTCGGCAGCCTTCGCGCCGGCTCCACCAACCTGCAGCTGGCCGAGGCCATCGCGCTCAACGCCCCGGAACAGGTGGACGTGGTTATTCACGAGAGCCTGGGCAACATCCCCTTCTACAACGAGGACATCGACGTCGAAGGCCAGGTGCCCGCGGCCGCCGCCGCCCTGCGGGCCGCCGCCAACGAGGCCGACACCATCCTGCTGGTCACGCCGGAGCATAACGGCACCGTCCCGGCATCGCTGAAGAACGCCATCGACTGGCTGTCCCGCCCCTTCGGTGCAGGCGCCCTGTCCGGCAAGCCCACCGCGGTTGTCGGAACCGCCTTTGGCCAGTTCGGCGGCGTATGGGCCCAGGACGAGGCCCGCAAGGCCGTCGGCATCGCCGGCGCCCAGGTCCTCGAAAACGTCAAGCTGGCAGTCCCAGGCTCGATGGTCCGCTTCGCCGAGGTTCACCCCAAGGACGACGCCGAAGTTGTCGAGCAGATCAAGGGCGTGTTCGACGCGCTGGCCGAGGCTCCCGCTGCGGAAGCGGCGTAAGCTTCCGAACCCCGCACTCCGCTCCAGATACCTCCCGGGCCCCCGGCAGCACACGGCTGCCGGGGGCCTCGGGCCGCCCGGAGCAGCCCGGTCGCTTTCGGCCCGGGCATGATTTGGAAACAATCGTTTCCCCCAAGACAACACGGGTAGTATCCTTGGGTTTGTGACCCACGAAACACTTGATGCCGCCGCAGCAGTACTTCCGGCCGAGGCCATTGACGCAATCGAACGTGCGGCTACGTCCGCCCACCGCCACGAGATCCTGTTCTCGGAGCGCGCAGCAAATATCAAGCAGTCGGCGGTCCGGGATGTTTTCGACATCTCGATGCGCCCCGGCCTCGTCTCCCTCGCCGGGGGCAGCCCCTACCTGCAGTCCCTGCCGCTGGAACGCCTGGGCCAGACCGCCGCGAAGATCATCGCCGAGCAGGGGATGACCGCCCTGCAGTACGGCGGCGGCCAAGGCACTGAAGAGCTCCGCATCCAGATCTGCGAGGTCATGGCGGCAGAGGGGATCCTGGACGCCGACCCCGCGAACATCGTCATCACGGCCGGCTCGCAGTCCGCGCAGGATGTGGCCACCAAGGTTTTCTGCAATCCGGGCGACGTGGTCCTCGTCGAGGACCCCACCTATGTCGGGGCCCTCAACACCTTCGAGGCCTACCAGGTGGAGGTCGAAACGGTGCCGATGGACGGTGACGGCATCGTCCCTGATCTGCTGGAGGCAAAGATCGCCGCCCTCCAGACCGCGGGCAAGAACGTCAAGTTCCTCTACACCATTCCCAGCTTCAACAACCCGTCCGGCATCACCCTGTCCGCGGAACGCCGGCCATCCGTGGTGGATATATGCCGTCGCGCGAATATTCTGGTGCTGGAGGACAACCCCTACGGCCTGCTCCGCTTCGACGGCAAGCCGCTCACCCCCCTGCGGGCGGCCAACCCGGATGACGTCATCTACATGGGGTCCTTTTCCAAGATCTTCGCCCCGGGCCTGCGGATCGGCTGGGCCCTGGTCCCGGCCCACCTGCAGCGCAGGTACTACCTGGCGTCGGAGGCCGTCACCCTGTGCCCGCCGACGCTGAACCAGATGCTGGTGTCGGCCTATCTGCGCGACTACGACTGGCGCGGCCAGATCGAGACGTACCGGGGGCTGTACCAGGAACGTTGCGAGGCAATGCTGGCCGCCTTGGCCGACTACATGCCGGAGGGACTGACCTGGACGCGCCCCGAGGGCGGCTTCTTCGTGTGGGTTACGCTGCCCGACGGCGTGGATACTTACCCGCTACTGAGGAAGGCCATCGACGCCGGCGTCGTCTTCATTCCGGGAGCGGCCTTCACAAACTCGGACGACCCGTCGAACAAGATCCGGCTGGCGTTCAGCGCGGTGCCGCCCGAATCGATCCGCGAGGGTGTGCGGCGGCTCGCGCCGGTCCTGCGGGAAGCCCTGGCCGCCCTGTAGCGTGAACACCGGCAGGATCCATGCGGGGCCTCGACTGGGGCGCGCTGGGGCCAGTTGATCGGCCAGGCACACTAAACAGCATTACTCGTTGAAAGAGGAGCGGTCCATGACCGGAATAATCGTTGTCGGCGTCGACGGCAGTGAAACTGCACTGCGGGCGGCGCACACCGCGCGCGACCTCGCAGTTTCCGTGGGGGCGACACTTCATGTGGTCAGCGCCTTTGACAGCGACAAGACACAGGTCTTCGGCAGCGGCAGTGACCAGTGGATCGTTTCCGACGCCGGCAACGCGGAAACGGTTGCGCGCTCGGTCGCGGAAGGCCTGCGCCGCCCGGACATCACCGTCACGTACGCCGCCGCGCGGGGCAAGCCGGCCGAGGCCCTGATCCGGGAAGCCGAACGGACGAGTGCCTTGATGATCGTGGTCGGCAACCGGCGCATGAGCGGAATCGGCCGGGTCTTGGGGAGCGTTGCGAACAGCGTGGCCCACAACGCCCCCTGTGACGTCTACATCGCCAAGACCGACGCCGACTGAGGCGCTACTGCTGCTTCGGTGCCGCTGCCGGCACGGCGGCTTGGCCGGTGTCTGAGCCTGCAGACCCAAGCATCCGCCGCAGGATCTTTCCTGAGGCGGATTTCGGCACGGCGTCGATGAACTCAACCTGTCGGACTTTCTTGAACGGCGCCACCCGGGCCGCCACGAAGTCCATGACGCCCGCCAGGTCCAAGGCATCGCCGTCCGCGCCCGGCTGGCGGACCACGAACGCCTTGGGCACTTCCTGGCCGTCGGCGTCGAGGGAGCCGACCACCGCGGAGTCGGCGATGCCGGGGTGGGTGAGGAGCAGCGCCTCCAGTTCCGCCGGGGCGATCTGGTAGCCGTTGTACTTGATCAGTTCCTTGAGCCGGTCCACGACCGTCACCACCCCGTCCGCCCGCACCGTGGCGATGTCCCCGGTGCGCAGGAAGCCGTCCGCGTCCAGGGTGTCCGCGGTTTCCTGCGGCCGGTTGAGGTAGCCGAGCATCACATTCGGCCCGCGGCACAACAGGTGCCCCGGCGCGCTGGTCCCTTCCGCGGGAACCGGGATCTCCTCCCCCGTGGCCGGGTCCACGAGGCGGCACTGCATGTTCGGCACCGTATACCCCACGGAACTGACGGGGACTCTGAGCCCATCGCGGCCTCCGCGCGGAATGAGGTGCGATACCGGGCTCATCTCGGTCATGCCGTAGCCCTGCAGGACCCGGCAGCCGAGGCGTTCGGCCAGACGCTTGCCAAGTTCGCCGTCCAGCGGTGCCGCGCCGGAAAGGGTGGTGTGCACCGAGCCGAGGTCGTACTCGGCAACGAGCGGGTGCTTGGACAGCGCCACGGCCACGGGAGGTGCGATGAACAGGTAGCTGCACCGGTGGTCCTGGATGATCCGCAGGAACTCGGGCAGGTCGAACCGGGGCATGGTCACAAGCCTGGCCCGCTGGCGCAGCGCGAGGTTCAGCAGCACGGTCAGCCCGTAGATGTGGAAAAACGGGAGCAGCGCCAGGACCCGGTCTTCGGGGCCGACGTCGAGCAGACCCCTGGCCTGTTCCACGTTGGCGACGAGGTTGCGGTGGCTGAGCATGACCCCCTTCGGCCGGCCGGTGGTGCCGGAGGAGTAGGGCAGCACGGCCACATGCGTGGCGGGATCGAACGAGACGCGGGGGGCCGGTGCGCCCATGGCGAGCAAGTCGGCCAGCGAGGGGTGGCCGTCGGCGCCGTCGAGCACCACGAGCCGTGAGGCAGGGATCCCGGTCCTTTCGGCGGCCTCCCGGGCGGCCGGCAGCAGCGCCGATACGGTGAAGAGCCAGTCCGCGCCGGCGTCGGTGAGCTGGGTGGCGATCTCGTCGGCCGTGTACAGGGCGTTGATGGTGGTGACCGTTGCGCCTGCCCGGAGCAGGCCGTGGAAGACGGTCGCAAAGGCGGGGACGTTGGGACACAGGATGGCGGCCACGCCGTGCACGCCCAGGCCCTGGGCGGCGACGGCACCGGCGAGGGCGTCGATCTGCCCGCGCAGCGCCCGGTAGGTGGTCTCCGCACCGCTGGCGCCATCGACGACGGCGACCCGGTCCAGGTCCTCCTCTGCCAGAGCGCCGAAGAGATAGTCGTAAATGCCGAGGTTGGGAACATCGACGTCGGGGTACGGGCTTGAAAACACGCAACATCTCCTTTGATCCGCTTCCGCCCGGGCTGTCGGCGGCTGGTGCCACTCTAGTGCCGGGCGTAGCCGCGGGACAGGAGGGCGCGGACTTGGCTGTGTCCGGTCGTGGCCGTGTCCGGACTTGATGAGGATCACCCTTTGTCGTGGGCAGCCTCACCGCCCAGCGGGCCGCCCGGCGCGGACCGGCTCAGTAAAATGGGAGGTGCCCTGCGATGGTGCGGACGTCCGAGAACCCACCTACCAAGGGAGCCCCATGATCACTCTTCAGCGCCGCCAGCTGGTTGGCCACGACATCCTGCTGGCCCGGCACGGCAACCACATCAGCGCCATGCGCGTGGACCGCGGTGCCGGTCGCGTTGTCGCGTTCCTGGACGACGGATCGACGGACAGCGCACCCAACCTGATTGCCCCGGGACTGCGCATGCCCGACACCTTGCGCAGCGTGTTCCGGGAGGACTGGAAGTTCCTGACGGGAATCAGCGCGTGCTGCGCGGGGCTCGCGGGCCTGATGTTTGCCGCCTCGGCCGCCCTCGCCGGCATGAGCGGCGATCCCGCGCTGGTCCAGATCCTGACCGCATACTCGGGAAACTGAGCGGCCCGGGCCAGGCTGGCCACTGAGAAACCCCAACACTGAGAAACCCCGCCGCTGAAAGGTTCAGCGGCGGGGTTCTGCGGTTTCGCGGCCGGTTTCGTGGCCGGTTTCGCCGGCTAGTCCAGCAGCAGGGCCGGCTCTTCCAGGATGGCGGCGACGTCGGCCATGAAGCGGGCCGAAAGGTCGCCGTCCACCACGCGGTGGTCGAAGGAGCCGCCGAGGGTGGTGATCCAACGCGGAATGACTTCGCCGTCCAGGACCCAAGGCTTTTGCTTGATGGTGCCGAACGCCACGATGGCGACCTCGCCAGGGTTGATGATCGGCGTTCCGGTGTCGATCCCGAGGGCGCCGATGTTGGTCACGGTGAGCGTGCCGCCGCGCATCTGGGCAGGCTGGGTCTTGCCGGCCCGCGCCGTCGTGGCGAGCTCGTTCAGGGCCAGGGCCAGTTGCTTGAGCGAGAGGTCCTGGGCGTTCTTGATGTTCGGCACCATCAGCCCGCGGGGCGTGGCGGCCGCGATGCCCAGGTTCATGAAGTGCTTGACGTGGATCTCCGCGGAATCGCTGCCGTCCGGGTTGTCCACCCACGTTGCGTTGACACTCGGGTTTCGCGCCGCGGCCCAAATGACCGCCTTGGCCAGGATCAGCAGCGGGGAGACCTTGATGCCTTCGAAGTCGCGGGAGGCCTTGAGGCGTTTGACGAATTCCATGGTGCGGCTGGCATCGACGTCGACAAAGATGCTGACGTGCGGCGCGGCAAACGCGGATTCGACCATGGCCTTCGCGGTGGCTTTGCGGACTCCCTTGACCGGGATCCGCTCGATCCGCTGGTCCTGCGGGCGGCCGGACTTGCCCCAGAACGAGTCCGCCTTGTCCACCTCGGCGTCCCGCTGGGCCTGGTAGCTCACCAGGTCCTCGCGGGTCACTTCACCGCGGGCGCCGGTAGGCACGACATCGGCCAGGTTGATCCCGAGGTCCCGGGCGATCTTGCGGACCGGCGGCTTGGCCAGCACCTTGCCGACCAGGCCGCTGATGGCACCGCCGAAGGTGGGGCGCGCCTCAACGGAGCCGGCGGGGCCCGTGGCCGCGTCGGCAGGGCGGCTGGCCGCGTCCGGGTTGATCCATATGTCGTGGGCCTCCACCCCCACCTGCTCCACCACCGGGGCGGCAGCGCCGGTGGCTGCCGCGGCGGACGGGGCGTCGTGGCCGGCTGCCGCAGGGGCGGAAATCCGCCGCCGGCGCTTGACGGCGTCGGCCTTGGGACCGGAGCCCACGAGCGGCCCGCCGGCCGGGCGCCCGGCTGGTTCGCCGGCGTCGGAGTCATCAGCCGGAAGCGTGCCGTACATGGGCGCGGCGGCAGCCTGCTCCTGGGCTACAGGCGCCGGGGCGGGTGCCGCGGCGGCCGGCGCCGGGGCGTCGATGGCGTCGCTCACGCTGATGATCGGCGTGCCGACATCCACCGTGACTCCCTCGGGCACCAGCAGTTCGGTGACGGTCCCGGCGAAGGGTGAGGGCAGTTCCACCAGGGATTTGGCCGTCTCGATCTCGCACAGGACGTCGTTGACGGCCACGGTATCGCCGGCCTTGACCTTCCAGGCGACGATTTCGGCCTCTGTCAGCCCTTCGCCGACGTCGGGAAGGTTGAACTTGTTGAGCGTCATGGGTCCTCGTCAGTACGCCAGGGCGCGGTCGAGCGCCTCAAGGATGCGGTCGATGTCCGGCAGGTAGTCTTCTTCGACCTTGGCCACGGGATAGGGCATGTGGAATCCCCCGACGCGGATGACGGGGGCCTCCAGTGAATGGAACGCCCGCTCACTGATCCGCGCGGCGATTTCGCCGCCGATGCCGCCGAATGTGGGGGCCTCGTGGGCCACGATCAGCCGGCCGGTTTTCCGGACCGAGGCCGTGACGGTGTCGAAGTCGATCGGCGAGATGGAACGGAGGTCGATCACCTCGACGCTGTGGCCGTCCTCGGCGGCGGCCTCGGCCGCTGCGAGGGCCACGGGCACCAGCGGGCCGTAGACGACGACGGTCGCGTCGGTGCCCTCGCGGAGCACATGCGCCTTGAAGGGGTCAGCGGACGCGCCCGGGGTCTCGGTGTCGACCTCGCCCTTGAGCCAGTAGCGGCGCTTGGGCTCGAAGACGATCACGGGATCCTGGCAGTCGACGGCCTGCTGGATCATCCAGTAGGCATCGTGCGGATTGGAGGGGGTGATGATGCGCAGCCCGGCCGTGTGGGCGAACAGTGCCTCCGGCGATTCGGAGTGGTGTTCAATGGAGCCGATGCCGCCGCCGTACGGGATCCGGATGACGACGGGAACGGTCAGGTTGCCGTTGCTGCGCGAGTGCATCTTGGCCAGCTGGGTGGTGATCTGGTTGAACCCCGGGAACACGAAACCGTCGAACTGGATCTCGCAGACCGGCTGGTAGCCGCGCAGGGAGAGGCCGATGGCGGTGCCGATAATGCCGGATTCGGCCAGCGGGGTATCGACCACGCGGTCGGCGCCGAATTCGGCGATCAGCCCGTCGGTGACCCGGTAGACGCCGCCAAGGGCCCCGATGTCCTCGCCCATCAGCAGCGAGCGGGGGTTGTTGTTCAACGTGGCCCGCAGACCCTCATTGATGGCTTTCGCAATGGTCATGGTGGTCATCAGCGGGCCGCCCTGTCTGTCTCGGCTGTGCGTGCCTCATCGGCGGACACCTCATCGGCGAACCCTGCGCTGTATTCCTCGAACCAGGCCAGTTCCTCGGCCACCAGCGGGTGGGCCTCCACATAGGTGTTGGCGAAGGCGGTCCGGATGTCCGGGGTTTCGAGGTCGTGGGTGGTCTTGCGGACATAGGCGGCGAGCTCGTCGCCGTCGGCCTTGACCTGCTCGAAGAAGCTGTCATCCGCGAGGCCCTGGGCCCGGAGATACTTCTCCAGCCGGGCCAGCGGGTCCTTGGCACGCCAGAGGCTTTCTTCGGCGGATGCGCGGTATTTGGTGGGGTCATCGGCCGTGGTGTGCGCCCCGACCCGGTAGGTGAACGCCTCGATGAGTACGGGCCCATGGCCCTCGCGGGCCCGCTCCAGCGCCCATTCCGTGACGGCGTGGACGGCGATCACGTCATTGCCGTCCACCCTGATACCGGGGAAGCCGTAGCCTTTGGCGCGGTTGGCGAGCGGGATGCGGGTCTGCACGGAGCTTGGCACGGAGATGGCCCAGTGGTTGTTCTGGCAGAAGAAGACCACGGGCGCCTGGTAGGAAGCGGCGAACACCATGGATTCATGGACGTCCCCTTCGGAGCTGGCGCCGTCGCCGAAATACACCATGACGGCGGCGTTCGGCTCCACGGCCTGTCCCGCCTCACCGCTGGCGACGGCGTTGGCGGCCGCCAGTTTCTGGTCCCGCTGGATGCCCATGGCGTACCCGACGGCGTGCGGGGTCTGGGCGGCCAGGACCAGCGTGTAGAGGTGGAAGTTCGTGTCTTTCGGGTTCCAGCCGCCGTTGGAGACGCCCCGGAACTGGCGCAGCAGCTCGGCCAGGTCCACGTTTCGCGTCAGGGCCACGCCGTGCTCGCGGTAGGTGGGGAAGATGTAGTCCTGCGGCTGGCTGGCCCGTCCGGAGCCGATCTGGGCGGCTTCCTGTCCGGTGAGCGGGACCCACAGGGCCAGCTGGCCCTGCCGCTGCAGGGCGGTGGCCTCCACGTCGAAGCGGCGGATCTTGGCCATATCCGCGTAGAAGCCGCGCAGGGTGCCCGGGTCCAGCTTCTCGGCGTATTTTGAGAAAACCGGGTCCGAGCCCAGGGTGCCGTCCGGGTCCAGCAACTGCACCATCGGCTCGGCCGGGGCACCCAGTTGGGCCTCGGCCTCCGCTTCGAGCTGGTCATCCATCCCGGTTCCGTCGAACTCGGTAGAGGGCAGATGTGTGGCGCCCATACCGTCTCCTTGCTTGCCGCATCCGAATGCGCCGCAATCGCTGGGATATATGCCGGACCAGGAATACATTCCAGGTCCGGCATATATTTTGGCTTACTGGTCCTTACTTTATCCGCACGGGGCGGCCTGAGCGCGCAGTGTTAAGCGCTAGGAACGCCGCGGCGGTTTTGTATAGATCGCACAGAGCTCCAGGAAACGGGTGTTGGCTTCCGTTTCGCCGATGCTGACCCGGACGCCCTCGTTGCCGAAGGCCCGTACGGACAGCGCCCGTTCCGCCGCCAGGGCGGCAAATTCCGCGCTGTTTTCGCCCAGATTGAGCCAGACAAAGTTGCCCTGGGCCTCCGGGACGAACCACCCGAGCTCACGCAGTCCCGCCGTGACCCGGTCCCGTTCGTCCACCAGTCTTTGTACCCTTTCTACAACATCGGCGAAGTGCTCGAGCGACGTCACGGCCGCCGTTTCCGCGATCTGGGACACGGCGAAGGGGGTGGCACTGACGCGCAGGTGCTGCGTCAGTTCGGGCCTGGAGACGCTGTAGCCCACACGGAGTCCGGCGAGGCCGTGCGCTTTTGAGAAGGTCCGCAGGACGACGACGTTGGGGTACTTGCGGTACATGGCGATGCCGTCCACGGCGTCGCCGGCGCGCACGAATTCCTGGTAGGCCTCGTCAATGACCACCACGACGTCGGCCGGAACGGCCTGGATGAAGCGCTCCGTTTCCTCGGCCGTCAGGATGGGTCCGGTGGGGTTGTTGGGCGTGCACAGCAGGATCATCCGGGTCCGCGCACTCACTGCGGCGGCCATGGCGTCCAGGTCATGCCGCCCGTCGGATGTCAGCGGGATCCGGACGCTCTCGGCGCCGGCCAGTCCGACGCAGATCGGGTAGGCCTCGAACGAGCGCCAGGCGTAGATGACCTCGTCGGCCTTGCCGTCGTCGTTCTGGCCGGCGAAGGTGGTCAGCAGCTGGTTCAGGGCGCCCAGGCTGCCGGCGCCCGTGACGATGTCCTCGGCGGGAACATCCAGGAAGCGGGCGAGCGCTTCACGCAGCCTGCTGCTGAGCGGATCGGGGTAGCGGTTGAAATCGGTCTGCGCCGCGATGGCCTGCTGCACTGCAGGGATCGGGGGCAACGGGTTCTCGTTGGAGGACAACTTGTAGCTGGTCAGGCCTTCCACGGGAACGGGGGGTTTTCCAGCCGCGTAGCGGGGGAGGAGGTCTACCACCGGACGGGGCCTGATGCCCCCGGCCGGATTCTCTGATGAAGTCATGCCAACTAGCCTACTTCGGGTCGCTGCCGCAGTTGCGGGAGCCGATTGCTGTCCGTAGGGGATAACCGTTGCTGACATGGGGAATATGGTCCCTGCCGTCGCCGCCGGGCGTATGACAGCATGGGGCCATGCGCTCAATCATCGTACGAGTCATCATCAACGGACTGGCCCTTGCAATCGCCTGCTGGATCCTCACCGGGCTGGATATTTCCACCCAGAGTGACGGCACCATCAGCATCATCTTGGGCTACCTGTTCATCGGATTGATCTTCGGTCTGGTCAATGCCTTCGTCAAGCCCATTGTCAGCCTCCTCTCGCTGCCGATCACGATCCTCACCCTGGGCCTGTTCACCGTGGTCATCAACGCCGCGATGCTCTACTTGACCTCCTGGATCAGCAGCTACACCACTGTGCACTTCACCATCGACTCGTTCTTCTGGACTGCCGTGTTCGCCGCCATCATCATCAGTCTGGTGTCCCTCGTGGCGAGCTTCCTTCCTGCCCTCGATCGTTAGAAGCGCCCGTGCCGCGCGGCGTGCCCGAAGAGGTTGCGGGCGTTGCCCGCGGTTCCGGCCGGGCCTCGCGCCGGAGCGAGAACCTGGTCACCGACGCCGCCCCGCCGGTCCCCACCACTGCGGCCAGTGCCGCGGTGGAGTCCTGCAGGGTGTTGTCCCGGCTCGCGGAGACGAGCGCGGCCCCGTCAGCGTAATTCTCCAACCGGTGCCCGGGACCCAGGCCGAAATCCTGTGGCGGCGGCACCGCCAGCGGGTTGGTGAGGGTCACGGTCACCCTGTCCCTGGTGTCCGGGTTCGCCAGTCCGTCCGCCCCCGGCACCCAGTCCTGCTCATGTTCGAGGTGCAGGCTGCGGATCCCCGGCGCGGGGCTGATCCCGCCCACCGGCGAGCCCGC
This sequence comes from Arthrobacter sp. 10T425, assembly GCF_056393985.1. NCBI lineage: Bacteria > Bacillati > Actinomycetota > Actinomycetes > Micrococcales > Micrococcaceae > Arthrobacter > Arthrobacter sp. 10T425. Next base: position 15,457 of record NZ_JBFTGZ010000021.1, on the reverse strand, counting down.
GGTCAGCACGAACTTGAGGTCGTACTCGGCCAGGACAGCACGGTCCTTGCTGAGATTCATCGCGTGGATCCCGCCCTGGCTGTAGCCGACGGCCACGAGCTGATCGCCGGCCTCGGCCCCGGCCTGCCGCAACGCCTCCCTGATGGCCTGCGCCGTCGACGCCGAGTCATAGCCCAGGGCCTCGGCGATTCCGGCGGGGTCAAAGGGGTTGGTTCCTTCCGGCAGGGCGCCCTGCTGGGTTCCGGGGATGATCACCACCCACGCTGGCCGGGAACCGCCGTCGACCTCGATAACCTCGATCCGGCCGCCTTGCTCTCCCACTGCCCCGGCCCGCCGCAGCAGCCCGGCCGGTGAGAGGTCGACGTCGGCCGTAAACGTCTCCCGGCCCACGATGCTGACGGGGCGGGGCTTGAGGAACACAAGCCCCGGCGCTTCCGAGGCGTCCCGCACCAGGCGGCGGACGTCAGCGGGCCCGGCCAGGGCGCTGGCCACGGCGGCCAAAGGCCAGGGCAGGCCAAGCAGCACGGCGAGATTCCGGGGCGCCATGGCGACCCAGCCTTCAACAGTGCCGCGCACCCCGGGCAGGGCGAAGGGCTCCGGTGCTGCGCCGTACTCGGAGCCGTGCAGTCCCATGCGCAGCAGCAGGGCATTCCGGGCTTCGGCGTATTCGTATTCGCGGTGACTGGCGCGGACGTCGTCGCCGATCCGCTGAAGCTGGGACCGGACGCGTCCGACCTCCCGGCCGGCCTCCCCCACAGCGATGATGGCGTTGCTGCCGCTGGTGTAGGAGTCGGACTGGTAGGGAAAGAGTGCCTGCCGGACGGTGTCGGCCTCCGCCTCAACCATTTGCAGCTGCCGCACCAGCCCGTCCAGTGCCGCGGCACCCGCCAGCAGCTCCTCAAACTGGAAGCTCACCCCGCCGATTCCGCCCCGGATGAGCAGGCTGCCGTCGCGCGGCGGCGCGGAAACCCCGGGGCCGCCGCCGGAGCCCGCCGGACTCGACTCGGCCATCAGGGTCCCATCTGGTCCGTGGGCTGCGCCACGTTCCGGGCATGCCGGAGCACCACGGCAACAGCATCGAGCAGCGCATCCCGGCTTCGGTGCAGCGCCGCCGCGTGCAGGGACAAGGCCACACGGTAGGCGCGGCCGGCCGGTGACTGCCACGACTGCAGCTCAAGGCGGGCGAGGGCGGCGAGCACCGCATCAGCCTCATCGGCGCACCGCGCAACGCGCGCAGCAAACTGCTGGACTTCATAACTGCGCGAAGCGCACTCAAGGGCGTCGGCGGCCGTCACGCCAAGAACCGCCATATCCTGCACCGCCATGTCCTGCACCGCCACACTGCCCGCCGGTCCCGGTGCTATCCCGTTGACCGGCCTCATCCCGGCCTCACCCCGGCCTCATCCCAGTGACCTGCCTCATCCAGCTGCCCATGAACCGACGCTAGCGGGGCGGCCTGTGCCCGCTGAAGAGAGCCGCCCGGCTATGTGGACAACGTCCGGACCGCCATGCGCTGCCAGCCGGCAATGTCATCCGGCAATGTCATAAGGACGGGGGCGCTTAAGGCCCGGCGGCACTTCGTGAAAGAATCGCCATATGCCTGAAACTGCCGCCACAGCTGATACCCGCACGCCGTCCGGACGCCTGGCCCTCGCCGCGTCCGACCACCAGATCGCGCTCGGCCCGCTGGATGGCCGCTACCAGTCCGCCGTCGCGCCGCTGGTCGACTACCTTTCCGAGGCTGCCCTGAACCGCGACCGCGTGGCTGTGGAGGTCGAGTGGCTGATCCACCTGACCGGCAACAGCGTCCTGCCCGGGGCCGGACCGCTCACGGCGGAACAACAGGAGCAACTGCGTGCGATCGTCACGGAGTTCGACGCCGCCTCCGTCACCGAACTCGCCGAGATCGAGGCCGTTACGGTCCACGATGTCAAGGCCGTGGAGTACTACATCGGCCGCCGCCTGCCCGGCATCGGAATCGATCACCTGACCGCCATGGTGCACTTCGGCTGCACCTCGGAAGACATCAACAACCTCTCCTACGCCCTGGGCATCAAGGGGGCCGTGGAGGACGTGTGGCTGCCTGCGGCCCGCGCCCTCGTCGGCCAGATCAGCGCCATGGCCGGGGAAAACCGCGCCGTGCCGATGCTCTCCCGCACCCACGGCCAGCCCGCCACGCCCACCACGCTGGGCAAGGAACTGGCAGTCATCGCGCACCGGCTCAACCGGCAGCTGGACCGGATCGCCCGCACCGAATACCTCGGCAAGATCAACGGCGCCACCGGCACCTACGCCGCCCACGTCGCGTCCGTCCCGGGCGCCGACTGGGAGCACGTCGCCAAGGGCTTCGTCGAAGGCCTCGGCCTGACCTGGAACCCGCTGACCACGCAGATCGAAAGCCATGACTGGCAGGCCGAACTCTATGCCGACGTCGCGCGTTTCAACCGCATCCTGCACAACGTCTGCACCGACATCTGGAGCTACATCTCGATCGGGTACTTTGTGCAGATCCCGGTGGCAGGCGCCACGGGCTCCTCAACCATGCCGCACAAGGTGAACCCGATCCGTTTCGAAAACGCCGAGGCCAACCTCGAGATCTCCTCCGGCCTGCTGGACGTCCTCGGCTCCACCCTGGTCACCTCCCGCTGGCAGCGCGATCTCACCGACTCCTCCTCGCAGCGCAACATCGGTGTGGCGTTCGGCCACTCGCTGCTCGCCATCTCGAACGTTGCCAAGGGCCTGGACCGGCTCAAGGTTGCCGAGGACGTGCTGGCCGCGGACCTGGACACCAACTGGGAAGTCCTCGGCGAGGCCATCCAGATGGTCATGCGCGCCGAGGCCATCGCCGGCGTCGACGGCATGGAAAACCCGTACGAGCGGCTCAAGGACCTGACCCGCGGACAGCGCGTGGATGCCGCCCGGATGCAGGAATTCGTTCAGAGCCTCGGCCTGTCCGCCGACGCCGAAGCCCGCCTGCTGGCGCTGACCCCGGGCAAGTACACGGGCATCGCGGACCAGCTGGTGGACCACCTCAAATGAGGCTTCTGCTCATCCGGCACGGCCAGACGCCCGGCAATGTGCTGGGCCAGCTGGACACGGCGCACCCGGGGCCCGGGCTGACCGAACTCGGCGAGCGTCAGGCCGAGACGTTGTCCCGCGCCTTGGCGAACGAGCGGATCCTTGCCCTGTACGCCTCCACCCTGGTTCGGACGCAGATCACAGCGGCACCGCTCGCCCGGGTGCACGGGCTGGAAACCGAGGTGCTGGAGGGCCTTCACGAGATCGAGGCCGGGTCGCTGGAAAAGCGCACGGACCACGAATCGCACAAGCAGTACATCGGCACCATTTTTTCGTGGGCGGACGGCGAGCTGGACCGCCGGATGCCTGCCGGTCCCAGCGGCCGGGACTTCTTTGAGCGTTACGACGCCGCGATCGCCAAAATAGCGGGACGGACAAACGGGGCGGGGGGCTCAGGATCCGTGGCCGTGGTCAGCCACGGCGCAGCCATCCGGGTGTGGGCCGGCCTGCGGGCGGACAACATCGAACCGGACTTTGCCATCAGGCACGTGCTGGACAACACCGGAATCGTGGCGCTGGAAGGCGATCCCGCCAACGGCTGGGAACTCATCCACTGGGACGACAGTCCCGTGGGCGGACTGGTACTGGCGGATCCGACGGCGGAGGATCCCACCGGCCGTCCGGCGTAGCGGGCCGGTCCGTCCCCGGCGGGCGTACAGGCCGTCCCGGCGGGGCGTACCGGGTCTGGACTGCTCACGGGAACGCGGCGATGATGAAGACAGGCGTGGGGACAGGATGGTCGGCCGCGGCATGCGGTTGAGCCCGCGCAGTGGAGGCGCAGGGGCATGTCACGCAAATCGGTACACCCGGGGCATGCGCCCGGCCACGTTTTCCCCGGCTTCGATGACCAGTTCCTCGCGGCGTACTACGAGCACGCTGCGCCGGAGGACCTCCAAGGCTACAGTCCAGAAAACCTGGAGCAGCGCTCCAGGCACCATGCGGAACTAGCGGACGGCCGTCCGGCAGGCACGGCGGCCGTCGACATCCTGAACGAAAGCGACGCCAGCGTCCTGCTGGTGGTTGCCGACGCCATTCCGCACCTGATCCATTCGCTTACTGCGGAGCTGGCCCGCCAAAACGAGTCCATCCGGTTACTGGTGCATCCCAATTTCCTGGTGCGGCGGGATCCGCGGACTGATCGGTTGATGGAAGTACGGCATGGGTCCTCGCAGTCCGGACCGACGGGCCCAATTGCCGGCGTCCCGGGTGCCGCGGCGGCCGGCACCGTCCAGGTCCCGCCGGGGTGGAGATCAGAAACGTGGGTGGCGGCAGAGATAGGCCGCATGCCGGGGTCACGGGCCATCGCGGAGCTCACCGCCAACGTGCGGCGTGTCCTCGCGGACGTCCAGTTGGTCGCGGATGACACCCCAGCCATCCACGCCCGTCTCGCCCGCACCATCAACTCCCTGGACCTGCTGCCCGCCGGCACGGTTCCGGCTCCGGAGCAGCTCGGTGAGCTTCTGGGCTGGCTGGACCGCGGCAACTTCATGTTTCTGGGATACAGCGAATATGAATACTCGACGGCGGAGGGCCCGGATGTTGTGTCGTTGCTGCCCGGCGCGGGGCTGGGCCTGCTCAGGGACGGGCGGCCGGAGGCCCGCCAGCCTGTTACGGGGCTGCCCCATTCGCAGGTCCTCACCATCTCCATTTCGGATCTGAGATCCTCCGTCCCCCGCCCGGCTTACTTGGATGAAATCCTCGTCCGGACCTTCGGCAGCGCCGGGGAGGCCACGGGAGAAGTCAGGTTTGTGGGCCTTTTCGCCCCGGGTGCCACGGGCCGGTCCGTGCGGCGCATCCCGGTCATCCGGGACAAGGTACGCGCCATCCAGGAGCGCTTCGGCTTTACCGAGGCCTCCCACCCTGGCAAACAGCTCCTCACCGTCCTCGAGTCCTTCCCCCTGGACGAGCTGTTCCACCGGGACCTGGATGAACTTTCCGGGCTTGCCCGAGAGATTCTGCGCCTGCAGGCCCACCACCAGACACGGGTGTTCCTGCGCGCTGACAGCTACGGGCGCTTCATGACCGCGCTGGTGTTCCTCCCCCGGCCCAGGTACAGCACGGCCGTCCGCCTCCGGATTGAACACGAGCTTAAACAGGCTTTCTGGTCCTCCTCGCTCGAGTTCGAAGTCAGGCTTAGTGAATCCCCGATGGCCCGCGTGTTCTTCCGGATACTGTTGCCCGCCGGCGGGATGCCCGACGTCGATCCCGCTGAAGTGGAGCGGAGCGTTGTCAGCGCAACGCGGACGTGGGCCCAGGGCCTGGACGAAGCGCTCCGTGACAGGTTGCCGTCGGCGGAGGCCAGCCGGTTGTCGGCGCTGTGGTCCGCCGCCTTCCCGGCCAGCTACCGGGCTGATTTCGAGGTCGAGGACGCGGTCGAGGACATCAATACGTTCGAGCGGTTCGATCTCGACGGCACGGGCGGGCGACCGCTGAACGATCCTCAGCTGGCCGTTTATGTCCGCACCGACGCCTCCCCGACGCTGGCCGAAGACGCACGGATCCGGCTTTACCTGACCACCGCCCACAGCCTGACGCGGATCCTGCCGTTCTTCCACAACCTCGGACTGGAGGTGCTGAACCAACGGCCCTTCGATGTGGTGCGCGGGAGGGACCGGGCCTTGTTCCTCTATGACCTTGGCGTCCGCTACCCGGCCGGCGTGGATCCGTCCCGCACCAGCGGGCTGCTGGGGGATGCCTTCGGAGCTGCCATGCGTGGGGACTCAGAATCGGACCGCTTTGACGGCCTCGTCCTCCGGGAGGGCATCGAATGGCGCCAGGCGGCAATCCTGCGCAGCTATGCCAAGTACCTGCAGCAATTGGGCACAACGACCTCCTACGGCTTCATGGCCGATACGCTGCTGGTCAATGTCCGGGCTACCCACGCGCTCCTGGCATTGTTCAGGGCCAAGTTCGATCCCGAGCTGGAGGCGGCACGCCGGTTCGGGGACACCGACGCGGCTCGGAGGGATCTGCTGGCCGCGATCGACGACATTCCCGTCCTCGACGCCGACCGGCTGTTGCGCACCTTCATGAACCTGGTGGAATCCACGCTCCGCACTAACTACTTCCAGGCGAAGCCCCACCTGAGTTTCAAACTGAACCCTTCCGCGATCGCGGGTGCCCCGCTTCCCCGTCCCAAATATGAAATCTGGGTGTACTCGCCCCGCGTGGAAGGCGTCCACCTGCGCTTCGGGGCACTGGCCCGGGGCGGGCTGCGCTGGTCCGACCGGAGCGAGGATTTCCGCACCGAGGTCCTTGGCCTGGTCAAGGCGCAGAACGTGAAGAACTCGGTGATAGTGCCAACCGGCGCCAAGGGCGGTTTCTATCCCAAACAGTTGCCGGACCCGGCCATGGACCGCGACGCCTGGCTGACGGAGGGCCTGGAATGCTACCGGACCTTCGTCCGCGGGCTGCTGGACATCACCGACAACCTGGTCACCACCGCCCACGGCGAAACAGTGGTGCCTCCGGCGCGAGTGGTGCGGCACGACGTCGACGACTATTACCTCGTGGTGGCGGCGGACAAGGGAACAGCGTCATTTTCCGACGCTGCGAACGCGGTGGCAGCGGAGTACGGCTTCTGGCTGGGCGATGCCTTCGCGTCCGGCGGGACCGTGGGCTATGACCATAAGCAGATGGGCATCACGGCCCGCGGGGCCTGGGAATCGGTGAAACAGCATTTCCGCGAACTCGGGATGGACTGCCAGGCAGAGGACTTCACAGTTGCCGGCATCGGCGATATGGGCGGCGACGTCTTTGGGAACGGGATGCTCCTCTCCCGCCACATCCGGCTGGTGGCGGCTTTCGATCACCGCCACATCTTTCTTGACCCGGCGCCGGATGCGGGGGCCTCGTTCGAGGAACGGCGGCGGCTCTTTGCCCTCCCCCGCTCATCTTGGGCGGACTACGATCCAGCACTGATCAGCGGGGGCGGTGGTGTCCATTCCCGCCGGGCCAAGTCCATCGGCATCACTGAACAGGTCAGGAGCTCTCTGGGCCTGGAGCCGGGCACCGTGTCCCTGCCGCCACACGCTCTGCTTCAGGCCATCCTCCGGGCGCCCGTGGACCTGCTGTACAACGGCGGCATCGGAACTTACATCAAGGCCTCATCAGAGGCCAACACCGGGGTTGGCGACAAGGCGAACGACCCCGTCAGGGTCAATGGCAATGAGGTGCGGGCGAAGATCATCGCCGAGGGCGGGAACCTCGGAATCACGCAGCTCGGACGGATCGAGGCCGCCCTGGCAGGCGTCCTGCTCAATACCGACGCCATCGATAATTCAGCCGGCGTGGACTGCTCGGATCATGAAGTAAACATCAAGATCTTCGTGGACCGGATGATCGCGGCGGGAAAGATGCCGTCGCCGGAACGCGCCGGCTTCCTGCATTCCCTCGCGGACGAGGTGGCCCGCCTTGTGCTGGCGAACAACGCGGACCAGAATGTCCTGCTCTTCAACGACCGGCACCTGGTGCGGGAATGGAGCCCGGGCTTCGAACGGACCATGGACTGGCTCGAGAACGCCACGGACCTTGACCGCAAGCTGGAGGGCCTGCCAAGCAACGAACAACTCAGGGAACGGCTGCGGTCAGGTGAGGGCCTGACCGCGCCGGAACTGTCGGTGCTGGCCGCCTACGCAAAGATCGAACTGGCAGCGGAGCTCAACGCCAGCGACCTTGCCGATGACCCGTGGTTCCGGCGCGTGCTCCGCGGCTATTTTCCACGCCAGCTGTCCGAACGCTTTGAAGCAGAGCTGGCGGACCACCCGCTGCGCCGCCAGATCGTGTGCACAGTGGTGGCCAACGACATGATCAATCTCGGCGGAATCACCTTCGCCTTCCGTGCCATCGAGGAAACCACTGCCACCGCCGCCGCTGTTGCCAGGGCCTTTGTGGTGGCGCGCGAGGCCTACGACCTGCCGTGGATCGTCACCCGGCTGGCCGCACTCCCCGCCGGATATCCCACCGAACACGTCGCCGAGGCGACGCTGCACATGCGCCGGATCCTCGACCGCGCCACGCGATGGTACGTGACGCATGACCATCGCGACCAGCCCGTGGCCGCGGCCTTGGACAGGATCATGCCCACCCTGGAACTGCTGCGGACCCGAACATTGGACTACCTCCGCGGCTCCGACCTGGACCGCGTGGAAGACAGACTCGCGCACTGGGCCGCCGTGGGGATGCCCCGGGAGCTGGGCCTGCGCGCCTCGGACCTGTTGGAGAGTTTCGGGTTGCTGGACATCTCCCTGATCTCCGAGCAGGTGCGCGAACCCATCCCCACTATTGCTGACCTGTACTACGCGGTGTTCCAGCGCATCGGCGCCGCGAACCTGCTGCTCAGCATCACCGACCTGCCCCGGCAGAGCCGCTGGGAGTCTCTCGCGCGGGCAGCCCTGCGCGACGATGTGTATTCCGCCGTAGCCGACATGACCGTCTCGGTAATGGCGACAACCCAGGGCCTGAATGCCACCGACGCCGGCACGTCCGATGCCGTGGAGCGCATCGTGGCCTGGGAACGCGGGCACCAGGAGCAGCTGGCACGGATCAAGGACACCTTCGCGGAAGTGACCAAACCGGGCCAAGTGGATATCGCCTCGATCTCCGTGGCGCTGAAACTCCTGCGGACACTGGTGCGCCGCTAGGCTGTGGCCGTCGCCACGTCGACCCGGAAAGTCGAGCCGGAAGCCGCAACTGCACTGCCATCCGCCCACAGTTCTCGCGACGCTTACCGGCAGGAAACACAGCCGAAACCGCTGGTGCCTAGCCTTGGACTGCATAACACTTCGGCGAATCGAGGCAGTGATGCAGACCAACCCGCGGCTCAACATCCGTCAGGTCACTTGGGCGAACCCCGTCGGAGCGGACCTGAGGGCAGCCCAGCAGGCGGAACTCGAGGCCCGCTTCGGCCGGCCCGACCACGAACCCGGCCCGCCGCCGTCGGAAGCGGACACGGCGGTGTTCCTGGTGGCGCACGACAAAGCCTCAGGCCAGCCGGTGGGCTGCGGCGGCCTTCGCATGCTGGACGCCACCACCGCTGAAATCAAACGCCTCTACGTACTGCCCTACACCCGTGGCTCAGGAGTGGCGAGCTCCATCCTCGCGGCCCTCGAAGCCCACGCCCACGCGCTGGGAATCACCACCCTGACTGCGGAGGCCGGCTCGGTGCAGACCGACGGCCGGCAGTTCTACGAGAACTCGGGCTTCGTTTCCGTGCCGAACTTTGGGCCTTATGTCGGCCTGGTTCACTCGTACTGCTACGCGAAGCCGATCGATTCGCACAGCGCCGCGCACACCGCCATGGCGTGAGGCCGCGCGCCTCCCCGGGCCGGCTGCGTCACACAACGCCGCCGGTCACGGAGTCGGCTAACCTCGCACTATGGAATCGGCCGACATCACCTTCCGTACCCGCAAATGGGTGCGGCCCGAGGACCTCAACGCCAACGGCACCCTGTTCGGCGGGAGCCTGCTGAAGTGGATCGACGAGGAGGCGGCCATCTACGCCATCCTGCAGCTGGGCAACGGCCGGGCCGTCACCAAATACATCTCCGAAATCAACTTCGTCAGCTCCGCGGTCCAGGGCGACCTGATCGAAATGGGCCTGACCGCGACCCGTTTCGGCCGGACATCGCTGACCATGCGGGCCGAAGTCCGGAACATGATCACGCGCCGCAGCATCCTCACCATTGATGAGATCGTCTTCGTGAACCTGAGCCCGTCCGGTAAGCCAGAGCCGCACGGCTATACCGAGATCACCTACGACCGGGACCGGATTCCAACGCACCATCTGACCGAGACCCTGGACCAGGACTAGCCAAGCCCAGCAGCGCGTCCCGCACAGGCTGGCCCCGCTCCGCCAGGGCCAGCCGCATCACGGCCGACGACGCCCACCGCAACGCCTGGGTGCGGAGGTGGCGCGCACGGTTGTAGGCGCCCAGGGCCTCGTCCACGGGCCGGGTGTTGAGCAGCGCCGCGAGGGTCACGGCATCGACCAGCGCCTCGCAGGCACCCCGGCCAAGGTTGGGTGTCATCGCGTGGGCGGCATCCCCGAGCAGTGCCACCCGGGCGCGGACATAGCTACCAAGCGGCGGCGTCGTCCAGATCCGCTGCACCAGGGTCGTTTCCGGTTCCGCAGCGGCCAGGACGTCGCGGATGCCCGGGGCGTAGCCTGCGTAGCGGGCGCGGGTTTCCGCCAGGACCGCGGCGACGTCGAGGCTTCCGTGTCCCGCCCCGGAGCGGAACGCCGCGTACCAGTTGGTCCCGGCCGCCGCGGGACCAATCCCGAAGAGCTGCCCGCGGCCCCAGTATTCGCCCGCGTGCCCCCGCCACAGCGATCCGGGAACCACGCCGCGGACCGCGAGGTAGCGGGTGTACCGGGCACCGGAGCGGGCACCCCAGCAGCTGCGGCGCACCGCGCTGTGGACACCGTCAGCGCCCACCACGAGGCCGGCAGGACCGGGACGGACGACGTCGAGGCGGCCGGACACCCGGCGCACGCTGGCCGGGACTGCACCGTCGAGGAGCCGGACGAGATCAACCCGGGAGACGCCGATCAGCCCCGTCGCCTGCGCTGATGTCCATGCCCTGCCGGAGGCCGCCCGGACGGTCATGCCGTCGATCACCGGGCTGGCCTCCCTGACGGCGTCCAGGATGCCCAAATCGCCGAGGGCGCGCTGGGCCGCGGGCCACATGGCCAAGGATGTCCCCACGGTCGGGAGCCCGCACCGCTGTTCTGTGACCGTGACCTCGAAACGCGCGGGATCCAGCCGGGCTGCAAGAGCCAGCCCGGCGATGCCGCCGCCGATGATGGAAACAGCCTGCGGGCGGGGCCGATCATGCGGTTGTTCGGTCAGGTCCAGAAGTCGTCTGCCTTGGCCGTGTCCTCGAAGAACTCCCGCCCTTCCGCGATCTGTCCGTCGCGAACCACGAACGTGATGACGGTAGGCATGTCCAGGGTTTTGCCGTTGGCTTCCCCGTGGGTTTGCTGGATCGCGACCGTGTGGTTTTCCCCGCCGACGATGTCCTCGACGTTGGCTTGGAAGTGACCTTGGGTGCGCGCGCCCAGTTCACCGAAGTACGCCAGAATCGCGTCGCGGCCCTGTTTGGTTCCGGATAGCACGCCGCTTCCGGCAACGTGCCAGACTGCGTCCTCCGCGAACAGGTCGCTGAGGGTCGCCATATCCCCTGCGTTGAAGGCCGTGTAACCCCGCCGGACCAGTTCAACATTCTCTTCGGTTCCCATGATCGGACACCTCTCCATCGTCCTTGTCGGGTCGTGCTGGGACGGTTCAAGGCTAGTCCTGGCCCCGGTGCCTGTCGACGGAAAATATGAGCCCCGCCGGGCCGCCGGTCTAGCGGGCCCCCGGCCAGCCGGTGTAGGCCTCCGCGAGGTAGGCGCTGCCGTGGCGGGAGGACACCACGGACTGGAGCTCGCCAAGCTGGCGGGCGCGGGAGAAATCATCGGCGCCGGCCGGGGTGTGCAGCATGGAAGTCATCCAGTAGGAGAACTGCTGGGCCTTCCACACCCTGTTCAGGGCGCGGTCGCTGTAGGCGTCCAGGAGCGCGGCGGAGCCGGTGGCGTAGAAGCTGTCGAATCCCTCGAAGAGGACCTTGACGTCATGCAGCGCCAGGTTCAGGCCCTTGGCCCCGGTGGGCGGCACCGTGTGCGCGGCGTCCCCGGCGAGGAACAGGTTGCCGTGCCGCATGGGGGCGTGGACAAAGCTGCGGAATTTCAGGACCGTCTTGTCGATCACGGGCCCTTCCTTGACCTCGAAGCCGTTGCCGTTGACGCGGCTGCGGAAGGCGTCCCAGATGCGGTCCTCATCCCAGTTGTTGACGTCCTCGTTGGGGTCGCACTGGAAGTACATCCGCTGGACCGTCTCCGTGCGCTGGCTGATCAGGGCGAAGCCGTTCTCCGAGTTGGCGTAGATCAGCTCGTCGGAGCTGCGCGGCGCCTCGGCCAGGATGCCGAACCAGGCGAAGGGGTACTCGTGGAAGTACCACTTGCGGTGCGCCTCGGGAATCTGGAACCGGCAGTGGCTGCGCGAGCCGTCCGCGCCGGCGATGAAGTTGGCCTGGAGCTCGTACTCGACGCCGTCCGCGCCCGTGAACCAGACCTTGGGCTTGGCTTCGATGTCGTGGATGGTGGTGTCCGTGACGCCGTAGCGGACATCGCCGCCGTCGGCCTTCCGGCGTCCGGCGAGGTCCAGGAACACGTCCGTTTGCGGGTACAGCCACACCGACTCCCCGACGAGGTCCTGGAAGTCGATCCGGTGGCTTTCGCCGTTGAAACGCAGTTCGATTCCGTCGTGCCGGTCGCCGTCACGCAGCACGCGGTCGGAGACACCGCTGTCGACGAGCATGTTGACCGAGCCGTGCTCAAGGATGCCGGCACGGACCGTCTCGGAGATCTCCTGGTGGCTGCGGATCTCCAGGACGGTGGATTCGATGCCGGCCTTGGCCAGCAGGTGGGACAGCATGAGTCCGGCCGGGCCGGCCCCGATGATGGCTACCTGGGTGGTGATGACTTTTCGCTGTGCCATGTGCGTCTCGCTTCGTTGCGGGGTCCGGGCGGTCGGGGCCGGGGCCGTTTTCGTCTTCCGGCTAACAGTGTGCTCCCCCGGGGGTGATGCACGTTACATGGATTCCGCTGAATGGAATACGGGATTCTCGCGGGGTTCTCCCAGCCGCCGCCCGATCCCCCGCGCCGCCGTCTGGAGGGCGGGAACAAGCGCCTGCAGGCGCACCTCGCGAAGGGGAACAACGACGCCGAGGGCCGCCACAGCGTGCTTCCTGCGGTCCAGCACCGGAACCGCGATCCCCCACGTGTCAGGGTCCACGACGCCGGCCAGCTGGGCATAGCCCCGATGGGCGGCCTCGCCAAGGAGGGCGCGGAGATCCTCCAGGGCCAGCCGGCCGGCCGGATCACTGAATCCCTCGAGGTACTCGGCCTGGACGGGGCGGGGCTGGTTGGCCATGAGCACCAGCCCGGCGGAGGACACGTGCACGGGCATCCGCCCGGCCACCTGCGCCCGGTTGGCGACGGAGCCGCGGCGGGACAGCCGCTCCACAAAGAGCGCTTCCCGCCCGTCCAGCACGGCGAGGTTCACGTTTTGATGCAGCACCTGCTGGATGTCTTCCATGAACGGCAGGGCTGCCTGGCGGAGTTCGAGCGTGGGGGAATTGCGGTTGGCGAGCTCCCAGAGCCGCAGGCCCAGGCTGACGGAGCCGCCGGGGCCGACGTCGAGCAGGCCATGCCCGGCCAACTGCCGCACGAGCCTGTGCGCGGTGGTCAGGGGGAGCTCCGCCCTCGCGGCAAGCTCCGAGAGCGGCAGCGCCGTGACGCCTTCAGGGAACGCGGCAATCAACCGCAGGACCCGGTCCACCACCGAGTCGCCGGAGTTCGAGTTGGCCACCATATCCCTTCCGTTGAATGGTTTTAAGTGTCCCATGCAACACGGCCCGGTGATACAACTCTCACAATGGAAAGAGGCCCCGCGAACACCGGCCGGGGCACGGAATCACCTAAACACTAGCGCTGAGGTAACAATGTCAACGTCGTCATTGGACAAGTCGTCGTCATCGGGAGAGAAATCACGGTGGCCCGTGTGGCTCTGCTGGCTGGCCATGGTGCTGGACGGCTTTGACCTGGTGGTGCTCGGCACGGTCATCCCGACCCTCATCAAGTCTCAGGAACTTGGCTTCGACGCCGTTGGGGCGACGTTCGCGGCAACCGTCTCCCTGGTGGGTGTGGGGCTCGGCGCGCTCTTCATCGCCCCGCTCTCGGACCGCTTTGGCCGGCGGAACCTGCTGGTGGCCTGCGTGGCGTGGTTCTCCCTCTTTACGATCGCCGTCGTCTTCGCACCCAACGTGGCGTGGTTCAGCACGTTCCGGCTGCTGGCGGGCCTCGGCCTGGGCGCCTGCCTGCCCGCCGCGCTGGCGTACATGAACGACTACGCACCCGCCGGAACGGCCGGAAAGTCCACCACCCGGACCATGACCGGGTACCACGTCGGCGCCGTGGCCACCGCGTTCCTGGCCCTCATGGTCATTCCAAGCTGGCGGACCATGTTCGTGGCCGGCGGCCTGGCCGGCTTCGCCCTGGTCCCCTTCCTGTGGTTCAAGCTTCCGGAGACCCTCCCGCCGGTCCACCACATCCCCGCGGCCGCCAAGTCCCCGGCCGGCGCCTCCCCGGCCGGCAGCCAGGCCCGCGCGCAGGCCGCGGCCGCGCCCGCGGAAGAACGCGCCAGCTTCCGGGATTTGGGCCGAAAGCCCTACCCGCTGATAGCAGCCGGTGTGGCCGTGGCGTCCTTCATGGGGTTGCTGCTGGTCTACGGCCTGAACACCTGGCTGCCGCAGCTCATGGCCTCCGCCGGTTACAGCCTGAACGCCGGCCTCGCCTTGCTCCTGGTCCTGAACGTGGGCGCCGTTGTGGGCCTGCTGATCGCCGGCGTCCTGGCCGACCGGCACGGGACCAAGAAGATCGTCCTGCTCTGGTTTGGCCTCTCCGCCGTGTTCCTGGCCGCGCTCAGCATCCAGATCCAGAACGAAGTGGTGCTCTATGCCGCCGTCTTCGTCACCGGCGTGTTCGTCTTCAGCTCCCAGGTTCTGGTCTACGCCTGGGTCACCCAGCTCTTCCCCGTCCGCCTGCGCGGCACCGCCCTGGGCTTCGCCGCCGGCGTGGGCCGGCTGGGGGCAATTATGGGCCCGGCCGTCACCGGCGCGCTGGTGGCCGCCGGCATCGCCTACCCGTGGGGCTTCTATGTTTTCGCCGCCGCCGCGGTCCTGGCGGTCCTCGCCCTCGCCTTCGTCCCGCAGACCGTCCCGGCAGTGCCCCGCGCCGGCGCCAGCGTCGGGCACTCGTAGCCGTCAGGCGCGCCTAGGTGTACTGCCCAGGGAGGTTGGTTAAGCGGCTGATGGGCGGCTGGCCTCCGATTGCGGTGTGGGGCCTATGGTGATTGTAGTGGTGCAGCCATGCCGGGAGGGCGTTTCTGCGGGCTGATTCCGTGGCGTAGAAGCGCCTGAAGGCCCATCCGTCGGCGAGGGTGCGGTGGAAGCGTTCGATCTTGCCGTTGGTCTGCGGCCGGTAGGGGCGGGTCTTCTTGGCCTTGATGTTCATTTCACGGCAGGTGTCCCGCCAGAGGTGCGATTTGTAGGCCGAACCGTTGTCGGAGAGGACCCGCTCAACGGTGACGCCGCGGGCGGCAAACCACGACACTGCACGCCTGAGCACTCCGACTGCGGTGGCCGCTGTTTCATCGCCGTGGATCTCTGCGTAGGCGACCCGGGAGTGGTCGTCGATGACGGTGTGGACATAGGCGGTCCCGATCAGTGGCCCGCGGTGTCTGCTGCGCGCCTTGTCCGGGGTTCCTGCCCGGTTCCG
>NZ_JBFTGZ010000020.1:0-68747 GCF_056393985.1 Arthrobacter sp. 10T425 | reverse complement strand
GACCCGGTCCAGCCGGCCATCAGGCTGGTGTCCAGGGGAATGTCGTAGGCCGTGTTGGCGGCCGTGCCGCCGGGCAGGGACCCGAGGGTGGGCCCGGAAACCGCGGGGCGGTTGGCGTAGAGGGTGCCGGTCTCGGACCAGGAGTCGGCCGCTGAACGGACGTTGAGGGTGTTGCCGGAGCCGGCGGAGGCCAGGCTGGTGGTGCGGATGCGCAGGATCGCGCCGGTCAGTGTTTGTCCGGCCGGGGCTGCCGGGACCTGGAACCGGAGCACGGCCGTGGCGTCCGGTGAGCCGTAGACCGCCAGGGAACCGCTGGTGCCGAAGTCCGTCGTGGGCGCCGACGCGGAGGTGTAGGTATCCGCAACCGGCCCCACCGCCAGCACCGTCGGCGCCGCGTGGGCCGCTGGGACGGTCACCATCGAGAGAAGGAGCGCACCGGCACCGACGGTTGCAAGCCTGCGAATTCTCTTCATCAGTGGCCTTTCGCGTGGCCGGACGAAAAAGAGGCGCCCCGGCGGTAGTGACATCCTTGGGGTACTTTGTCATCTGACGCCGGTCCGGTGTCAATGCGTAGCCATACTTGGGATGCCGTGCCGTGGACCGAGTAGGAGGGTAATCCCGGACTTCTTCACCTTCCGTTATCGGAACCGCGGCGGAGGGCCAGCGGGGCGAGCATCAAAGTCCCGGGCGCAGCCCGATCGCCGCAAAGACGGGCGCCATCTGCCGGGAGGTCGGCAGCGACGCGATCACGATCCCGTCGAGTTCGCCATAGAAGGCTTCGCGGGCCCGGGCCAACGCGGCCCGGAGCCGGCATTCGGTGATGAGCGGGCACGTCCCGCCCGTGGCAATGCAGTCGGCCGGGTCCAGGCGGGTGTCGAGTTGCCGCAGCAGCTGGCCGACCGTTGCGGTCCGGCCGGCACTGCTCAGCCGGGATCCGCCGTTGCGGCCGCGTTCGACGTCGATCAGGCCCAGTGCGCGCAGCTTCGCCATCGCCTTGCTGACGTGGTTGTACGGCGTGCCGACAGCGTCGGCGATGCTCTGGGTGGTCAGGAGCCCGCCGTCCGGAGCGGCCGCGAGCACCAGCAAAGCGCGAAGGCTCACATCGGCGAACGCATTGATCTTCATATCCCCAGCCTAAGGGCGGTCTAGTCCACCCAGACGGCGGGCTCGTTGGTATCGGCGGCCAGCTGGCCGAACTCGAGTTCGTGCGTCCCGGCGTTCGCGGCGTAGGGCAGTACGGCGGCGAACAGGGAGCCGTCCTGGTGCTCTGCCGCGACGTGGATGGCGTCCGAGTCTTCCTCGAGCAGCGTGATGTCGCAGACGACGGCGGCGGCCCGGAACTCCTCCCGGTGCTGCCGGAGCAACTCGTGGAGGTCCCGGATCATGGCGTCCGCGTCGAAGTCGGCGTCCGATCCGTCGCTCGCGTCCGCGGGTGTCACGGCCACCAGCCGGACTTCGCCGTCGTTCTGCACCACCAGGGCGAAGGGCAGGAAGCCGCCGTTGCGTTCCAGCTGCTCCTGCGCGGCACCGACGCCGGTGCCGAGCAGGTTCTCCAGGTCCGTGGCGCTGGCGTCCGGGACGGACTCGCGCCAGGATCCGGTGTTGGCGGATTCTTCCGGGTGTACTGCCACCGCTAGCCCCGGACCAGCGCCAGGACGCGGTCGCGGACGCGTTCCATGGTGGCGGCGTCCGTGGCTTCAACGTTGAGGCGCAGGAACGGTTCGGTGTTGGACGGGCGCAGGTTGAACCAGTAGCTGCCGTCGGTGGCAATGAAGGTGCTGCCGTCGAGGTAGTCGACCTCGACGTCCTCGTCGTGGAAGTCCTCGCGGACCCGCTCGACCGCGGCGGCCTTGTCCTCGATTTCCGAGTTGATCTCGCCGGATGACCGGTACGGCTCGTATTCGCGGCCGAGTTCGGAGAGCGGGCCCTCCTGTTCGCCCAGGGCGGCGAGGACGTGCATGGCGGCCAGCATGCCGGTGTCCGCATTCCAGAAGTCGCGGAAGTAGAAGTGGGCCGAGTGTTCCCCGCCGAAGATGGCCCCTTCCGCGGCCATGACGGCCTTGATGAAGGAGTGCCCCACGCGGGTGCGGACGGGCCGGCCGCCGTGGCGTTCGACGAGTTCGGGCACCGCGCGGGAGGTCAGCAGGTTGTGGATGACGGTGGGCGTGTCTTCACCGAGGCCCTGGGCGCGGGCGATTTCGCGGCGGGCCACCATGCCGGTGATGGCCGACGGCGAGACAGGCTCGCCCTTCTCGTCGATCACGAAGCAGCGGTCGGCGTCGCCGTCGAAGGCCAGGCCGATGTCCGCGCCGTGTTCGACGACGGCGGCCTGCAGGTCGCGCAGGTTTTCCGGTTCCAGCGGGTTGGCCGGGTGGTTCGGGAAGGATCCGTCGAGCTCGAAGTACAGCGGCACGATCTCCAGCGGAAGCTTGGGCAGCAGGGCATCGCCAAGCACGGCCGGGGTGGTGAGGCCGGCCATGCCGTTGCCGGCATCCACCACAACCTTCAGCGGCCGGGAACCGCGCAGGTCCACCAGGGACCGCAGGTACTCCGCGTAGCCCTTGAGGACGTCCTGCACGCCAATCAGGCCAGTGCTGCCGGCCGCGGGGATGGCGCCGGCGTTGAGGTATTCCTCGGCGCGGGCCTGGATTTCCATGAGCCCGGTTTCGGAGGAGATCGGCACGGCGCCGGCCTTGGCCATCTTGATGCCGTTGTATTCGGCCGGGTTGTGGCTCGCGGTGAACGTGGCGCCGGCGGCGTTGAGGGCCCCGCACGCGTAGTAGAGCTCGTCGGTGGAGATCAGGTCCAGCAGCTGGACGTTGGCG
The DNA here is from genome assembly GCF_056393985.1 of Arthrobacter sp. 10T425. Lineage (NCBI taxonomy): Bacteria > Bacillati > Actinomycetota > Actinomycetes > Micrococcales > Micrococcaceae > Arthrobacter > Arthrobacter sp. 10T425. The sequence goes on along the minus strand of NZ_JBFTGZ010000020.1, from coordinate 65,922 downwards.
CCGCGGGTGGCTGCGCCGTTCGCGAAGGCTTTGGCGAATTCGGGGGAGGAGGGGCGCATGTCCCCGCCCACCAGCACGGTCTGCCCTGTGAGTTCCAGGACGTCGACGAAGGCGGCACCGACGGCTTCGACGATCTCCGCGGTGATGGATTGCCCCACGATTCCGCGCACGTCGTAGGCCTTGAACGAGGTCGAGAGGTCAAAAGTCTTTGTCTTGTCCGTAGTCACGCGTCTTATCTTACGTTGCGGCCCTGACGCGCCGGCCTGTCCCCGCCCTTGTCTACACGCCGGATTGTGCACATAGCGGGTACCGGCTTCGTGGCTGTCGGAGGGGGCTGGGATACTGAAGCAATGGCCAGTAACCAGAACGCCCTTTCCAGCACGGCCCTAGCCGGCACCCCATCCTCGACCCGGGAACAGGCCCAGAATGTACTGCGGGAGCTCGTGGGCCATCCTGAAGCCGAGTTCCATGACGGCCAGTTCGAGGCCATTGAGGCCCTGGTCGACGGCGGCAGGCGGGCTCTGGTGGTGCAGCGCACCGGCTGGGGGAAGTCGGCCGTGTACTTTGTCGCCTCCCTGCTGTTGCGCCGCCGCGGCGCCGGGCCGACCCTGATCGTGTCCCCGCTCCTGGCCCTCATGCGGGACCAGGTCGCGGCCGCGGCGCGGGCCGGGGTGCGGGCGGTGGCGATCAACTCCGCAAACCAGCTGGACTGGGACACTGTCCGCGAGCAGCTCGCCGCCGATGAAGTGGACGTCCTGCTGGTCTCGCCGGAACGACTCACCAACCCGTCCTTCCGGGAAAACCAGCTGCCCGAGCTCGTCCGCCGGACCGGGCTGCTGGTGATTGACGAGGCCCACTGCATCTCGGACTGGGGCCACGACTTCCGCCCCGACTACCGGCGCATCGCTGACCTCATCACGCAGCTCCCGGACACCGTCCCGGTGCTCGCCACCACGGCCACGGCCAACTCCCGGGTGGTGCATGACATCGAGGAACAGCTCGGCAAGGACGTGCTCACCATCCGTGGCGCCCTGGGCCGGGATTCGCTCCGGCTCGGTGTCCTGACCCTGCCCGATTCCCGCGAACGCCTCGGCTGGCTGCTGACCCACCTGCAGGATCTGCAGGGCAGCGGCATCATCTACACCCTCACCGTGTCCGCCGCCGAGGACACCGCCCGCCTGCTGGCTGAGGCGGGGCACGAGGTCCTCGCCTACACCGGCCGCACGGACCCCGCGGACCGGGAACGGGCCGAGCAGCTCCTGAAGGACAACCAGGTCAAGGCGCTCGTGGCCACCTCCGCCCTCGGCATGGGTTTCGACAAGCCGGACCTCGGCTTCGTGGTGCACCTTGGCGCGCCGTCGTCGCCGGTGGCGTACTACCAGCAGGTGGGCCGCGCCGGCCGTGGCGCGGCGAACGCCGACGTCCTGCTGCTGCCGGGATCCGAGGACCGCGACATCTGGCAGTATTTCGCCACCGCATCCATGCCGTCGGAGGAGAAAGCTGCCGCGGTCCTGACGGCCCTCGCCGAGGCAGGCACGGCGGTGTCCACGGTGGCGCTCGAGGCCCGGGTGGACCTGCGCCGCACCCCGCTGGAGCTGCTGCTGAAAGTCCTGGCCGTGGACGGCGCCGTCGAACGCGTCGGCGGCGGCTGGCGTTCCACGGGACAACCCTGGAACTACGACGCCGAGCGGTACGGCCGGATCGCCGAGGCCCGGGTGGATGAACAGGACTCGATGGTCATCTATCAGGACACGGCCGGCTGCCGGATGGAATACATCACCTCGGTGCTGGACGACGAAACGGCCCGCGCCTGCGGCCGCTGTGACAACTGCGCGGGCCGCTGGTTCCGCGCCGACATCGCCGAGGACGCCACGGAGACCGCCGGGCAGACCCTGCGCCGGGCCGGCGTCGCCCTGGAACCGCGGCTGCAGTGGCCCAGCGGCATGGACCGCCTGGGCGTGCCGGTCAAGGGCAAGATCAAGCCGGATGAGGCCCTCGCGGACGGCCGGGTGCTGGCGCGCCTGACGGACCTTGGCTGGGGCGGGGCCCTGCGGGAGGCCTTCGCCGCCGGTGCGCCCGACCGGCCCGTGGACCCGGGCATGCTTCAGGCCTGCGTCCAGGTGCTCCGGGAGTGGGGCACCGGAGATGCCCGGACCGCTGGCTGGAGCGGGGCCGGCCGGCCTGCCGCGATCATCAGCCTGCCCTCCCGCGGGAAGCCGTTGCTGGTGGATTCCCTGGCCCGCGGGATCTCGGAGATTGGCCGCATCCCGTATCTGGGCCAGCTGCAGCTCAATCACGGCGGACCCACCGGCGGCCGCGGCGGGAACAGCGCCTACCGGCTCGCCGGCGTCTGGGACCGTTTGGTGGTGGGGCCGGAGCTGGAGGAGGCCCTGGCTGGAATCCGTGGCCAGAGCGTCATGCTGGTGGACGACCTCGTGGACAGCCGCTGGAGCCTGACCGTTTCCGGGCGGGCCCTCAGGCTCGCGGGCGCCGGCGCCGTTCTGCCGCTGGTGCTGGGCCAGGCCGGCTGACCTCAGCGCCGGCGTGGCGGGGGAGGGCCAGGCTGTCCAGGGTGCTCAGGAGCATCAAGACCGCGATGGCCAGGAACGCCGCCCGGTACGGCGCCGCCGGATCACCGGGGACCCCGGTGGATCCCGCGCGGTTGCCTGCCTCGAAGACCCGCAGCAGGAGCGCCCCGACCGCGATCCCGGCTGCGGTGGCGAGCTGCACGAGCGTCGCGGAGACGGCGTTGGCGGACGGCAGTTGGGCCGGGACGACGTCGGCGTACTGCACGGACGCGTACGCCGAGAATCCGATCGAGCGGAACGCCCCGCTGGCCACCAGCACCGCGACAATCAGCGGTTCCGGCGTGCCGGCGTCGAGCAGCGCGCACAGCGCAAAAGTGGCCGCGGAGGCCAGCGACGCGAACACCAGGACGGGCTTGAACCCGAAACGCCGGATCAGGGGCGTCGTGGCGGGCTTGATCCCGATGTTCCCCACGAACACGGCCGACACCATCGCCCCGGCGCGCAGCGGGTCCCAGCCGAAACCGACCTGGAACATCAGCGGCAGCAGGAACGGCACCGCGCTGATGGTCAGGCGGTACACAAAGCCTCCCGTCGCCGTCGCGCGGAACGTCCGCGTGCCGAAGACGGACAGATTGAACAGCGGCGTGCTGGTCCGCCGCATCCAGGCCGCGGCGGCGGCCAGGAACAGCAGGCCCGCAGCGATCCCCGCGGCCGCCAGCAGTCCGGCGTCCCGGCCGCCCATCAATTCCAGGCCGACCAGCAGGGATCCCACCCCGAGCGTGGTCAGGACCAGTCCGAGCCAGTCCAGGCGCCGCGTGCTGTCGCCGCGGACTGGGGGGACCAGGCGCAGCGCGGCCAGGAAGGCCGCCAAGCCCAGGGGGAGGTTGACCAGGAAGATCCAGTGCCAGGACAGGTAGGTCGTCAGGGCTCCGCCCACCAGCGGGGCGAGGACCGGGGCCAGCAGCCCGGGCCACACGAGGAAGGCCGTAGCCCGCAGCAGATCCTTCTTCGGGGTGCCGCGGAGCACCACCAGCGTGCCCACCGGGACCATCATGGCGCCGCCGGCACCCTGCAGGACACGGCTCAGCGTCAGCATGGTCAGGTCCTGGCTGAGCGCGCAGAGCAATGACGCGGCCGTGAAGATAGCGATGGCAAGACAGAACACCCGGCGGGCACCGAGCCGCTCCGCGAGCCAGCCGCTGAGCGGGATGCCCATCGCCACCGTCATCAGGTAGGCGGTCATGGTGATGTTCACGTCGGCGGCCGGCACCGCGAAATCGGCGGCGATACTGGGTATGGCGGTCGTCAGGACGGTCCCGTCGAGGAACTCCATGAAGAACGTCGCGGCCACCAGCAGGGCCAGCCGCGGGCTCCAGCTGCCCCCGGCCGGGTCCGGGCCGCGCGGGGAGGCGTTCATGCGCGTGTCTCCACGGTCCGGTTCACCCATAGCGCCGGCTCATCCATTGCACTGATTCACCCGTTGCACCGGTTCACCCATGGCGCAGGGGTGGTTCCGATTCCAGCACAGCCATGGCGGCGTTGTGTCCGCCGATCGCACTGACGGCGCCGCCGCGGCGGGCACCGGAGCCGCAGAGCAGGATCTGCGGATCATCCGTCGCCACGCCCCAGCGGCGCGCCGGGGTGTCCAGCGGTTCGCCGTCCTCCACGAACGGCCAGTCGAGGCCGCCGTGGAAGATATTGCCGCGGGGCATCCCGACGGCGCGTTCAATGTCCAGGGTGGTCTTGGTTTCAATGCAGGGCCGCCCGTCCGGATCCGTCATGAGCAGATCCTCGACGGGCTCAGCCAGGACGGAGTTCAGGGAGGCCAGGACGGCCGCCTGCAGTTCGGCGCGGCGGTCCTCGTTGTTCTCCGCCGTGACCAGCCGGTCCGGGACGTGCAGGCCGAAGACGGTCAGTGTCTGGGCGCCGGCGGCCTGCAGTTCCGGGGACAGGATGGTGGGGTCGGTCAGCGAGTGGCAGTAGATTTCGCACGGCAGCGGCGAGGGCACGGATCCGGCGGCGGCGGTGCTGTAGGCGGCGTCGAGCTGGGACCAGGTCTCGTTGATGTGAAACGTCCCGCCGAACGCGGCCTCGGGGCTGACGGATCCGTCCAGCAGCTCCGGGAGGCGTTTGAGCAGGAGGTTGACCTTGACCTGCGCACCCTCGCGCTGATGGTTCGGATTGGGGCCGGCGGCGGCGCCGGCTGACAGGTCGGCGGCAGGCCGGCCGCGCAGCCGGTCGAGGACCACCGGCGCCACATTGGACAACACCCACCGGGTGGAAGACGAATGGTCCCGCCCGCCGTGGCGGTAGTCCACGGCGCCGCCGGGCCGGACGGCGGTCACGTCCGCGGAGGTCAGGATGGTCGCGCCGGCGTCGCGCGCGGCCCGCTCCAGCTCGCCGGAGACCGCGCCCATGCCGCCGACCGGCACGTCCCAGTCCCCCGTCCCGCCGCCGATCAGGTGGTAGAGGAAGCAGATGTTTTGCTGCAGGTCCTCATCCTCAGCCCGGGCGAAGGTCCCGATCAGCGCATCCGTCAGGACCACACCGCGGACCAGGTCGCTGCCCAGCTCCCGGCTGATCGCCTGTCCGATGGGATGCTCGATCATGGCCTCCCACGCCGCGTCGGCCCCGGCCCGGGCGGCGAGGGCCCGCGCGTCGGACCGCGCCAGCAGCGGCGCGGTCATGGTGGGCCAGAGTGCCTCCGTGAGCTGCCGGCACGCGGCGTAGAACGCGGTGAAGGCGCCGAACTCGCCGTCGGGAGCGCCGACGGCGGCGAACGACGCGGCCGTGGCGGCCTCGTCCCCGTTGTCCACCAGCAGGGCCCGGCTGGCATCCGCGGGGTCCGGCGTGTAGGAGGAATAGCGCCGCCGCGCCAGGGTGACGCGCAGGCCGAGGTCGTCGATGATCTGCCGGGGCAGGAGGCTGACGAGGTACGAATAGCGCGAGAGGCGGGCGTCGACGCCGTCGAACGCGTGCGCGGATACCGCTGCGCCGCCGGCGTGTTCCAGCTTTTCCAGGACCAGGACGTCCCGCCCGGCCTTGGCCAGGTACGCGGCCGCGGCCAGTCCGTTGTGGCCGCCGCCGACGATGATGGCGTCAAATTCCGTGTTGCTCGACATGGGCCTATCCTGCCATCCGGATCCGCCGGCGGGCGTGAGGCGTCCGGCCACCGGACGGGCCGGGCAGGGGGGACGTGACTGCTGGGGGCAGACCAGCGCGACTGAACGACATCGATCCGCCCTGATCTGCCCGGGAACGCAAAAGGCCCCGGTCCGAGGACCGGGGCCAAACGCGGAGACGGGGGGATTTGAACCCCCGGTGGAGTTGTGCCCCACACTTCATTAGCAGTGAAGCCCATTCGGCCGCTCTGGCACGTCTCCAATTGCTAATAACTAGCCAACCAAGGATACGCAGAAGGTGCCACGCAGTGCAAAACGGCCGCTCCAGAGCAACGCGGGGTCAGATCCGGCCCATGCGGGGCCGCCGGATGGGCGCTAAGTGACCCCGCGTTGCTTGGGTGTGGGCCTTACGCCTCGGTGCCGGCGAGGGCCCGCCACAGGAAATGCTGGCTGCGGCTTTGCAGGGCCGCCGCCTGCCGGTTGTCCGAAGCCCCCGCGTGGCCGCCCTCGAGCGCCTCGTGGAACCAGACATTGGGGATGCCCATGGCCTGCATGCGGGCCGCCATCTTCCGGGCCTGGACCGGCCCCACCCGGTCATCCGAAGTCGCCGTCCAAATAAACGTCTCCGGGTAGTCCACGCCGTCCTTGAGCAGGTGGTACGGCGAAAACGTCTTCAGGAACTCCCACTGCTCGGGCACGTCGGGGTCGCCGTATTCGCCGATCCAGGAATAGCCCGCGGACAGTTTGGTGTACCGGCGCATGTCCAGGAGCGGGACCCCGCAGGACACGGCGCCAAACAGCTCCGGGTACTGGGTGAGCATGTTGCCCACCAGCAGTCCGCCGTTGGAGCCGCCCACGCAGCCGAGCCGCTGACGGGACGTGACGCCGCGGGAGATCAGGTCCTTCGCGACGGCGGCGAAGTCCTCGTACGCCCGGTGGCGGTTGCCCTGCAGCGCGGCGAGGTGCCAGTCCGGCCCGTACTCGCCGCCGCCGCGGATGTTCGCCACCACGTAGACGCCGCCGCGGCGGTGCGTGCCCTCGCCCTCTACGCCGCTGGACTCCGCGGTCCGCCGCTCCAGCCATGCCCGGCCGATCGCGCCGCTGTACGCCGGCGTCCGCGAAATCTCGAAGCCGCCATAGCCGGAAAGCTGGGTCGGGTTCTGGCCGTCCAGCACCAGGTCCTTGGCGGCCACCTGGAAGTACGGAACCATCGTGCCGTCGCTGGAGGCCGCGAAGTGCTGCTGGACCTCGTAGCCCGCCTCGTCGAAGAATGACGGGGAGGTCCGGATCACCTCGTGCGTGCTGGTCACGCCTTCGGCAGCCCCGCAGTCACTGTCGCGGGCGAGTGTCCCGCGGGTCAGGGTGGTCGGCGTCGTGAAGCCGGTGGCCACCAGCCAGAAGTCGTTCCCTGCGCCCGGCGCCTCGCCTTCGGCGACCGAGGCGGCGCCGCCGGTACCGTCGTCGTCCGAGCCTTCGGCGTCGTCTTCGTCATCCACCGCGAAGGCATTGACGTCGTGCAGGGGCGGGCAGGCGTCCAGCACGGTGGCGGCCCACGCGGCGTTCGTACCGGGGCGCCGCGGATCCAGGACGTGGATCTCCGAGGACACGTCCCGGAGCAGGTTCAGCAGCAGGAAGTCCCGCGTCCAGCTCCAGGACTGCAGGGAGGTGTGCGGATCGGGGGTGAAGAGCACGGCGAGGTCCCGGGAGCCGGCGAGGAAGTCCTCGAAGCCGGCCGCGAGCAGGGAGCCCGCCGGGTGGGTGGTGCCGTTGACGGTCCAGTCACGCTGCGGGCGGAACAGCAGCCATTCACGGTGCGAGCTCAGGTTCACGTCCGCCGGCACGTCGATCTGCACCCACGCACCATCGCGCAGCACCGAGGTGTTCTTCTCGAAAAAGCTGATCCAGTCGACGGCAAACGTGCGTTCGAAGCCCGGCGTGGAGTCGTGGGCCACGATCGCCATCATGTGGTCCTCGGGAATGTCGAACAGCTGCTCGGCCTGGGCCAGGGACTCGCCGCGGCGCAGCTTCACCCCGGTGCGGGCATAGGACGAGGTGGTCCGCGGCAGATCGTGGGCGGTGGTGGCGACCAGCAGGGTGTCCCCGTCCAGCCAGGAGGCGTTGCCTTTGCCGGTCGGGAGGTCGAAGCCGCCGTCGGCCGGGTCCACGAAGCCGCGGGCCTCGACGTCGAACTCCCGGTGGCGGTTGGCGTCCCCGCCGTCGGGGGAGAACGCCAGCAGGGCCCGCCGGTGGGGTTCACCCGGGGCCGGGCGGAGGAAGTTGGCGCCGTGGAAGACCCAGTCCTGGTTCTCGGCGGCGGCGAGGGCGTCGACATCCAGCAGGACATCCCACTCGGGGGTCCCGGCCCGGTAGCTGTCCCAGCTGGTGCGCCGCCACAGGCCCCGGGGGTTGTCCCGGTCCTTCCAGAAGTTGTAGTACCACTCGCCGTGCTTGCCCACCATGGGGATCCGGTCGGTGGAGTCGAGGACCTCCAGGATCCGGCCTTCCAGATCGGCGTAGTCGGCGTCCTCGAGGAGCTCCTCGGTGCGGGCGTTCTGTTCACGGACCCACGCCAGCTGCTCCTGGCCGTAGATGTCCTCCAGCCAGATGTTTTCGTCGACGGGTTCGGGGGAAGTCCCTCCAGCAGGGAGGGCGCCGGTGGCCTCGCCGGACGCGGACGGGTGGTCAGCTTCTGTGGTGGTCATTTTCCCATCCAAGAACATCGGTGCGGCAGTGGCAAGTCACACCGAGGTCAAGCCGGCGGCCGGTTGCCGATACGCTGGATGCCGTGGGCATATCTCGAAGCATCCGGACGGCAGTGATAGGCGCCGGTCCCCGGGGCACGAGCGTGCTGGAACGGCTCCTCGCCAACTGGGCCTCCGCCGGCTCCGCGGGCACCCTGCACATCGACGTGGTGGACCCTTATCCGGCGGGCCCGGGGCACGTCTGGCAGCCCGGACAGTCGCGGCTGTACCTGATGAACACGCAGTCCTTCTATCCCACCGTGGTCCCCGAAGACCCGGAACTCGTGCCGCCCCTGGCCGGGCGCACATTCGACCAGTGGCGCGAACTCCAGCAGGCCCACCCGCACCCTTCGCTCACTGACGACGAACGTGCCGAGCTCTCACGGCTCGGCGAGGCGGACTTCCCCAGCCGGGCCCTTTACGGCCGTTACCTGCGGTCCACCCTCGAGGAACTGCTCACCGTGCTGCCGGCCGGCGTCAGCGTGGACTTCCACGCGGCGAGGGCGACGTCCGTCCGCCACGCCGCCGCGGAGGCCGCCGCGGCGCCGGGCCCGGACCTGGCCGCCTCCGGGCCGGCCGGCGCGAGGGACGCTGCGGTGCGGTTCGACGTCGTGCTCGACGACGGCACCGTACTTACCGTCGACTCTGTGGTGCTGGCCGTGGGCCACCTCGACGCGCGGTTGAACCCTGAACAGCGGGAGCTGCTTTCCGCGGCGGAGGAACTCGGTCTCCTGTACGTGCCGCCGGCGGCGCCCGCCGACGTCGACTGGTCCCGGGTGCCGGGAGGCAAACCTGTCCTGGTGCGCGGCATGGGCCTGAACTTCTTTGACGTGATGGGACAGCTGACGGAAGGGCGCGGCGGCCGGTTCGTTGCCGGAGAGGGCAACGCTGAACTGACGTATCTGCCGTCCGGCCGCGAACCGCTCATCATTGCCGCCTCACGCCGCGGCACCCCCTACCGGGCGAAGGCGACACTCACCGGCTACTACCCCGGAACGGTCCGGCTGCGCTACTGCACTGAGGGCGCGATCGCGAAGTTCGCCGACTCCGGAATCCGGCCCTCCTTCGACTACGACCTCTGGCCGCTCCTGCACCGGGACGCGGTCTGGGCCTACTACTCCACGCTCGCGCGCTCGCAGCCCGATGCCATCCTGACCGGCCCGGCCGAGTTCCTGCGCGCCCTGGACGAGTCTTTGCGGCCGCACGCTCACTCGACCGTCAAATGGGAGCACACGGCGGAATCGGTGATTGCCGTCCATGTCCGGGCATCCCACCGCCTGGACCTGCTCGGCCTCGCGGCGCCCCTGGCCGGGCGCTCGTTTGACTCCAGAGCCGAACTGGACGCCGCCGTCGTCGACTACCTGCTCGACGACGCCCGGCGCTCGGCCCTTGGTGAGGACGATCCGGTGAAGATGGCGATCGGCGCGCTGCACCACGGCCGGGCCGTGCTCAAGACCGCTGTGGCCGATAGCGGCATCACGGACGAATCCTGGGTCGCGGGCCTCCGGGGCTGGTTCGAATCATTCGTGGAAGGCCTGGCGAGCGGTCCGCCGGCGCTGCGCTCCGCGCAGCTCGCGGCACTGGCCCGGGCGGGAATCGTGCGCTTCGTGGGCCCTGACCCCAAGTTCGGCGTGGACCGGCGGGCCCGGATGTTCACCGCGGCGTCACCATGGGTGGGCGGCGGAATGGATGAAAGCGCCGACGGCGGGGCGGAAGGTGCCGCGATGGAGCCTGCCGGCATCGGTGGTGCTGCCGGGGGCGGTGCTGGGGTCCGCGGTTTTGTGGGCAGTGCCGGCGTGATCGGTGCTGCATCAGGGACGGCGCACGCGGGTGCGATAAGGGACCGGACGGAGAACGCTGTGTCCGGTTTTGGGGCGGGGGCTGTGTCAGCGGCGGCGATGATCGAGGCGCTGGCCCCGGCCAACCGGGTGGCCGTTAACTCTTCGCCCTTGGTGGAGCAGTTGCTCGCCGAGGGGCTGGTGCGGCCGCGCCTCATGATGAGCGTGGAGGGGACCCCGGTGCAGACTTCCGGGCTGGACGTCGTCCCGCACCCGTACCGGCCGCTGGGTGCCAACGGGTCCGTGACACCGGGGCTTTACGTGCTCGGGCTTCAGCTCTCCGCCACGCAATGGGGCACGGCCATCGCCGCCGAGGCCCGGCCGAAGTCGGGCCCGGTCTACCGCAGCGGCCAGCGCACCCTGCGCGACGCCGACGAGATCGCCCGCGACATCCTGGCTCCGTAGCCCGTAGCCCGTAGCCCGTAGCCCGTAGCCCGTAGCCCGTAGCCCGCGGCTCAGGAGCCGCTCAAAAGTGGACATGTCCTCCGGCGCGCCTGCCTCCAAGAATGGACAAGCCCTCCCCTGAGGCCGGGCAGTGGACAGTTGGTGCTTATGTCCAGTGCTGCGGGCCAGGGGAGGGCATGTGCCGTGGTGGGGGACCAGGAAGTCCGGGCTAAGGCATCAGCCCTTGAGGCACTTCCGGTAGGCGGCCATGGCTGTCCCGTAGTTCACCTGGCCCACGAGATCCCCTGGCCTGGTCGGCTTGACCGGCGGCGTGCACTTCGGCGGGACGGGGACGCTGGCCGCGACCTTCACCGCCGTTTTCACCACAGTGCCGGATTCGACGGCGGTAAGCACCAGGGTGCCCGTGCCGGCGGCGGCGCCAGCGGGAACCAATACGCTCACGTTGGCGGCGCCGGCGGTCACCGGTACCGTACCCAGGGCCGTCACGGTGCCCGCAGCGTCCGTGAACTCGGCGCGCAGCGAGGCATTCACCGGGCTGCCCAGCGAGGTGAGGTCCAGCTTCGAAACCGCCAGTGTGATGGATTCGCCGCCCTTGACCTCGGCCGCCGTCGTGTTCACGACAGCCACGGAGCGGCGGGCGAAGTCCGGCGAGACCGGGTTGTGGGCCTGCAGGTACTTGATCCAGGCGTCGCGGTCCACGAGCCCGGAGTCCTTGGTGCCCGCGCCTTCCTTGAAGATGCGGAAGTTGTCGCCGCCCGTGGCCAGGAAATTGAACGTCCCGATCCGGTAGGACTTCGCCGGGTCGAGAAGTGCACCGTTGACCCGGATCGAGGTGATCCGGTCACCGGCGGCGCGGGCGGCGTCGTAGGTGTAGTTCACGTTCTTGGACAGGCCCAGCTGTTGGTACGCACGGCTGGGAACCGTGCCGTCCGGGTTGGTCTGCCACTGCTGCTCCAGCAGGGTCTTGAACTGCGAACCGGTCAGGGACGTGGTCCACAGATTGTTCACGAACGGCAGCACCGCGTTGGCCTCGGCGTACGTGATCGTGCCGTCGGGCGCGTAGTACAGCTCGTTGCGCAGGCCGCCCGGGTTGACGACGCCGATTTCGGCGGCGCCGAGGTCCGGCGCCTTCAGCGCATCCACCAGGGAGTCCGCCACCAGGTTGCCGAGCGTGGACTCGCTGCTCCGGTCATCGCGCACAGCCGGGGAACCGGCGAACGCCGTCGTGATGTCCGCCGTGACCTTGCCGGCAGGCTGGTTGCCGACCACCGCGGCGTCGGCCAGGGCCTTGTCCACGATTGCCTTGACGGCCGCGACGCGCGGGTACTGCGCCACAAGATCGGCTGCCGGCTGCGCGGCGCTGGTGGTGCGCTGGACGTTGCCGGCCTTGTACCCGGTCACCGACATGGTCCTGGTGTCGATGGTCAGCTGGATCTGGCCGATGAACTCGCCGTAGTTTCCGGTCTGGACGATCGGGCGGGTCTTGCCCGTGGGCTGGCCCGCCGCGTCCAGGACCGGGGCGTCCCACGCGTACTGCTTGTGGGTGTGGCCGTTGAAGATCGCCGCCACATCCGGGGTGACCTTCTGGACCATCTTGGCGAAGGGGCCGCCGGCGGCGATTTCCTGCTCCAAAGTGGCGCCGTCGGGCGCGCCCGACCCGGCGCCGTCGTGGTTCTCCACGATGATGACGTCGGCGAGCTTGCCCGCCTTGATCTTCGCCGCGACCCGGTTGATCGCGTCGACGGGGTCACCGAACTCAAGGTCCGCGATGCCTGACGGCGTGACCAGGGACGGCACCTCCTGCGTAACCGTGCCGATCACGGCGACCTTCACGCCGTTCATGTCCAGGACCGTGTATTCCGGCAGGACCGGGGTGGTGGTGCCTTTGGCGTAGACGTTGGCGCCCAGGTACGGGAACTCGGCGTTGGTCCCGCTGGCGGTGACGCGGTCGCGCAGGTCAGCCCAGCCGCCGTCGAACTCGTGGTTGCCCACCGCGGAGGTGCGCAGGTCCAGGGCGTTCAGCACGTCGATGGTCGGCTGGTCCTTGGCGATCGCCGAGGCGAACAGCGAGGCGCCGATGTTGTCGCCGGCCGAGATGAACGCGGTGGCGCCCGGGGCGGCAGCGGCGCGCAGCTTCTCGATGGTCCCGGCGAAGAACACGGTGTTGGAATCGATGCGGCCATGGAAATCGTTGATGCCCAGGAAGTTCAGCTCAACACTTGCCGGGGTGACGGGCAAGTTCAGGCCCACCACCACGGGATCGTGGTCGCTGGCGCGGAACTGGTCCGGAGCGTAGTAGTCGGTGACGTTGTTGTTGTAGCGGCTGTACTCCAGCGCCACGGATTCCACGGAGTTGATGTTCCAGATGTCCGCGCCGGTGACAGCGGCGTTGGCCGCCGGGGAGGCGAGGATGTGGTCCAGCGAGCCCACGAGGCCGCCGAACAGGTAGGAGTGCTTGGCGGACCCGTCGGCGTTCTTGGCCTTCTCATCCTGGTTGACGTACCCGGCGCCCGTGAGGACGTTGAGCGGATCCTCCTTGGCGTAGGAGTTGAAGTCACCGATCAGGAAGACCTTGTCCGTGCCCTTGGACTTCTGCAGTTCGTCGGCGAACGCCAGCAGGGACTTGGCCTGGGCGGTGCGCGCCAGGTTCGAGGCGCCCTGGCCCTTGTCGGTGTCATCCGGCGTCGCGGCGGAGCCCTTGGACTTGAAGTGGTTGGCGATCGCGATGAACTTCTTGTCATCGGCGGCGCCGACCGGCTTGAAGACCTGGGCCATCGGCTTGCGGGCGCTGGCGAACGCGACCGTGTCGTTGTGGATGATGGATTCGCCGACCGGTTCGGCGGCGGCCAACTTGTAGATGAACGCGGTGCGGATCATGTCCTCGTCCGCCAGCGGGGGTGCGTTGGCGGGCGTACGGACGTAGTCCCAGATCCCCGGCGTGGCGACGTTCAGGGCATCCACCAGCTTGGCGAGGGCGTCGTCCCGGGTCTTGCCGAACTGGGCCGAGTTCTCGACCTCCATGAGCGTGACGACGTCGGCCCCGGACTTGGAGATCGCCGCGACGATCTTGTCCTGCTGCCGCTTGAAGTTCTCCGCGTTCGCCGCGCCGCGGACGTCGCAGCCGCCCTTGACCGTGATCGGGTTGCCGTCCCGGTCCGGGTAGAACGTGCAGCCGGAGACCTGGTCGCCGGTGGTGGGGAAGTAATTCAGCACGTTGAAGGAGGCAAGCTTGAGGTTGCCGCCAACCGCCGCCGGGGTGGCCGCGCGGGTGGCGCCGAAGCTGGCCGGCTGGACGGTGTCCGCGTTGGCGGCCGTCAGCTGGGTCAGGGGCTGGAACTTCCAGGCATTGTTCGCGTAGCTGAGCACCACGTTGGTTTTGAACGCCACCGGCGCGCCGACCCGGACGTGATCGGCCGTGGTCAGGTACGGGAGCACCTGGGCCTTCGTGGCGGCGTCCTTGAGGAAGTTCGTGGTGGCGCCGTCGTCGAGCTTGATGCCGCGGGCGGCATTCGCCGCGACCGTGGCGGTGTACTCCGCAGAACCGAACGGCGCGACGGCGGTGGGCTGCGCCAGCGCGGTGGTGCCGCCGGCCAGGCCGATCTCGCCGTACTGGTTCAGCGAGAAGTTGTCCGCCACCGTGACGGGGCCCTGCGGGGTGAGCAGCATGCCTTCGAGGGACTCACGGAAGGCCTCGTCGGCGGGCAGGGCGAAGCCGGTGGCCTTGACCTCGGGTGCGGCCTCGGTGAGCTTCTTCAGATCGGCCGCCGCGGCGACGTTCAGCTGGGTCATGCCGAAGAATTCGCTGACTGCGCCGGTGAGCTCGACGTAGTCGCCGATCCTGACGGCGTCGACTGTGGACGGCGAGTAGACGAACACCGCGTCCGACGCCGCGTGGTTGGCCGGCGTGAGATCGCCGCCTGTGCCGGGGGTCTGGACGTAGTAGCCGGCGAAGCCGCCGGTGGGGAACGTGGCAGTGACCCTGCCGCGGGTGGTGACCGAGGATCCTGCCAGCGGGCTTGCGGTGCCGTTGCCCTGGATTTCGGCAATGGTCTTGGCGGCCGGAGGCGTGCCCGGCCCCGGGTCCACGGGTGGATCCACGGGCGGGTCCACGGGGCCGGCAACGCCACTGGCCGCCGTCGGTGTGATGGCTGCGTTCAGTGCGAAGTCGGCGGCGTTGTTGTTGGTGTCCCCGCCGTTGCTGCGGTTCATGCTCTTGACGTCGGTGTTTCCCGACGGCGCCGCGGCCGCCTGGGCCTCGAAGGTGTTCGAGGTGCCGTAGCCGAGGAGGTCCGCGACGTTGGCCGGTTCGATGACCGAGCCTGTCGGCAGCGGGTTGAGTGCTGTGGCCTGTTTGGCCAGCACGATCGTGCCGCCGCCACCGGCCGGGTTGAAACCGGTGGCGGTGGCGTCGGCGGCCGGCAGGTCGGTGCCGGCCGTGCCGTTGCTGCCGCCCTTGAGCAGGTAGTAGCCCTTGGCGGGAATGCTGCCCGCCAGGGCTGCCACCGAGCTCGGCGCACCGGTGCCCGGGGCTGAGCGGTACTGGAGACTCCAGCCCTCCAGTGAGACCGGTGCGTCGGAGCCGTTGTACAGCTCGACAAACTTGTTCTTGAAGGCCGCGCCGGAGCTGCCGCCGCTGAGATAGGCCTCGTTGATGACCACCGGCGAGGTTCCGGTTGCTGCCGGCAACGGTTCGGTGGCGTTAGCCGGCACGGCCGCCGCCAGTGGAGCTGCTATCAGCGCCGCCGACAGTGCTGAGCCCAGCGCTGTTTTCCAGGGTGTTATTTTCATCCGCTCTAACTCTCATTAGGGTGCCCCGGGTAAAGGGCAGGGTGCAGTGCGTCCGCAGGGTGCAGCGGACAGTGGCCGGCCAGAACTCCTGGTCAAGTCGTGCCGGGCCCATCCAAACAGGGGTGAATGAACAACGTATGGACTAAACGTGCATTCGGCGGGACGCCCCCCAGCGGGACGCGCCGCAGCCTTCCCGGAGCGGCTCGAAAGCCCCGGGCGATGGTGACTGGTGATACGGGTGAGCGGTGTCCGGGTGCCTCCACCGGACGCTCCACAGCAGAATACCGGCCAGTAGCCCTCGGGGAAGGCTCTGGCCGGTATTTCCTACAACAATTTTTGTAATTAGGTGGGAAGAGCTCTGGTGTCCTGGCCGGTTAGGCGTCCGTGGCGGACTGCCCGCCCTGTCCGGTGTCAGCCACGATCTTGAACATCGCGCCCGTGGGGTCGGTCAGTGTGGCGAGCCTGCCGAACGGGGTGTTGTCCGGCCCGTCGATGACCTTGGCGCCGAGGGACACTGCCGTCTCGATGGAGGCGTCGGCGTCTTCCACGGCGAAGTAAACCTGCCAGTTGGACGGGACCTCGGCGGGAAGGTAGGCAGACGCGTCCATGATCCCGGCCTTGGCCGCCGGGCCCGCGCCCAGGGTGGTGTAGCGGAACTCCGGGGTGTCGCTCATGACGTCGGTGTCCCAGCCGAACACGTCCTGGTAGAACTTGACGGCGGCGGCGTAGTCCTTGGCGTGGAGCTCGTGCCACGCCGGGGCGCCGGGCTCGGCCGCCAGTTCATAGCCCTTCATCTCAGCCGGCTGCCACACGCCGACCGACGCGCCCGTGGCGTCGGCGATCATCGCCATGCTGCCCTGTTCGGGGACGTCCATGGGCGGCATGTAGACCTGGCCGCCGTGTTCCGTTGCCGCCTTGACGGTGGCGGCGGCGTCCTCCGAGCGCAGGTACGTGGACCACATGTCCGGCCACGCGGCCTGATCCTCCTGCTTCTGCATCAGGCCGGCGACGGACTTGCCGTCCTTCCAGGCGGTGATGTAGCCGCCGTATTTTGCTTCGTCGCCGGTCTGGTACGTCCAACCGAACAGCGCACCGTAGAACGACTTGGCCTTCTCGGCATCGGATGTCATGAGGTCGATCCAACATGGTGCGCCGTTGGAGTGCTCGGGTGTGGGCATGGAGGCTCCTGCTCTCTGTGGCGGCCGTTGACGTGCGGCCGCCGGACTCTGGTTTGTGTGGAGATCGGGTGGTGGAGACACAGAGAGACTATGACGGGGCACGGACAGTTTCAATGCATAGCCAGTCAGAGCCGGCGCGGGAATGCCGAGCGTCGGCCGTACAGGGTGAGCAGCAGGGCGGTGATGCCGAGGGCGATCATGACGACCGGGAGCACCAGCCCGTCGAATGGGGTCAGGAGAAGCGCGCCGAGAATGCCCGCGCCGAAGATAGCCAGGTTGAAGGCGACCGGGAGGAATGCATTGGCGACGTCGGCGTTGTCGCCTCCGGCGGTGGTGAGTGGTCCCTGGACCTGGGCTGATGCGCCGCCGAAGGTGAGGCCCCAGAGCGCGGCGGCGATCAGGATGGCCATTGCCGATGCATGTCCGATCAGCAGAATGAGTCCGGAAGCGACGAACACGGTGACGCTGAGGTGAAGGAGGGGCCACGGGTGGCGGTCCAGCAGCGCACCGGTGACGGCGACCCCGACGACGGACGCGATGCCGTAGACCAGCAGGACCAGGCTGGCGGAGAGGCCGGTGCCGGTGGCCCGGAGGTAGGGGGCGATGTAGGTGTAGATGGTGCTGTGGGCGAGCATCCAGGCGACGGTGACGGCCAGGATGACGGCGACGCCGGGGATCTTGAACACCCGGCCCAGGGGGAGCCGTGACGCCCGCGGTTGGCCGGCGGCGTCGGGGACGCATCCCAGGACCAGCGCAGCCACGATGCCCCCGAGGACGGACAGGGCACCGAAGGACCAGCGCCAATCGAAAGCTGTTCCGATCCAGGCGCCGAGTGGGGTGCCGAACGCGAATCCGAGGGGCGCCCCGGTGGACACGATGGCCAAGGACAACCCTGCGTGCCGGGGCGGGCTGATGCGGCGCCCGTAAGCGGCGAGCATTCCCCAGATGATTCCCGAGAACGCGCCCGCAAAGAATCGTGACACGAGTGACAACGTCACATCAGGTGAGACTGCGGTGACCGTGGTGGCAAGCACGAGACCGGCGATACCGCCGAGCAGCAGCGGCTTTCGTCGCATGCCACGCGTCAGCATGATCGCGGGGATGGTGACGACGACCGTTCCGAGGGCGTACGCGCTGACCAGCAGACCCACCGTACCTTCGCCGGTGTGGAGGCCGGCGGCAATGACAGGAAGCAGGCCGGCGGGCATCGTCTCGGTGGCGACGAGGATAAATCCCATGGCGGCCAGGACCACGAGTGCGGTCAGGGGCAGTCTTTGCTGTGCGTTGTCTTCTTGTTCTCTGTTTTCTTGTGCGCTGCCCTCTGGTGTGGCGTCGACCAAGGCACTGGCTTCCTGTGCCGGTGTTCGGGTGGGGGCGGTCGTCATGCGGGTCCTTTCATGGGTGGCGGTAATGCCTCAGCGTTGGGGTTGGTCACGCGTGGCTGCCTAGCCACCGGAAGCGGCGCCTCGCCCGACGTCGTCGACCGTTCCGCAGGCCGCGAAGCACTGCTCAACCCTCTGGCCAGTCAAGCCCGATTTCCGCGGGCGGGGGAGTCCCCGGTGAGACGTGTACCGGGAGGGAACCCCTTGTTCGGCCGCAGCGATTTACCCTTGATGCATGGATAACCGGGGTGAAGTGCGTGAGTTCCTGATGTCGCGCCGTGCACGACTGACGCCGGAAGAAGCGGGCCTTGCGGCAGGCTCGAACCGACGGGTGGCCGGATTGAGGCGCAGCGAGGTTGCGGTCCTCGCCGACGTCAGCGTGGAGTACTACGCCAAGCTGGAGCGCGGTTCCATCGCCGGTGCGTCCTCGTCCGTGCTCGAATCCATCTCCCGGGCCCTCCGGCTTGATGACACCGAGCGTGCCCACTTGTTCGATCTGGCCCGCGCCGCAGACGGCATCCCGACCTCTGGACGGTCGCGCAGGCGCGCGACCGTCCAGGCAGGGGCGCGTCTGAGCCTGCAGTGGGCGCTGGAAGCGATCACCGAGGGCGTCGCATTCGTTCGCGACCCGTACCAGAACCTGCTCGCGACGAACGCGTTGGGCCGGGCGTTCTACTCTCCGGTGATCGGGGACGGCGGCCGCACCCCTAACTTGGCGCGGTTCCAGTTCCTCGACCCCGCCTCGCGCGACTTCTACCCCGACTGGGACTTGTTCGGCGAAATGTGCGTCGGCATCATGCGCGCTGAAGCCGGCCGCGACCCACACGACCGCACCATGCAGGACCTGGTCGGCGAACTGTCGACCCGCAGTGAGACGTTTCGGACACTGTGGGGCGCCCATAATGTGCGGACTCACGGGTCCGGCACGAAACGCTTTCACCACCCCGTGGCCGGCGAACTCACGCTGGCCTACGAGGAACTGGCGATCACCGCGGAACCGGGCCTGGTCCTCTTGGTCTACACCGCCGAGCCGGGCTCGCCCTCAGCGGAACGGCTGCACCTCCTCGCCAGCTGGAGTGCAAGCGACGACGCCACGATCGAACGGCGCCGGGCAACCAGCTGAAGGAGGGAAAGTTCCGTGCCGCCAGAGAGCGTGTTACCCGGCGCCGGAGTTGCCTTAGACGTAGTTCAGGCTGACGAGCAGCGCCTTGAGCTGGGCGTATTGGTCTGTTGCCATCCAGGCCTTAGCGGCGGCCCGGGTCGGGAACGCGGGGTTGTTGAAAAGAACACTCGTGGTGAGCCCGCCGTTCCCCGTGGCGAGGAGCCCGCAGCTGGAGGTGACGCCATTGCCCTGCTCCAGGTATCGAGGGTCGCGGAGACCCATTCCGTAAAAATCGCGGGTCGAAGAGGATTCCACGGCGAACCCAAAAACGGGTTTAGTGCCGTCCGGTGCGGTCATTCCCGGAGCCTGCACCTTATCGAACACTTCGCGGGAGGTGGGCGCAGCTGCGCAACCAGTGGTAAAGCCATTTTGTAGTGAGAGCAGATCGTTGCCGGCACCGTCGGAAACGATCGCTTCAACTCCCGGGACGGTTCGGGCAGGCGGGAGGACCGTGCGCACGGTCCAGGTCGACGGATACGTGAAGGAAATGTGGCCATCCGGGAAAGTGAACGTCTTCCGCGCAGGTGCTGCAGGCTTCGCTGACGGGGCAGGCGCCGCCACCGGGGGTGCCGCGCTGGCGGTCGGCGCCACCGGTGCTGGAGTGGCGGTTGGTGTGGCCGTCACGGTCGGCGCGGCCCCAGCCGTGGACCCGGTGGTCGAGCGCGGAGCGGCAGCGGCAGGATCAGTTCCTGGCCGTGATGCACATCCGGCAAGGACGAGGCTGAGAGCAATGCCCGCCATTGTGACATGCGCGTAAAACCCGGTGCGGTTGAGACCCACTTATTGCTCCCCCAATATTTGCGACGGCGGGGTGATTATCCCGCTCGAGACCTCAGTATCAGGTATGCGGCCGGAAGTTATTGTCAGGTCTGAAAGACGGTGCTGAACCGTTACCTTGGGCTGCCAGTTGGCCGCCAACACGGCCAACACTGACAGCAGATGATTCTTGGGCCGGTCAGGAGTTTCACTCCGGGGCGGAGACGAGTAAGGCCGGCCCGGAACGATCTTTCGATCGCCCCGGGCCGGCCTCTGAACCGCGCAAGATCTGCGCTCCCGCGGAAGGTAAGAGATTCGAACTCTTGGTACGGGGTCACCGCACACTGGTTTTCAAGACCAGCTCCATCGGCCGCTCGGACAACCTTCCCTAACGAGTAGTCTTTCATAGGCAGTCGGCTGCCACAAAAACCAAAAACACGGTGCGCTTGCGGACGCGTGCAGCTCCCCGCCATATTCTGGGGAGTGATGTTGATCGGACCTGGCGATCGCGGCGAACGTGCGCGGAGCCAGTTAGGAATCGGGAGTGCTCCATGAAGGCTGTCTATATATCAGAGCCCGGCGGACCCGAGGTCCTGGAAGTCCGTGAGGTTCAGGCCCCGGTGGCCGGCCCCGGGGAGGTGCTGATCGACGTCGTGGCCGCGGGCCTTAACCGTGCCGATGTCCAGCAGCGCAAGGGCTTCTACCCGCCGCCCCCAGGCGCCTCCGAGATCCCCGGGCTGGAGGTCTCCGGCCGGATCGCAGGCTTCGGTCCGGGCGTGACCAAGGCGTTTTCCGTGGGGGACAAGGTGGTGGCGCTGCTCGCCGGCGGCGGCTACGCCCAGCAGGTGGCCGTGCCCGCGGGGCAGGTCCTGAGGATCCCCGACGGCGTGGATCTGGTCACAGCGGCGTCGCTGCCCGAGGTCGCGGCGACGGTCTATTCCAACCTGATCATGACGGCGCAGCTGCAGCCGGGCGAAACTGTCCTCATCCACGGAGCCACAGGCGGTATCGGCACCATGGCCATCCAGCTGGCCAAGGCCGTTGGCGCCCGCGTGGCCACGACGGCCGGGAACGCGGAAAAAGTCGGCACCGCCAAAGCCTTCCTCGGGGCGGACATCGCCATCAACTACGCGGAGGAAGACTTCCCGGCGAGCCTGCGCGCGCAAAACGGCGGAAAGGGCGCGGACGTCATCCTCGACGTCGTCGGGGCCAAATACCTCGAGCAGAACATCGATGCTCTCGCCGACTACGGACGCCTCGTGGTGATCGGGCTGCAGGGCGGCGCAAGGGCGGAACTGGACCTTGGCCAGCTGCTGCAGAAACGGGCCGCCATCATCGCCACCGCGCTGCGTCCCCGCCCGGTCGAGGAAAAGACCGTGATCATGAACGCCGTCCGCGACGCCGTGTGGCCGATGCTGACCGACGGCAGGATCCGGCCCCTCGTGGCCAAGAGCTTCCCGCTGGACCAGGTCGCCGCCGCACACACCTACTTCGACTCCGGCGACCACGTGGGCAAGGTCCTGCTGGTCATGTAGCGGGGTGCCGGATCCGGCCTGAAACCGCAGGTCCGGGCCGACTTATTCCGTGCGGGGCATGCGCTGTTTTGCGGCAAGGACACCAAAGACGATAGCGTGGTTCCATACGCGGTATACACGCGTCTTGGGGCGCGTGTATGCTGTGTGATTTCGTGACTTAGCGATTCCGGGGGGCGCCATGTCTATCCGTCACAGTCTCCTCGCCCTCTTGCAGGACCGCCCGCGCTACGGGTACCAGCTCAGGACCGAATTCGAGGACCGCACCGGGTCCTCCTGGCCGCTGAACATCGGACAGGTCTACACCACCCTGGACCGGCTGGAACGCGACGGACTGGTCCGCAAAGACGGCGGCGACGGCGACGGGCACGTCATCTACAGCATCACCACGGCCGGCCGGACCGAAGTCGGCTCCTGGTTCACGGCCCCGGTATCCCGCGCGAATCCGCCCCGGAATGAACTGGCCATCAAGCTCGCCCTCGGCCTCACAATTCCCGGGACAGACGTCGGCGCCATCATCCAGGCCCAGCGAACGGTCTCCATCCGCGCGCTGCAGGACTACACCAAGTCCCGCCGCGACACGGCCGCGCTTCAGCGCCCGGCCGACACCGCCAGGCTCCTGGTGCTGGATTCCCTCATCTTCCAGACCGAAGCCGAGGTGCGCTGGCTGGACCTCTGCGAGGCCCGCCTCGTGCAGCTCAGCAACCTCCGGGCGTAGCCGGGCCGACCGCTCGTCGCGCAATCCACACCGCCGGGCGCAGGGACCCGACCGGGACCCGCCCGCATTGGTAGGGTGCCGGAGGGCAGTTCTGTACCGGTGGACTGCCCAGCTGGGTTTCTCAAGGAGGAGACATGGGCACAATGCCAGATGGCACACAACGCGAAAGCACAAACAACCTCACGCAGGGCAGCGCGCGTGGCACCGCGCAACTCGACGACGGGGTCGTCCCGGACCCGTCCCTCCCGCCGACGTCGGTGGATGAGTCGGTCCGCGACGCCGCGGACCGCGCCTGGACGCCCGCCAAGATCGCGCTGTGGGCGGCCATTGCGCTGCTGGGCGGGATCGCCTGGTTCATGCTCGCCATCATCCGCGGCGAGACCGTCAATGCCATCTGGTTTGTGTTCGCCTCCGTCTGCACCTACCTGATCGGCTACCGCTTCTACTCCAAGGTCATTGAGCGTTACCTGACCAAGCCCAACGACCGCCGTGCCACCCCGGCCGAATACAAGGCCGACGGCAAGGACTACGTCCGGACGGACCGCAACGTCCTCTTCGGCCACCACTTCGCCGCCATCGCCGGCGCCGGCCCCCTGGTGGGCCCGGTCATCGCGGCCCAGATGGGCTACCTGCCCGGCACGATCTGGATCATCATCGGCGTCGTCCTTGCCGGCGCCGTCCAGGACTACCTCGTCCTGTTCTTCTCCATGCGCCGCGGGGGCCGGTCCCTGGGCCAGATGGCCCGCGAGGAACTCGGCGTCATCGGCGGCACGGCCGCCCTCGTCGCAACCCTGCTCATCATGGTGATCATCGTCGCCATCCTCGCCCTGGTGGTTGTCAACGCCCTCGGCGAGAGCCCCTGGGGCGTCTTCTCGGTGGGCATGACCATCCCGATCGCCCTCTTCATGGGCGTGTACCTGCGCTTCATCCGGCCGGGCAAGGTCATGGAGGTGTCCCTGATCGGTTTCGTGCTGCTCATGGCCGCCATCATCGGCGGCGGCGCCGTGGCGGGCACCGAATGGGGTGCCGCGTTCTTCCACCTGGACAAGGTCACCATCGCCTGGGGCCTCATCATCTACGGCTTCATCGCAGCCATCCTGCCCGTCTGGCTCCTCCTGGCCCCCCGCGACTACCTCTCCACGTTCATGAAGATCGGCGTGATTGTGATGCTGGCGCTGGCCATCATCGTGGTCCGCCCCGAAATCACCGTGCCGGCCTTCAGCGAGTTCGCCGGCCGGGACAACGGTCCGGTGTTCTCCGGCGCCCTGTTCCCGTTCCTGTTCGTCACGATCGCCTGCGGCGCGCTGTCCGGGTTCCACGCACTGATCGCCTCCGGCACCACACCGAAGCTGATCGAGAAGGAGCGCCAGACGCGCCTGATCGGCTATGGCGGCATGCTCATGGAATCCTTCGTGGCCATCATGGCCCTCGTGGCCGCAATCTCCATTGACCGCGGCATCTACTTCGCGATGAACGCCCCCGTGGCGCTGACCGGCGGGACCGTCGAGACCGCGGCCGCGTGGGTCAACAGCCTGGGCCTGTCCGGCGTCAACATCACGGCCGGTGATCTCGCGCAGACGGCCAAGGACGTCGGGGAGCAAAGCATCGTGTCGCGTTCGGGCGGCGCGCCCACCCTCGCCGTCGGCCTTGCCCACATCATGCAGCAGTTCATCGGCGGCACCGCGATGATGGCCTTCTGGTACCACTTCGCCATCATGTTTGAGGCCCTCTTCATCCTCACGGCCGTCGACGCCGGCACCCGCGTTGCCCGGTTCATGCTCCAGGACTCGATCGGCAACTTCGTCCCGAAGTTCAAGGAACACTCCTGGCGCCCGGGTGCCTGGCTCTGCACGGCCATCATGGTGGCCGCATGGGGCGCGGTCCTGATCATGGGCGTCACCGACCCGCTGGGCGGCATCAACACCCTGTTCCCGCTGTTCGGCATCGCCAACCAGCTGCTGGCGGCCATCGCCCTCTCGGTCTGCCTGGCCATTGCCGCCAAGCGCACCGCCCCGAAGTACCTGTGGATCGTGGCGGCGCCGCTGGCGTTCGCCGCCGTCGTGACCATCACGGCGAGCTTCTACAAGATCTTCTCGCCCGTTCCGGCGGTGGGCTACTTCGCCAACAACGCAGCCTTCGCCAAGGCTCTGGCGGACGGCAAGACGTCCTTCGGGACCGCCAAGACCCAGGCCGCCATGGAGGCCGTGGTCCGCAACACCATGATCCAGGGATGGCTGTCGATCATCTTCGTGGTGCTGAGCATCATCGTCATCGTCACGGCGGTGATGGCGACCATCAAGGCCCTGCGGAACACGGCCGCGGGGCTCCCCAACGCCGAGAACGAAGACCCCGCCCGGGCCTCCCGTGTCTTCGCCCCGGCAGGGTTTGTCCCCACGGCGGCGGAGCGTGACCTCGTGGCCGAATGGAATCAGCTCCCGGCCGGAGACCGGCTCGAAAAGTCCGGGCACCACTGATGCGGGGTCGGGTGTGAACGCGGTCCTCGCCGGGGTCCGCGGCTTTGCCGCGTACCTCGGCGGAGTGTTGGGCGCCGATGCCTACAAGAAGTACCTGGAACACCATGAGGCCGCCGGGCACACCAGCCCGCCCCTCACCGAGCGGGACTTCTGGCGTGACCGGACCGACCAGCAGGACACCAACCCGCAGGGGCGGTGTTGTTGAGGCGGTGCTGCTGAGCCGGTGTTGTTGAGCTGGTGCTGCTGAGCCGGTGTTGTTGAGCGGCTGATGCTGGGCAGCTGGCCCGGCCGGGCCGGGGGAGGGCGGCGTGGGGCACAGCGGTGTCCGACGCCGCCCCTCCGCTCCCGGCGGACGCCGGGTCCGGGCCGCCCGGCGCGTGAGAGTATGAAGCCATGAGCGATCAGCACGACACTCAGCCCAGCGCCCAAACTGCCGACGACGTGCCCGTCGAAGGCACACCCGTGGATGACGCCCTGCCCGGGACGCCCCTGGCGCCACCGGCTGCAGTGCCGCCCGGCCGCGCCGGTGGATCCGGTGCCGGGCCCAGGCCGCCCCGGGGCAGCGAACTTCAGGACCTCGTGGACCAGCCCGCGAAGGTCATGCGGATCGGCACGATGGTCAAGCAGTTGCTGGACGAGGTGAAGTCCGCGCCCCTGGACGACGCGGCCCGCGTCCGGCTGGCCGAAATCCACGACCGGTCCATCAAAGAACTCGAGGACGGCCTGGCCCCGGAGCTCGTTGAGGAGCTCGAACGGATCAACCTCCCCTTTCCGGAGAACGCCACCCCTTCCGACGCGGAACTGAGGATAGCCCAGGCCCAGCTGGTCGGCTGGCTTGAGGGGCTCTTCCACGGCATCCAGACGGCCATCGCGGCGCAGCACGCCGCCAGGGAGCACACCTACGCCCAAATGCAGCTGCGCCAGCTGCCGCCCGGAACCGTGATCGCGCCGGGCGTCATCATCGGGGAAAACGGCGAACCGGTCCGCGCCGCCGCGCCGCGTCACGGCGCGGAGTCCCCCGAGCCGCCCGAACCCGCGGACCCTGACCATGGCCCAGGCCAGTACCTTTAGCGCGACCTTGGGCTTCTTCAGCGCAGCACGGCAAGGCCGCAGGGACGACGCAGAACTTGGCAAGGGGCTCTGGCGGCGCGCCCACGACCGGTTCAACCGCGGACTTGACCGCTACCACCAGGTCCTCGAGGGGGTCGAAGACGAGGCCCTGTACGGCGAGCTCGTCGAGATCGCCAATCAGCTCTCCGCGCTCGCGCCCCGGGTCCGGCAGGTCTGCGTGGAGGCCCAGCGGCGCTTTCCCAGCAATGGATTGGATATCCCGGGGCCGCTGGCAGGGGTCCACCGCGCCCTGTCGACGGCCGGCAACTCCCTGGCCATGACGGCTGAGGCGGCCGCGATGCTCCGGCTCGCAGTGGGGCCGGTCCCGGCGGGTGCCGCGTCGGTGCGGCGGCGCGCCGATTCCGTGCTGGAACAGGTCCGCGACGCCGAGCGGCGGCTTGCGGAAGCCGACGGCGGCGGGCCGACGCCAGCCTGAGCCGCTACGCGAATTAGTCTCTTGCACAGGCCCGCCCCGGCATGGCTGGGGTTCCCGATATTTCCCGAAATTCCCGGGTATTCCCGGTTACGCGCCTAGCTTAGCGGCGCCCTGTCGCTGGCCGGAGGGCGCCGGAGTTGGCAGGATACTTATATGACTTTTTCACCGGAACTGACTTTCAATGACGGCAACACCATCCCCCAGCTTGGCTACGGCGTGTGGCAGGTTGAAGATGACGTGGCCGAAAAGGTGGTTGTCCAGGCGTTCGAGGCCGGCTTCCGCCACATCGACACGGCAAAGATCTACGGCAACGAAGCAGGCGTAGGCCGCGCCATCGAGCGTTCCGGCCTCAAACCCGAGGAAATTTTCATCACCACCAAGCTGTGGAACGCGGACCAGGGCTACGAGTCCACCCTGAAGGCGTTCGAGGAATCCATGGACCGGCTCGGCCTCGAGACCCTGGACCTGTACCTGATCCACTGGATGCAGCCCAAGCAGGACAAATACGTTGACACTTGGAAGGCCCTCATCGAGCTCCAGAAGCAGGGCCGGGTCAAGACCATTGGCGTCTCCAACTTCACCAAGGAGGGCCTGCAGCGCCTGATCGATGAGACCGGCGTGGTTCCGGCCATCAACCAGGTCGAACTGCACCCGTTCTTCAGCCAGGCCGACCTGCGCGAGTTCAACGCGTCCAAGGGCATCCTCACCCAGGCATGGTCGCCGCTGGGCCAGGGCGGCGAGCTCCTCGAGAGTCCCGTCATTGCCCAGATTGCCGCCAAGCACGGCGCCACCCCGGCCCAGGTTGTCATCGCCTGGCACCTGGCCATCGGCAACGTGGTCATCCCGAAGTCGGTGACCGAGTCCCGGATCCGCGAGAACTACGCGGCCCTGGACGTCAGCCTCGACGAGACCGACATCCAGGCCATCAACGGACTGGACCGTTCCGCCGAAGATGCCGGCCGGATCGGACCGGATCCGGCCGTCTCCGACTTCGCCTAAGCACCTCCCAAGACGCCGGCAGCCAGCCGGCGTTCGCACAGGGCCTTCACCCCGCACGGGGTGGAGGCCCTTCGGGCGTCCGGCACCTTCCCGCCGTCCGCGACCTTCCCGCCTTCCGCGACCGGCCAATCACACGCACTCGGAGAAGACGGCCCGGACACAGGCGCCGGTCCCGAAAGCCCCCGGAGTCAGGCGGCGGCCCGGCGCTCTTTCGCCGGAATTGCATCGACCACGGCCCAGCCGTCTTCGCCCGCAACGCAGCGGCTGGCGAAGCGGTCTGCGGCGGCAGCGTCATCGAAGCTCTCGGTGCGGATCCGGCCGCAGTCGGTGTCCAGGTAGGTGACCGCGAAATACAGTGCGCCGTCCTGTGCGTTGTTGAAATCCGCCTCAAAATCTGACTCGATATCATGGCGGAAACTCTGCTGGAAATTCTGGTTGTTCTCCATGATTCCAGTGTGCGACTGACCTCCGACACTAAGACTTCACTCCTCCGGCGTGTTGCCGAGCCGCAGCACCCGTTCCCGCGCCAGGACTTCCTTGCGGCGCTGCCGGTCGGCGGCCCGTGCCGTCTGCTGCGCCAAAGCCGTCGCCAGCTCGTGATTCTTCCAGGCCGTTTTGAGACCGGCTTCTGCCGCGTCCAGACGCCGCCTGAGCTCGCGCACCTCGTCGGCCAGCAGGGTGGTTTCCGCCGTCACCTCCGCCAGCTCCGCGGCCGCGCGGCCTGCCTCCTCGTCGGCTTCCGCGGCGGCCACTTCGGCTGACTCCAGGGCGGCCCGCGCCCGTTCCACCGCCGACGGCGTGGGCGTCATCCGTGCCGTGCCGACGGCCCGGAGGCGGGGTTGTTCCGTTGTCGGCTTTCCGCCGGCAGTTGTGCCACGCTGTGCGGTCCGGTCCGCCGGTTCTGTCCCGCCGGCGCCGGGCGCTGGTTCTGTCCCGCGGACGCTGGCCGTTCCAGGCGCGGCTCCAGTGCCGGGCACCGTCGCCGCATGGCTCCCCGGGACAGCCACTGCGCCGGCGAGATCGACGACGTCGACCCCGTCCGCCGAGAGCGCCCGGAGCAGGCAGCCGCTTTGCACGGCGGCGGCGGCCCCCGGATCGGCGGTGGCGGCCCGCAGGGTCTGCTCCACTTCCGTTGCGACGGCGGCGCTGATGGCCCGTCCGTGCCGGGCCGCCAAGGCCTGTGCCGCCTTCACCGTGCTGCCGAGGAGCTGGCGCCGCTGCTGGGCGAGGCGACGGAGGTCCGCTGCATCCAGGGCATCCTGTGCGGCCTGCATCGACGTCCCCAGCACAGCCAGCTCCCGCAGGATTTCGGGGCTGTGCGCCGCCAGCATGTTCACCGCCCACGCCGCCACCGACGGCTTGGGCAGGGCACGGACTGCGGCCGCCAGGGCACGCTGCTCGGCGGCGGTGACGCCCGCGGAACTGACGTCTTTGGCCGCCGCCGTTCTAGCAGCCACGAAATCCCCGTAGGGCAATGCATAGAGCGGTCCGGCAATGCCCGCTAGTTCCCGCGATCCCATGCAAGAATCATAGGAGTCTGGCCCCGCCGCGAGTTCGCTGCCCCATCATCAGCCCCGGTGCCGTCACGTTCTGGAGGAGATTTCACTTGATCGAAATTGGTGGGCTCCCGGCCCATGTCCTGCTCGTCCACGCCGTAGTGGTATTAGCGCCCATCGCAGGTCTTGCCGCCATCGTTTATGCCGTGGCACGGCGCTGGTGGGGCTACTTGGCCTGGCCCCTGGGCGTGTTGTCACTGGGGCTGGTGCCAGTAACACTCCTGACCGCGCAGGCAGGCGAGCAGTTGGAGAAAGTCCGTCCGGCGTCGGCGGTGGTCCACGAGCACGCCCAGGAAGGTGACGTACTCAAAGTGCTTTCCGTGATCTTCTTCGTCCTGGTCGCGGCAATGTTGATAGTCACCTACGAGCCCTTTGGCCGGCGCCTGGCGTTCCTTGGCGGCCTTCGGAGCAACCGGATTGTCCGGGGAGCCGTCCTGATTGCCGGCGCCCTCGCGGGGGGCTTCTTCATTTACCAGAGCATCATCACGGGACATTCCGGCGCGGCCTCGGTCTGGGCGCGCTAAGTCAGCCCATCCGCGGGCCCTTGGCCAGGTGATGCGTGCCGGGCCCGGTGCAGCGTGACGAGCAGCAGGACGAAGGCCGTTGCCTGCAGTGTGGCCACGGCAGCGATGAGCGCCGGCCGTGCGCCGTAAAGTGACCCGTACAGGGCGCCGCCGGCCAAGGCGCCGGCGCCCTCGAACGCCGCGAACACCCCGTACGCCGTGCCCTGCCGGGGTTGGGGCACCAGATCGGCAACCAACGCCTTGACCGTGGAGTCCTGGATGCCGGTGGCGGCGCCCCAGACCAGGACGCCCCCGAGCACGAGCCCGGCGCTCGGCGCCAGGGCCAGCACGGGCACCCCCATAATCATCACGGGCAGTGCCAGGAGCACGGCCGCCCCGGCGCGGTCGTAAAGGACGCCACTGGCGAGGGCCCCGACGGCGCCGGCCCCCATGGCGCCGGCGTACAGCAGCGGAACCACCGAGACGGGGACAGCCACGTCGGCCGTCAGGTGATAGGAGATGACGCCGAAGGCGACCAGTCCGGCGCTCCAGAAGAACCCGGCCAACCCGAACAAGATGAAGACGCTGGAGAGCGCCGACGGCGGCCGCCCGGCGGGTTTCCCGCGGGGCGGCTCCGGCAGGTCGGAGGGGTCGGCCGCAGGCCTGTCCGCGCCGGGATCCCGGACGCGGCGGCGCAGCCACACGAGAATCGCCAGCGCCGCCGCCGCCGGAATGATGAGCACCGCAAAGGCTGCCGGCAGTGAGCCGGTGGTAACCAGCACCGCCGAGACGAGCAGCGGGCCCAAGAGCGCCCCGGCCAGATCGAGGGACTTGTGGACGGCGAAGCCGCGGCCCCGGCCAACCGGCCCGGCGACGGTGGCGAGCAGCACGGTTTTCGCCGGGCTTCGGACGGCTTTGCCGACCCTGTCTCCGATGATGAGCACGGCCGCCAGGGCCATCCCGGCGGTCCCGGCGAGCGGCGTCAATGCCAGCAGCGGGACGCACACCGCCGTCAGCACATAGCCGGCCATCGTGAAAGTCCAGTACTTCCCGGTGCGGTCCGCCCAGGGGCCGAACACCAGCCGGAGTCCCTGGGACGCGGCTTCGGCGGCGCCGGTCACGAGGCCGACGAACAGCGCGGACGCACCGAGCTGGGCCAGCAGGGGACCGCCGAGCGGGCGGGCGCCGTCGGACACCATGTCCGCGGCGAGGCTGACCAGGCCGAAGCCGACAACCGGGCCCCACAGCCGGTGCCGCCAATTCCCGGTTTGGCCGGACCGCGACGGCGGGTATTGCTGGCCGGCTGGCATCCTGCGCCGGGGCCGTTCCATTTCCTAAGGCTGACGGACGGCCCGGAAAAAGACAATACGCAGGTCAGGGGCCTGTCGCGGGGTCGAGGCGCAGAAGGAAATATTGGCCAAAGAGGTTCTTTCTGGGCGGCAGCTTGGTACTTTTTGAGAGCCGATCCGTATTGTGCGGGCCGGGGGGACCCACAATGACGGACTGAAAGGCAACACACCCATGAGCTCGGACGGCACCCACCGGCACCCGCCGGAAGGGGCCCTCATCCTCGGTGCCGCCCCGCGCGCCAAGAGCCGCACCAACCAGGCCGCACCTGCACGCCATTCTCACGGAGGAACTGTGAAACCGTTTTCGAATCCCCCACTCCACGCCGGGGGAAGGCGCCCGAGCCGGACTGCCACACTTCTGGGCATCGCTGTGGCTGCCGGACTGGCCCTCACCGGCGTCGCCGCGGCCTCGCTTCCCCTGGCCTCTGCCGCCACAACGCCGCCGCCCACCGGCTGGCTGCACACCTCTGGCGCGAGGATCCTGGACTCGAACAACGCCCCGTATACGATCAAGGCCGCGTCCTGGTTCGGCATGGAAACCACCGACTGCATGCCGCACGGGCTCTGGGGAACCCTGACCATCGACGAGGCCCTGGCCAACATCAAATCGATGGGATTCAACACCGTCCGCCTGCCGTTCTCCAACGAGTGCCTGGCAGCGGCATCCATCAAGGGCAACCTGAACTACTGGGCCAACCGCGCCTACGCGCTGGAGGGCAAGACGCCCCTGGTCCTGATGGACACCGTGATCGCCCGCGCGAAGGCCAACGGCCTGCAGATCATCCTGGACCGGCACCGGCCGTCCTCGGCCGACCAGTCCCCGCTCTGGTACACCTCCGCCTACCCGGAGTCGAAGTGGATCGCTGACTGGCAAATGCTCGCCGCCCGCTATAAGAACGAACCCACCGTCATCGGCGCCGACCTTCACAATGAGCCTGCCGGGGCGGCGACGTGGGGCGGCGCCGCGGCCACCGACTGGCAGGCCGCGGCCACCCGCGGCGGCAACGCCGTCTTGGCCTCCAACCCCAACCTGCTGATCATCGTTGAGGGCATCGAGAACCAGGGCAACGGCACCTCCACCTGGTGGGGCGGCGGCCTGGCCGACGTCAAGAACAAGCCGGTCACCCTGGCCACGCCCAACCGCGTGGTCTATTCCCCGCATGACTACCCGGCGTCGCTGTTTGCGCAGAAGTGGTTCAGCGACCCCACCTACCCCAACAACCTGCCGGCCGTGTGGGATGCCAACTGGGGTTACATCCAGAAGCAGGGCATCGCCCCGGTTCTGCTCGGAGAGTTCGGGACCGCGCTGCAGACCACGTCGGACAAGCAGTGGATGGAGAAGATCGTCTCCTACCTCGGGACCAATTCCATGAGCTTCGCGTATTGGGCGTTCAACCCGAACAGCGGCATTACCGGAGGCCTTGTCCAGGCGGACTGGCGCACCCCGGAGGCCGCCAAACTGGCCGCGCTCGCGCCCATCCTGAACGGCACCCCGACGCCGACCGCAACCGCCACGCCGTCGCCGTCGCCGACCGCCACCGCCACGGCGACGCCGACCGCCACCGCGACGCCGACCGTATCGCCGACCGCCACGCCGACGCCCTCGCCGTCTCCCACCCCTACATCGGGCGCGCCGATCAGCGCAGTCTGGAAACTCGGCAGTTCATGGACCGGCGGCTACGTGGCCAATATCGAGGTCACCGGCCTCCGGGCGGCGGCCGGTTGGAGCGTGAGCTGGCCCGATCCGAACGTCACCCGGGTGGCCAACTCCTGGGGCATCAGCTGCACGGTACTCCCCAAGGTGTCGGTGACCTGCAGCGGCTCGGACTGGGCCACCAAGGTCGCCGCCGGCCAGAAACTGTCCGTAGGCCTGCAGGTGGATTCGCTGAAGGCTCCCGTGAACCCGGTGCTCACCCTGAAGTAGCCGGCCGCGCAAGGACGCCCTCACCGCGCAACGTGTTGACGAGAAGCAGATTGGAGCCGCGGCCACAGCTGCACGTGAGCGACTCCATGCTCCGGCCTGCGCGGGCGCGGAACGGGGTGCGGGTAATCTGGTCATTTTCGCCGCACTCATGATAGGCATGAACATCTCCCGCTCCGCCGCCACCAAGTCCCTGACCGTCCTTGCCGGCCTGCTTCTCGCAGGCTCCCTCGCCGGCTGTGATGCCGCAGCCCACGTTGGCGCCAAAGTCGCTGACGCCGTGCACAGCGCGGCCGCGTCCCAGGCTCCCGGCACCGGCACCGCGCACCCGGGCGAGGCCGCCGCGGCCGTAGCCCAGCTGGCGTCCATCCCGGTGAAGGGCAAGGCCCCAAAGACCGGGTACAGCCGCGGGCAGTTCGGTCCCGCCTGGTCCGATGTGGACCACAACGGCTGCGACACGCGCAACGACATGCTCCGCCGTGACCTCACCGACGTGACGACCAAGCCCGGGACCAGGGATTGCGTCATCGCCTCCGGCAAGCTTGCCGACAAATACACCGGCAAGACCATCACCTTCACCCGTGGTGAGAACTCGGCGGACGTCCAGATCGACCACATTATTCCCCTGTCGCTGGCCTGGCAGACCGGCGCCCAGCAGATCAGCGCCGGCCAGCGCCTCCAGCTCGCCAACGATCCGCTGAACCTGATGTCCGCCGACGGCCCCGCGAACCAGCAGAAGTCAGACTCCTCGGCCGATGCCTGGCTCCCGGCCAACAAGGCGTTCCGGTGCGAATACGTCGCCCGCCAGACGGCTGTGAAGGCCAAGTACAAACTGTGGATGACCCGTCCCGAGCACGACGCCATCGCCGGGATTCTCGCCACCTGCAAATAGCGGCACCGCATCTCTGAGGGTTACCTTCGTCTGCGCCGCCTAAACCGCGCCCAACCCGCGACCAAACCTCCGTCTCGTCGAGCAGCTTCCGTCCCTGAGGACGGTACACCAAGGTGTCGGCCCGTTCTGCTCCCTGACCTGCGGAAACATTCCGGGATGCCATAGTGCCCACGGGACGAAAACGCCGGTAGCATGACAGCCGGGGGCCCGCTGGGGTGCCCGGTAATGGGGGAACCATGGCACAACCGCGCCGGCTACTCGGCAGCAGCCCAAGCTCCGTCATCGCAGGCCGTCACCGCCTCGAGGTCCACAACGCGCAACGCCGCGGAGCCGAGCGTGCCCAGCCCCATGTCCTGCCCCCGCCGAGCCAGGCGCCACACTTCAGCGATTCCGCCGCGGCCGACGTCCCCTGACCCTCCCGGATCCACCCGCCACACCAGTGAAGGAGCATCACATGTCAGATCCGCATAATTCTCAGCAAGGCACCAGCCGGCAGATGTGGCCCAGCGAGCAGCCCCGGCAGAACCCGGGGTGGGCGCCGAACCCGTACGCCGCTGCGGCGTACCCGGCTCAGGGATCCGGGCCCGTGCCACTCTGGGCACCGCTCTACGGCGCTTCCCTGCCAGAGGCCGCGTCGCGGTTCTTCAAGAAGTACGGGACGTTCTCCGGCCGCGCCAGCCGGAGCGAATACTGGTGGTGGATGCTCGTCTCCGGACTCGTCTCGATCGTCTTGAACGTCATCATGCTTGCCGGTGGGGCGGCCGGCGCAAAACTGGGCCCCAACGGCGCCAGCGTCCCCGGCCCCGCCTATATGGTCGGGCTGATCCTGGCAGCCGTCTGGTTCCTGGCAGTCATTGTCCCGTCCCTGGCCCTGACGGTCCGTCGCCTCCACGACGCGAACTTCAGCGGCTGGATGTACCTCATCGTGCTCATCCCGTTTATCGGCGGCATCATTCTCCTCGTCTTCACGCTGCTGGAATCAAAACCCGAGGGCCAGCGCTTCGACGTCCCCGCATAAGCATCCGGTCGCACCCACTGACCCCGCACGAACTACAAGAAGGCCCTGCCGCCCCTGTGGGCTGCGGGGCCTTCTTCTGCCATAGGTGTGCCCTGGCCCTATGCGGCGCCGTACGGCCCCGTCCCGCCGCAACCAATAAAAAACCCCGTATCCCCGTTGAGTCAACGGTGATACGGGGTTCTTCCCGAGCTTCCTGCCAGAATCGAACTGGCGACCTTCTCATTACGAGTGAGACGCTCTACCAACTGAGCTAAGGAAGCAACCACATGAATGCCCGGCGAACCGGGCGGATCATGCAAGAGACAACTGTAATAGAGTCCCGGCGTCCGGGTCAAAATGAGCGACCGAAGCCGCCATGCGGCCCCGTCACGGACCTAGCAGACCGTGTTGTCCGCCGGGGCCTTTCCGTCCACCAGGTAGTCATCGACCGCGTTGCCGATGCAGCTGTTGGAACGGCCGTACGCCGTGTGGCCCTCACCCTTCCAGGTCAGCAGCGAGGCGTTCCCAAGCTGCTTGCGCAGCGAACTGGCCCATTCCACGGGGGTAGCCGGGTCGCCGGTGGTTCCAACTACGACAATCGGGGCCGAGCCCTTGTACTCGATCGGGGCAGGGGTCCGGACGTTCTTGTACGGCCAGTCCTTGCAGTTGCTGCCGCCATAGGCGAAGTAGTAGCCCAGGGTGGGCGACAGCTGGCGCAGCTTCTGGTCCTCGGCCCGCATGGACGCGGTGTCGGACACCATCGGGTAGTCCAGGCAGTTGATGGCGTTGAAGGCGAAGGTGCTGTTTGACGTGTAGGTGCCGCTGGGATCGCGGTCGGCGCCGAAGTCGGCCAGTTGCAACATGCCGGTGCCGTCGCCGGCCAGGGCGGTGGCGAGCGCACGGGTGAGGATCGGCCAGTTGTCATCGTTGTAGAGCGGGATGATGAGGCCGCTGACAAACGTGGAGCCCGAGACCTTCCGTCCGTCCTTCGCCGGCAGCGGGTTCGCCTCGGCCGCGCTGATGGCGTTGTGGATCTGCTGGACGCCTTCCTCGGTGCTTCCCGTGAGGGGGCATCCGGACGTCTGCTGGCATTTGGCGACATAGGCGTGGAGGGCCTTGTCGAAGGCCACGGCCTGGTCGCGGGTCAGTTCCTCGTTGCTCAGCGACGGGTCCATGGCGCCGTCGAGGACCAACCGGCCCACATTGTCCGGAAACAGCGACGCATAGGTGGAGCCCAGCAGGGTCCCGTAGGAGTAGCCGAGGTAGTTCAGCTTTGAGTCGTTGGCCACGCCGCGCAGGATGTCGAGGTCCTTGGCGGCGCTGAAGGTGTCGATGTGGGCCAGCACCGGCCCGGTTTTCTCCACGCACTTGGCAGCGATGGCCTTGTTGTCGGCCAGGGCCTCGTCCAGTCCGGCGTCGGTGTCCAGGGCGTAGGTCTTGGCGCGGGACGCGTCGCGTTCCTTGTCCGTGAGGCACGTGACCGGGGCGGAGCGCTTCACACCGCGGGGGTCGAAGCCCACGATGTCGTAGGCGGACCGGACTTTGTCCGAAATGTTGGTGTTGGCCGCATCCCTGACGAAGTCGTACCCCGAGCCGCCCGGGCCGCCCGGATTGACCATCAGGGTGCCCTTCTTGTCGCCTGTCGTGGCGAGCTTGATGGCGGCAAGCTCGATGCGTTCGCCGTCGGGCTTGCTGTAGTCCAGCGGAACCTTGATCTTGGCGCACTGGAAGTTGCCTTCACACGGTTTCCAGTCGACCTGCTGGGAGTAGTAGCTGCGCAGTTCGGCCGGCGCGGCCGCCACGATTGACGGGTCCGCCTGCCCCGCTGTCCCCGATGCCGGCGCACTGGACCCGTTGCCGCCCCCGCCGCCGAAAAGGGTGCACGAGGCCAGCGTGAGGGCCAGGGCCACGGCGCCGACGGCCCGCATGCCGATCGCCAGGGATCGGGATCTTGCGGACTTGGGTCGAGCAGGCTTCATGCGGTTCTCCTTGGAGGCTAGGAACGAAAGCGAAGATGATCGTTGGAGCGGCCGGAACCGTCAAATAAGGCTGGAAGCCATGGACTCGATCGTCAGCAGCGGGGCCACGTTGGTTGTGGTGATCCGCGTGCGGGCCTTGTTGATGGCGTCCATTCGGGCAAGGGTCACTTCGGCGGTGGAACGGGAGGCGAAGTCTTCGAGTTCGCTTCTGAGTTCAACGTTGACGAGTTCCACTGCGTTCCCCATCTGGATGATCAGGACATCCCGGTAGAAGGACAACAGGTCCGTCAGGGTGCGGTCAAGGGAATCGGTGACGGAACGCTTGGCGCGGCGCTTCTGGTCGTCCTCGAGTTGCTTGACCTGGCTCCGCATGGCTGGCGGCAGCGTGCCGCTTTCGGGTGCCCCGAGGGTGGTCAGAAGCGCGGTTTTCTCGGCGGCGTCGCGCTCGTCGTTGGAGCTGTTGGCTTCCTCGGTGGCGATCTTGACCAGTTTCTCGGCCATCATGACCGCCGCCGTGACGCCGCGAAGGGACAGCGGAAACCGGACCGTCTCGAGCCGGCGCTCCCTGGCCTCCGGGTCCCGGGCCAGGCGGCGGGCGATCCCGACGTGGCTCTGCGCCGCGCGGGCGGCGCGCTCGGCGACCGCCGGGTCCACGCCGTCGCGCTTGACCAGCAGGGCAGCGACGGCGGCGGCCGGCGGAAGCCGCAGCGCCACCGGCCGGCAGCGGGAGCGGATGGTCACCAGGACATCGGCGGGGGAGGGGGCGCAGAGCATCCAGACGGTGCGGGGCGTGGGTTCCTCGATGGCCTTGAGCAGCACGTTGGTGGTCCGCTCGGCCATCCGGTCCGCGTCCTCCACCACGATGATCCGCCACCGGCCCGACGAGGGCCGGTTCCCGGCGGTGGACACGAGCTCGCGCGCCTCGTCGATGGTGATGGTGACCTTCTCCGTGCGCACGAACGCGACGTCGGAATGGGTTTCGCCGAGGATGGTCAGGCACGCCGGGCATTCGCCGCAGCCGCGCAGGCTGACGTCCTCCTGGTCGCAGTTCAGGGCCGCGGCGAACGCCTTCGCGGCGTTGGAACGGCCGGAGCCGGGCGGGCCGGTGAAAAGCCACGCGTGCGTGAGCCCTTCGTTCTGGGCCGCCTGGCGCAACTGGGCCACGACGGCGTCCTGGCCCTGGAGGTCGTCCCAGACCGTCATGCTGTGCTGCTTTGGGTGACGGCCAGCAGGGATTCGACGCGCTCGAGGATGCGGGCGGCGAGTTCGGCGACGGGCAGCCGGGCGGGCAGCACCAGATACGCCTCCGGCCGGGCCGAGGCGAGGTCCAGGAAGGCCGCCCGGATCTTGGCATGGAATTCGTCGGCCTCGGACTCGAGGCGGTCTTCGGCGGCCTGTCCGGCGGTGCGCCGCTGCCGGCCAACGGCGGGTTCGACGTCGAGAAGTACGGTCAGGTCCGGCTGCAGGTCCGATGTGGCCCAGGCATTGATGTCCCGGACCGCCTGCGTTCCGAGGCCTCGGCCGGCGCCTTGGTACGCGACCGAGGAATCGATGTACCGGTCGGTGAGGACGATCTCGCCGCGTTCCAGGGCGGGGCGGATGACCTGGCTCGCGTGCGCCGCCCGGGATGCCGCGAAAATCAGGGCCTCGGTATGGGCATCGATGTGGCCGTGGCCGTGATCCAGCACGAGGGACCGCAGCTTCTCACCGATCGCAGTGCCGCCCGGTTCCCGGGTCCGCAACACGGTAAAACCACGTGATTCCAGGGCCTTGGCGAGTTCAGCCGCCTGCGTGGACTTGCCGGCGCCGTCTCCGCCTTCGAAGGCAATAAACAGTCCGGGCAACAGGCCGGTCAACTTTCGGCGGGACGCTCCGGGGCTCTGGGTAGTCACCGTTCAAGAGTACCGACAATCACCGACACTCTAGTCTGCGCAAAGTCTGCGGCGTAACGGCTTGGGTACCCTGCCGGGCGCCCACGTACCCTGTCCTCATGAGTCTTACTGAAGAACAGGCCGCCTCGCTTTCGCCGGATTCCCTGGTCGTCGCGGCAGGGCGCCCGCCGCGCACCCGCGACGAACCGGTCAACCCGCCGCTGGTGCTGTCCTCGACCTACTTCGGTACGGGACCGCTGGGCGACGGCGACCGCGGCTACGGCCGGTATTCCAACCCCACGTGGGACCCCTTTGAAGAGGCGCTGGGCCAGTTGGAGGGCGCGGAACTGCCAGGCCTGCTCTACGCCTCGGGACTCGCCGCCGTGAGTTCAGCCCTGTCCCTGGTGCCCGCCCAGGGCGTGCTCGTCATGCCGTCGCACAGCTACGCGGGATCGGTCACCATGGCCACCGAACTGGCGGCCAAAGGGTTCCTCGAGCTGCGGACGGTAGACATCGCGGACACGGACGCTGTACTTGCGGCGCTTGCCCCGGCCGGCGGGCGCGCCGCCAGCATGCTCTGGCTGGAGAGCCCCACGAACCCCATGCTCGGCGTCGCGGACATGCGGGCCCTGACCGCCGCGGCACATGAGGCCGGCGCCATCGTCGTCACGGACAACACCTTTTCCACGCCCCTGGTGCAGCAGCCCCTGAGCCTGGGCTCCGACGTCGTGCTGCATTCGGTGACCAAGTACCTCTCCGGCCACTCCGACGTCGTACTCGGTGCCCTGGTGACGTCCGACGCCGGTCTCCGCGCCGCCCTGCTGCACCACCGCACCATCCACGGCGGAATCGCCGGACCATTCGAGGCGTGGCTGGCGCTGCGCGGGCTCCGCACCCTCGCGCTGCGGATCGAGCGTTCGCAGGCGTCGGCCCAAATTCTGGCCGAGCGGCTCGACGGTCATCCGAAGGTGGCCGGCGTCCGCTTCCCCGGGCTGGCCTCGGACCCCGGCCACGCGCGGGCCAAGGAGCAGATGAAGGGTTTCGGTTCCGTCCTGTGCATCGAGGTGGCACCGGTGGGTGGGCAGGGCAGCGGCCTCAGCGGCGCGGACGCCGCGGACCGCATGATCCGCGCCCTGCAGCTTTGGCTCCCCGCGACCTCCCTGGGTGGGGTGGAATCCCTGATCGAACGCCGGCGCCGGCACGCCGCCGAGCCGGAGAGCGTGCCGGACAACCTGGTCCGGATGAGCGTGGGCATTGAGAACGTGGAAGACCTTTGGGCCGATTTGGAGCAGGCATTGGGCACTCTGGACGGCTAGGCTGGGGGAGTGGACGGACGCATACTCATTTACTTTGTCGAATCCGGGGTTTACCTGGTCCTGGCTGTCGTGGCCTTTGTCCTTGAGGCATGGGCGTTTTTCGATTGTCTCCGGCACAAGGCCAACGCGTTCGAGGCCGTATCGAAGCGGACCAAGACCTTCTGGCTGGCCCTGACCGGCGGCGCGTTCGCCGTGGGACTGTTCTCCCTGCTCTCGCAGTTGGGCAGCGGTGGCGGCGCCAGTTCGCTTGGCATTTTCGGCCTTGCGGCGGTGACGGCCGCGTCCGTGTACCTCGCCGACGTCCGCCCCGCCGTCAAAGACGCCGGCCGCGGCCGCGGCAGCAACATGGGCCCCTACGGCCCCTGGTGATCCCCACCGGCACCCTAAGCTCGCAAGCTCGCCCAGGGAACCCTGCCGGCGTGGGCCCAACACCGGCACCCTAAGCTCGCAAGCTTCGCCCATGGAACCCCGCCGGCGTGGGCCCAACACCGGCACCCTAAGCTCGCAAGCTCGCCCAGGGAACCCCGCCGGCGTGGGCCCAACACCGGCACCCTAAGCTCGCAAGCTCGCCCAGGGAACCCCGCCGGCGTGGGCCCACCCCCCGGCGCCTAAGCTCCCGGGGCCACGGCTTCCCAGCCGACCGTCACTTCGCCCAGCCGCCAGCGGGACGGGCCGTCCTGGATCGGCCAACCGGCGTCGAGCAGTGCGCGGCACATAGCCCCGAAGCGCTGCCGGTTTCCGAAGGCCGCCAGCGGAGCCGCTTCCAGCCAGGCTTGGTCCATCGCCTGCAGGTAGGTGTGGATCTTCTCGCCGGGCACGTTGCGGTGGATCAGGGCCTTCGGGAGCCTTTCGGCAACGTCGGAGGGCAGCACGAAGGCACCGAACCGCATGGACAGGCTCAGGCTCAGCGGCCGCTCGACGTCGAGCGCCACCCAGGCGGCGCGCCGCCCGATTTCATCGCACGTGCCGTCGATGAACAGCCCGCCCGGGGCCAGCCGGTCCTGCACCAGCCGCCAGATGCCCGCCACGTCGGTTTCCTCGTACTGCCGCAGCACGTTGAAGGCGCGGACCAGCACGGGCTTTCCGGTCATGGGCAGTTCGAAGCCGCCCAGCTGGAACCTTAGGCCGGGCCGTTCAAGGGCTTGGGCCTGCCGGACGCGCTCCGGTTCGATTTCGATCCCCACCATTTGCACGTCCCCGCGGACCGCGGCGAGGCGTTCGAAAAGTTCGACGGCGGTGGCCGGTGAGGCGCCGTACCCGAGGTCGACGGCGAGAGGATGGGCCGCGGCCCGCAGCCGCCATGCCTGCGGCCCGGTCAGCCAGCGGTCCACGCGGCGCATCCGGTTGGGGTTCGTGGTTCCGCGGGTCACGTTACCCACGGGCCTGCCGCCGCGCGCGCCGCCTCTCGTTCCGCCCTTGTTTCGGGGGGCCAGCACCCGTTCAGCCTTCTGTACCACCGCCCAAGCCTATCCTCCAACGCGGGGTCACCCCATTTCCGTGATGGGCGTTGGATGGGCCGGGAGCGACCCCGCGTTGCCCTGAAGCACGCGGTGAAGCAGAAGGTGAGGCACGCTCTGAAACGCGCGCGGTGTAACGCTCGGCACCGCCGCCAACCGCTCGGCTAGGATGAAAAGCATGACTTACAAGCTGATTCTGCTGCGCCACGGCCACAGCGACTGGAATGCCAAGAACCTGTTCACCGGCTGGGTGGACGTTGACCTCAATGACCAGGGCCGTGCCGAGGCGGTCCGCGGCGGCGAGCTGCTCGTGGAGAACAACATCCTCCCCGACATCCTCTACACCTCGCGGTTGAAGCGGGCCATCAACACGGCGAACATGGCACTGGAAAAGGCCGACCGCGGCTGGATCGACGTCAAGCGCGACTGGCGCCTCAACGAGCGCCACTACGGCGCGCTGCAGGGCAAGGACAAGGCCCAGACCCTCGCCGAATTCGGCGAGGAGCAGTTCATGCTGTGGCGCCGGTCCTACGACACCCCGCCGCCGCCCCTGGCTGACGATTCCGAGTTCTCCCAGGTGGGGGACCCGCGCTACGCGGACCTCGGCGACGCCGTCCCGCGCACCGAATGCCTCAAGGATGTCCTGATCCGGCTCATGCCGTACTGGGAATCAGACATCAAGGAAGACCTCAGGGCCGGTAAGACCGTCCTGGTCACCGCCCACGGCAACTCGCTCCGCGCCCTCGTCAAGCACCTTGACGGGATCAGCGACGAGGACATCGCCAGCCTGAACATCCCCACCGGCATCCCGCTGGTCTACGAACTGGATGAGAACTTCAAGCCGCTGAACCCGGGCGGCACCTACCTCGATCCCGAGGCCGCCGCCGAGGCCATCAAGGCAGTCGCCAACCAGGGCAAGAAGTAACCGGCCCCCGCCCGGGCAGGCACTAAGTAAGGGACAGCGCACAAACGACGGCGTCCGGCCACCCCCAAGGTGACCGGACGCCGTCGTTCGTATCAGCGCGGTGCTATCAGCGCCGTTGTACCGGCGCCGTTGTAACTGCGGCTGAGTCAGCCGCAGTTGGCCGGAGTCAGTTGTGCTCGATCGTGCTCGGCTGCCACGCGCCCGTCACCAGGTACGTGACCTTCTGGGCCACGGAGACGCCGTGATCCGCGAAGCGCTCGAAGTAGCGGCTGGCCAGGGCAACGTCCACCGTGGTGGCCGGCGACTCCTGCCAGTCGCTGCGGGCGATCGCCTGGAAAACGCTTAGGTGAAGGTCATTGACGGCGCCGTTGGCCTTCATGATCTCCCGGGCCACGCCGAGGTCGCGGGTTGCCAGCAGCTCCGTGAGCTTCTGGGCGATCAGCAGGTCCTGTTCCGCGAAAGCCTTGAAGGTCTCCCGCAGCTGGTCCGGGACCACTGACGCCGGATAGCGCAGACGCGCCAGCTGGGCCAGGTGCCGGGCGAGGTCGCCCATGCGTTCGAGCGAGGCGCTCATCCGGAGCGAACCAACCAGCATGCGCAGATCGCTCGCCACCGGGCCCTGGAGGGCGAGGATGTCGATGGCACGCTCGTCGAGGCTGTTCTGCAGGAAGTCGATGCGGGCATCGGCGGCAATCACGTCCTCGGCGAGGTCGATATCGGCGCCCTGGAAAGCTGTCGTGGCCTTGTCGATGGCCTCTGTGACCAGCGCTGAGATCTCGACGAGCTGTTCCCTTACCTGGGCGAGCTCCTCCTGAAAAACCTTACGCACGTGTGCGTCCTTTCCTCGGAAATATTGCCTGCAATCGAAGTGGCGGGCCTATTTCGGTTCACCTACCGGCGCTCCAACTGTCAACTCTTTCAGTGTCCGGTGAACTGTTACGCCCCAATAGGTGAACGTTAGCTGAACCGCTGCCCGAATCGCAGGAGATTTCGGATTCGGTCACGTGGCAGAGCATAAGCTGGAGCCGTGGATCCAATGCTCATCGGCGTGATCGCCGGCCTGATCGGCCTCTCGTTTGGCATGTTCGGCGTACTCGCGTTCAGGGTCAGTGAGCAGCAGCGGCATATTGTC
Source organism: Arthrobacter sp. 10T425 (assembly GCF_056393985.1). Taxonomy (NCBI): domain Bacteria; kingdom Bacillati; phylum Actinomycetota; class Actinomycetes; order Micrococcales; family Micrococcaceae; genus Arthrobacter; species Arthrobacter sp. 10T425. Next base: position 22,855 of record NZ_JBFTGZ010000020.1, on the reverse strand, counting down.
GACGTCGACGTCGATGACCCCTCGTTGCCCGAGGGGGCCGCGGAAGTGCTCGCCGTCCTCGGCCGCGCGTTCGTGGTGGTGGATGCGATCGACGGCGTGGTCCGCGCCAGCCCCGCCGCCTACGCCTACGGCCTGGTCCGCGGGCACACGGTGGTGCACCAGCAGCTGCTGGAACTGACGGCCAAGGTGCGGCGGGACGGGGTCATCCTCGAACAGCAGCTGGAACTGCCGCGCGGCCCGCTCGGCCAGGGCACGATCGTTGTCCAGGTCCGGGCCGCCGTCATCACGGAGGAATATGTCCTCCTGCTGGCCGATGACCGGACAGAGTTCACCCGCACCGAGGAAGTCCGCAACGACTTCGTCGCGAACGTCTCCCACGAACTGAAGACACCGGTCGGGGCGATCTCCCTCCTGGCCGAGGCACTCGAGTCGTCCGCTGACGACCCCGAGGCGGTGAAGCGGTTCGCCAAGCGCATGCACAAGGAATCGACACGGCTTGCGGCGCTTGTCCAGGACATCATTGAACTCTCCCGGCTCCAGGGCGCCAACGTCGCGCAGCAGGGCCGCCCGGTGGACATCAACCTTGTGGTCAGCGAGGCCGTGGACCGCTCCGTGCTGCCGGCCGAGAGCAAGAACATCCAGCTGGTGGTCGGCGGGCACGCCGATGCCCTGGTCTACGGCGACCAGGACCTTCTCGTGACCGCCCTGCGCAACCTGATCGATAACGCCATCCGCTACTCGCCGGAGAACACCAAGGTGGGCGTGGGCATCCGGGCCAAGGACGGTCTCGTGGCGGTCTCGGTGACGGACCAGGGCGATGGGCTCAGCGCCGAGGACCAGGAGCGCGTCTTTGAGCGCTTCTACCGCGTGGATGCTGCCCGCTCGCGGCAGACCGGCGGCACCGGGCTTGGCCTGAGCATCGTCAAGCACGTCATTTCCAACCACGGCGGCGAGGTGACCCTGTGGTCCCGGCTCGGCCAGGGTTCCACGTTCACCATTCGACTTCCCGAGATAGAAGGGCAGGACGACGGCGACGCCCCCGAGGCGGGCAAGCCCGCTGCCCAAACTTCCAGTCGGGACCCCAGACCGCAACGACGTGACGCCGCAGGCGTCCATGAGCAAGGAGCTACCGCTTGAGCAGGATTCTGATTGTCGAGGACGAGGAGTCCTTCAGCGACCCCCTGTCCTACCTGTTGGGTAAAGAAGGCTTCGAAGTGGAGGTGGTGGACAACGGACTGGACGCCATCACCGAATTCGACCGCAACGGCGCCGACCTCGTGCTCCTGGACCTGCAGCTGCCTGGCCAGTCCGGCACGGAGGTCTGCCGCCAACTCCGGCAGCGCTCCGGGGTGCCCGTGATCATGCTGACGGCCAAGGACTCTGAAATCGACAAGGTGGTGGGACTCGAACTGGGCGCCGACGACTATGTCACCAAGCCCTACTCCTCGCGGGAACTCGTGGCCCGGGTCCGGGCCGTCCTGCGGCGCCAGAGCGAGCCGGAGGAACTTGTCTCCACCACAGTGCAGGCCGGTCCTGTCCGGATGGACATTGAACGCCACGTGGTCAGCGTCGGGGGCGAGCAGATCGCCTTGCCGCTCAAGGAGTTCGAGCTGCTGGAAATGCTGCTGCGGAACTCCGGCCGGGTCCTGACCCGCGGGCAGCTGATCGACAGGGTCTGGGGCTCCGACTACGTGGGGGACACCAAGACCCTCGACGTCCACGTCAAGCGGCTGCGCAGCAAGATCGAGCCGGATGCGTCTGCGCCGCGGTACCTGATCACCGTCCGGGGGCTGGGCTACAAGTTCGAGCCCTAAAGATCGGAAGAGGCAGCCCGGCGGCCGCTGCTGCCGGGCCGCCGGACTGCTGGACGTCCCGCGCAGTTGAACATCAGGGGACACACAAAAGGAGGGGCACCTGCAGGTGCCCCTCCTTTTGCAATTGTTCCAGCCGTTGAAGCTAGTGGCCGGCCGTGCTGCTCGGCGTCGGCGTGGCCGTCTCGGTAGGCGTAGCCGTCTCCGTCGAGGTGGCCGTGCCGGACTCGGTGGGCGCCGGCGTCGGCAGGTACGACTTGTAGTCGACGATCGTGCCGTCCATGACCGGAACCGTGAACTTGGCTTCCTTGTTGGTGCCGTTCTCGGAGATGGTGACATCGAGGACGGCGCCCGGCTTGGCGCCGGCCGGGTTCAGGATCGCGGCGTCGGTGGAGTCGTTGAGCATGGTGTAGGAGTTCTTCTTGACCGGAACCTGGGTCTGCGATCCCTCCGCACCCTTGATGGTCAGCACCACGTCATTGGAGGAGGTGTTGTACACGGCGCCGATCACGCGGCCCGGCTTGTCCTCGCCATCGGAGACGATGATGAAGTTGCGCAGCTGCAGCGCACCGAGATCAGTCCGGGTTCCGTCCGAGGCCGCGTACTGCTCCGTGGTCTGCTGGGCGTTGATGTAGCCGCAGCCGGTCAGGGACAACAGGCCGATGCCAAGTGCAGCCGTTGCCATTGCCAGCTTGCCGCGCTGGCCCCGGTTCATCGCAGTGAAACGCACGTCACGCACTCCTTGAGAGTCTTGAAACATTATTCAGCCATAGCCTAGCCGCAAACGGCCGCAAACAAGGATTCGGCGACTACACACAAGCGCGGCCAAGCGTGCGTCACCGGCGGCGGGACCCGGCTCGGCGGGGGACGGAAACCTCTTGGCAGTTAGGGCCGCAGGCACTATTATCCGCATTCGTCAAGGGGTTTGAGGGGGCGGATTACGGCCATTTTCCCCGGATTCATGCGGTTCCCGGCACCTTTTGATGCCAGTTGTATGCCTTAATCGTGATAAACTGGTCTGCGGGAAAGGGGAATGTCCACATGGTTTTTGAGGTCGGCGAGACAGTAGTTTACCCTCACCACGGTGCAGCCAAAATTGAAGAAATCAAGATGCGCACTGTCAAGGGCGAAGAGAAGATGTATCTCAAGCTCAAGGTGGCTCAGGGTGATCTGACCATTGAAGTTCCAGCAGAAAACGTTGACCTGGTAGGGGTTCGGGACGTAGTGGGCAAGGAAGGCTTGGAGCACGTGTTCGACGTGCTGCGGGCCGAGTTCACTGAAGAACCCACCAACTGGTCGCGTCGCTACAAGGCAAACCTGGAAAAGCTTGCTTCCGGTGACGTCATCAAGGTAGCCGAGGTCGTCCGCGACCTCTGGCGCCGTGATCACGACCGGGGTCTCTCCGCGGGAGAGAAGCGCATGCTGGCCAAGGCCCGTCAGATCCTGATTTCGGAACTGGCACTGGCTGAGAAGACTGATGAAGAGAAGGCTGCAAGCGTTCTCGACGAGGTCCTGGCTTCCTAGCACAGGGCCGGCCCAGCAGGGCCGGCGCAGATAAGAATCGAACCCCGGTGGCGTCAGCCGCCGGGGCTTCTTTTTGCCCTTTTTCAGCGGCCGCCCCCTCCGTTGCGCTATCGGTTGTGGTCCCTTTGAGCGCCCCGGTCCGAGGCGCGGGGACGTAGTCTTGTGCCCATGGATACTGCACCGACGAATACGTCACAGGCGAATACGTCACAGCCCGGTCCCGCCACAGCGGTCATAGTTGTAGCCGCCGGCTCCGGCCAGCGCCTGGGCTACGGCATGCCGAAAGCAAAAGTTCCTCTCGGCGGGGACACCATCCTCACCCACGCCCTCCGCGGTGTGGCGGCTGCCGGGATCGCACAGCAGATCTGCATTGCGCTCCCCCCGGGCGACACCGAGTTGCGGGCGCTGTGCGAGGCCTTCACGCAGGAGCTTGCGGCCGGACACTCCGGCGCGGCGTCGGGCTCCGGCGTCCGGGCTCCCGTCGTGACGGTCGTCGACGGCGGTGCGGACCGCGCCGATTCAGTCCGCGCAGCGATGGCGGCCCTCCTGCCCAATATCGAATCGGTGCTGGTCCACGACGCCGCCCGGGCGCTGACGCCTGAAGCCGTCTTTCACCGCGTGGCAGCGGCGCTCGGCGCCGGTGCCTCGGCCGTCATTCCGGTGATACCGGTCGTCGACACCGTCAAGACCGTCGAACCGACCACCGGCGACGGCGCCGCGGTGGCCCCCGAACTGGTCACCGGGACAGCGCCCCGGGAATCGCTCCGCGCCGTGCAGACACCGCAGGGATTCGCCCTGAGTACCCTCAAGCGCGCCCACGAAGCTGCCTCCGGGTTCGACGCCGGCCAGGCCGCCCTCGTCACGGACGACGCGATGCTCGTGGAGCTCATCGGGGTCCCGGTCCACGCGGTACGCGGCGCCAGCCAGTCCCTGAAGATCACCACGCCCCTGGACCTGATCCTGGCCGAAGGCCTTCTCGAAGGGCCCCTGGGCTTGCGCTGGGTGGAGGGATGAGCATGTCCACCAACCCGCCAGCCGTTCCCCCGGTCATTCCCCGGACCGGGATCGGAGTCGATGTCCATGCCTTCGCCGCCGAGGACGAGCCGCAGCCGCTGTGGCTCGGCGGCCTCTTCTGGGAGGGGGAGCGGGGTCTGTCCGGCCATTCAGACGGCGACCCCGTGGCCCACGCCGCCGCCGACGCGCTCTTCTCGGCCTGCGGGATCGGGGATCTGGGCACGCACTTCGGTACGGACCGGCCCGAATATGCCGGAGCATCCGGCGTGACCCTGCTGGCCGAGGCCGCCCGGATTGTTCGCGCCCACGGATTCGAAATCGGCAACATCGCCGTCCAGTTCGTGGCCAACCGGCCAAAGTTCGGCCCGCGGCGGGAGGAATCCCAGCAGGTCCTCAGCGCCGCTGCCGCGGCGCCGGTGAGCGTCACAGCCACCACGAGCGACGGGCTCGGGTTCACCGGCCGCGGCGAGGGGATCTCGGCCGTGGCAACAGCGCTCGTGTATCCGGCAGGCTAAGCACCGGAGGTTTAGCACAGCAGGTTGGGCGCCGCTGGTTAAGCACCGCCGGCCCCGGTCCCCTACGCTTGAGGGAAGACCCAAGCGAGACACCCGTTCCGAACTGCCAGGAGACCTGCCGTGAAGAAGCTGCTGACCGCCGTCGTACTCGTGGCAGGGGCCATGCTGAGCGGCTGTGCCGCCTCCACGACAGCGCCCCAAACGCCTAGCGCCACTCCGAAGCTCAGTGTCGAGGAAAGCTGTAAGTTCCTCAACACCGACACCTTCGTGCCCTCCGGGAGCGCTAAGGAGCAGGCAGGGCAGATTGGCCAGCACTACCAGGAGGTTGCGGACAAGGTAGCGCCGGAGGTGGGCGCCCCGATCCAGCAGATGGCCGAGATCATGAAGCAGGTTGCGGCGAGCCCTACGGGAACCAAGACCGACCAACAGACGGCCCAGCTCACGGAGCAGATCAACAAGATCGGGCAATACTGCAAGTAGGTTGCCGGAGCGGCCGTCCGTGCCTGCCGGCCTGCGCCGTGCCGGCAAAGCCGCCGGTCGGGCCCCGGAGCGCCATCGGCTAATCTGGAGCGGTGACCCTGCGCTTTTACGACACTGCATCCGCCGAAGTCCGCGACTTCGTCCCCCTGGTACCTGGCAAGGTGAGCCTGTACTACTGCGGAGCCACCGTCCAGGGCATGCCACACGTCGGCCACATCCGCTCGGCCATCGCGTTCGACCAGCTGACCCGCTGGTTGCAGTACCGCGGTTTCCGGGTGACGGCAGTCCGCAACGTCACCGACATCGACGACAAGATCCTTGCCAAGTCGGCCGCCTCGTTCGGCGCCGACTTTGAAGACGAGCCCGGAGCCCTCCGCAACGAGGAATGGTGGGCCCTGGCCTACCGCTACGAGCAGGAATTCCTCAAGGCCTATGACACCCTGGGTGTCTCCCGCCCCACCTATGAGCCCCGCGCCACCGGCCACATCCCGGAAATGCACACCCTCATCCAGCAGCTGATCGACCGCGGCCACGCCTACCCGGCCCTGGACGACTCCGGCGACGTCTACTTCGATGTACGTTCCTGGTCCAAGTACGGCTCGCTGACGCGGCAGAAGCTCGACGACATGCAGGGCGCCCCTGACGCGGACCCCCGCGGCAAGAAGGACCCCCGCGACTTCGCGCTGTGGAAGGGCTACAAGGACGGGGAGCCGACGACGGCGAGCTGGTCTTCGCCGTGGGGCGCCGGCCGCCCGGGCTGGCACCTCGAATGCTCCGCGATGGTCACCAAATACCTCGGCACCGAGTTCGACATCCACGGCGGCGGCCTGGACCTGCGCTTCCCGCACCACGAAAACGAAATGGCGCAGTCACAGGCGGCAGGCCACGGCTTCGCCAACTTCTGGATGCACAACGGGATGGTCACCTACGCCGGCGAGAAAATGTCCAAGTCCATCGGCAACACCGTGAGCCCGACGGAAATGCTCGAGATCGCCCCGCCGCGCGTTGTCCGGTACTACCTCGGGCAGGCGCAGTACCGCTCGGTCCTGGACTACCAGCCGACGTCCCTGCAGGAAGCGGCCGCCGCCGTCGAGCGGATCGACGGCTTCCTCAGCCGCGCAAGCCGGGTCCTGCCCGACCCGGGACCGGAGGCATCCGCTGGTTCTGTCCCGGAAGCTTTTGGGGTGGCTATGGACGATGACCTCAACGTCCCGCAGGCCCTCGCTGTCCTGCACGACACCGTCCGCGCCGGCAACACGGCTCTCACCGAAGGCGACCTCGACGCCGCGGGTCAGGCGCTGGCCAGCGTCACCGCCATGCTGGACGTCCTCGGCCTCAACGCCACCGCAACGCCTGCGGCCGACGAACAAGCCAACTCCGCCCTTGGCGTCCTGGTCGAGGCTCAGCTGGAGGCGCGCGCCCACGCCCGGGCCGCCAAAGACTGGGCAGCGTCCGACGCCATCCGGGACACCCTGGCCGCAGCCGGCGTCGTCGTCGAGGACGGCCCGGACGGGGCGAGCTGGAGCCTCAAGCGCGGCTGAAGCCCGTTGCCGGCGGCCGGTGAAGTGGGCCGCCGTCGTCCGTTCCGGGCCACCCCGAAATCGTGGATTTTACTCGAGTCAGTAGACTGGAGGTCAGACTTGTCAACGAATCGCGTATTTAAAGGGTGAAACTCATGGCCAACAACGGTCGCCGCTCGGTCAAATTGAAGAAGGGCCCCTCCGTCGGAACCGGCGGTCACGGCCGCAAGGCTCTGGAGGGCAAGGGCCCCACGCCGAAGGCGGAGGACCGCCCCTACCACAAGGCGTTCAAGAACAAGCAGCTCGCCGAACGCTCCGAGGCCAAGCGCGCCAGCGGAAGCCGCACTACCAGCGCCGCCGCCCGCACCGGCCGCTCCGGTCCCAAGGGGCGCGCCACCGAAGAGGTCGTCACCGGGCGCAACTCGGTGGTCGAAGCCCTGCGCGCCGGCATCCCGGCCAAGGCCCTGCACGTCGCCGTCCGCATCGAAATGGACGACCGCGTCAAGGAATCCCTGAAGCTGGCCGCCGAACGCGGCATCCCGCTGATGGAAACCGGCAAGCCCGAGCTCGACCGGATGACCGACGACGCCATCCACCAGGGCCTCGTGCTGCAGATCCCGCCGTACGAATACCAGGACGCGTACGAGCTCGCCGAAGAAACCCTCGCGGCCTGGAAGAAGGGCCACGTAGCCAACGCCCCGCTCTTCGTCGCGCTCGACGGCATCACCGATCCCCGAAACCTCGGCGCGATCATCCGCTCCGTCTCGGCTTTCAGCGGCCACGGCGTCGTCGTCCCGGAGCGCCGCTCCGTGGGCGTCACCGCCTCGGCCTGGAAGACCAGCGCCGGTGCAGCCGTCCGCGTCCCGGTCGCCCGCGCGGCCAACCTGAACAACACGCTCAAGGCGTTCAAGAACATGGGGATCTACGTCCTGGGGCTCGACGGCGACGGCGACGTTTCGCTGCCCGAGCTCACCCTGGCCACCGAACCGGTGTGCATCGTCGTCGGTTCCGAGGGCAAGGGCCTGAGCCGCCTGGTCCGCGAAAACTGCGACCAGATCGTCTCCATCCCGATCGACTCCGCCATGGAATCCCTCAACGCCTCCATGGCCGTCGGCATCTCCCTCTACGAGATCTCCCGCCAGCGCGCCGCTAAGTAGTCCTGCGTTCGGGGCCGGCTTCGCCGTCGCCGGAGTCGGGGGTTGGGTTCCGCGGTCACCTGAGTTGTGGCTGGGTTCCGCCGGAACCGTAGTCTTGCCGTCGCCGCAGTCGTGGCTGGGTAGGACGGAACCGGAGTTTTGCCGTCGCTTAGACACCTCCCTGCACCTCGTGCGGCCGCTAGCGGCCTTACTCGGTTCCGGTCGGCGATGCGCTCCTTAGCAAAACTCCGGTCCCGGCGATGAGCCTCGCCAACTTTTCGCGGCAAACGGCAAAACGCTCTCTCACACCTTGTGGGGGAGCGTTTCCTGTTAAGCCGAGAACGGCCACAGGCAACGCGGGGTCAGATCGCGCCCATCCGAGGCTCCAAAATGGGCGCGAAGTGACCCCGCGTTGTTGTTGGGAACACTCGCCTCTTCGTCTCTGCCGTTCATGTGAAGCAGCCCGGCGGTTGGTGACCCAATATCGAGCGGGCGGCGGTGTCTTGCTAAGGAGCGCATCGCCGACCAGAGCTTTCGGAGGCCGCCCGCGGCCGGAGGAAGCGTCGGGAGGTGTCTAAGCGACGGCAAGACGCCGTTGCACGCGGCGGGTGACCACAACCAGAAACCTTGGCCTAGAAGATCAGATACTTAGAACCTGTGGCGGTTGGCTAGGACCGGGAGTTTGGTGCGGGCTTCCTGGACGGCGGCGGTGTCGAGGTCGGCGAACAGCAGGCCGGGGACGCCGTCGAGTTCTTCGAGGACGTCGCCCATGGGGGAGACCACCACGGAGTGCCCGACGCCGGTGGGGGCGGAACCCTTGACCGGGTGACCCACGCTGGCGGGGTCGCCCTGGCCGCAGGCGAGGACCAGGGTGGTGGAGTCCAGGGCGCGGGCTCGGGCCAGGAGCTTCCACTGCTCGGCCTTGCCGGGGCCCGAGCCCCAGGAGGCGCACACAATGTTGACGTCGGCGCCGCGGTCCGCGTTTTCCGTGAACAGGTCCGGGAAGCGGACGTCGTAGCACGTGGCGAGGCCAAACGTCACGCCGTCGAGCTCGAAGGTGACGGGGGAGGTGCCGGCGTCGACCGTGTCCGACTCGGCGAAACCGAAAGCATCGAACAGGTGGATCTTGTCGTAGCTGGCCTCGAGGCCGCGGCCGGTGACCAGCAGGGTGTTGCGCACCTTGGCGCCGTTGCCGGCGGTGCCGGGAGTGAACATGCCGGCGACGATCACGATGCCCAGCTCCGCGGCGAGGGCGCGGACGCGGGATGCCCACGGGCCGTCCAGCGGCTCGGCGATATCCAGGAGCGAATTGCCGAAGGCCCGCATGGTGGCTTCCGGGAACACCACCAGGTCCGCGCCGCCGGCCTTGGCCTGGCGCGCGTAGGCGTCCACGAGGTCCAGGTTTGCGGCCACGTCACGGCCGGTAATGATTTGGGCTAGTGCAACGCGCACAATTACCTCCAACTCGGCGCTCCATTACAGTATGCAGTGCGGCGGTCCGTACACTGCAAAACGTCATGAAAACGAAAACGGGGGCCATTTGTCTGGCCCGGCTAAGCTTTAAGCAATGGTTATGTCTTACATAGATACCGCTTCCACCGTAGACGCTTCGCGGGCGTTTCCGCTGGGGATCAGCGTTCCACATACCGGGTCGCCGGCAGTGGACGATCCCCGGGGCGCGTTCGCCAACGTGGCCGTCTACGCGCCCGGCGTAACCACGCTGGAGATCGAATATCAGGCGCCCGGGGGAACCTGGCAGGTGAAGACACTGCCCAACGTCACCGACGGCGTCCACCACGGAATTGTTGAGGGCATTCCCGCCGGCTCGCGCTATGGCTTCCGGTCCTCCCCGGAACACGAGGCCCTCCCGCTGTCCATGCCCGCCACGAATTTCGATGCCGTCGGCGAGCAGCCGTTGCTGATGGACCCCTACGGCCGGGCCGTCGACGAACGCGAGGGGCTGATCACCAGCGTCCGGGTCGGCAACGATTTCGACTGGGGTCTGGACCGCAGCCCGCGGGTCCCGTGGCGCAACACGATCGTCTACGAGGCCCACGTCCGGGGCCAGACGAAGCTGCACCCGGACATTCCGGAGGACCTGCAGGGGACGTACGCCGGGATGGCCCACCCGGCCATGATCGAGCACCTGATCTCGCTGGGCGTCACGGCGGTCCAGCTCCTGCCCGTGCATTTCCACGTGGACGAGCCGCACCTGCAGCAGCTCGGGCTAACGAACTACTGGGGCTACAACACGGCCGCATTCTTCGCCCCGCATCCGGGCTACGCCACCGAGGCCGCCCAGGCCGCCGGCGCCCACGCGGTCCAGGACGAGTTCAAGGGCATGGTCAAGTTGCTGCATGCCGCCGGGCTCGAGGTCATCCTCGACGTCGTGTACAACCACACCGCCGAGGGCGGCACGGACGGTCCCACCCTGAGCTTCCGCGGCCTGGGCGAGATGCAGTACTACCGCAACGACGGCCACGGCAGGTACGTGGACACGACCGGCTGCGGCAACAGCCTGAACTTCGGCGAACCCCGCGTCGTACAGCTGGTGCTGGATTCCCTGCGCTACTGGGTGAGCGAGTTCCACATCGACGGGTTCCGCTTCGACCTCGCCGTCACGCTGTGCCGTAACAGCGCCAACGAATTCGATCCGCGGCACCCCTTCCTCGTCGCCGTCGGAGCCGATCCGGTCCTGTCCGGCGTCAAGCTGATTTCCGAACCCTGGGACGTGGGCTACGGCGGCTGGCAGACCGGCCGGTTTCCCGCCGGGTGGGTGGACTGGAACGATCATTTCCGCGACGCCGTCCGCAGCTTCTGGCTCGCCGACCGCGCAGCGATCGACGGCGGCGGCAGCGGCGGCCCGGTGGCCCGCCTCGCGGACGCCCTCTCTGGTTCCGCCCGGCTGTTCGAGTCCTCGGGCCGGTCCCGGCTCGCCTCGCTGAACCTGATCACGGCCCACGATGGCTTCACCCTGGCCGACCTGACGGCCTACGACCGCAAGCACAACGAGGCCAACGGCGAGCAGAACCGGGACGGCCACGGCGATAACCGCAGCTACAACCACGGTTTCGAGGGCCCCACTGAAGACGGCGAGATCCTCGCCCGGCGCGCCCAAAGCAGGCGGAACCTGATGGCCTGCCTGATGATTTCCCAGGGCGTACCCATGATCACCGCCGGGGACGAGATCTGCCGGACCCAGCAGGGGAACAACAACGCCTACTGCCAGGACAATGCACTGACCTGGATCGACTGGACCAGCACCACGGAATCCCATGCGATGCTGCGCACCACCAAGCGCGTCATCCGGCTGCGCAAGGAGTTTCTGGCCAGCCAGCCGCATGATTACCCGGCGCGTGACAACCAGTCCTACTTCCATTGGTTCGATGTGGACGGCCAGCCCATGTCCGCCGACACGTGGCATGACCCCGGCCACCGGGTGATCCAGCTCCTGCTCGGGTCCGACGACGGGCACGTCGACGGCCTCGTGGTGGTCAACGGCGGCGCCGACGACGTCAAGGTCACCCTGCCACGGCTGAGCAACGAGGACGGCACCGGGCACCGGCTCTTCGAACTCCGCGTGACGACGTCCGAACTCCATGACCGGCGTCAGGGCGCCCGCGTCGCCTCCGGTGAGCGCGACCTCGTCCAGGCCAACACGATCAATATCTACCGCACCTAAATAATTCGAGATTAAGGACCCCATGAAGATTTACTCGGCAGAGACCTGGACCATCGAAGAACTCACGGCGCAAATCGGCGACGCCGGCCGGCGCGCCCTGGTTGTCCCCGCCGCCGACACCAAGCAGGCGGTCCTGGACACGTTCGGCGAGCTCCTGGACGTCCCCGAGGACTACGGCACAGACCTGGATGCCCTGCACGATTCGCTGCACGACGTCGCGGATGCCGTGACAGACGACGGCGAGGCCCCTGTCACGTTCATCTGGCAGGTGCCCGCCGCGCTCCGCGCGGACCGCTCCTTCGGCGTCATCTGCGAAACGCTGCAGGACGCCGAAGGCTACGCCGGCAAGAGCCTGGACGTCATCGCCGTCTGCCTCTAAAGAGAGCTAGCACGCCACGCGGTGACGGTCAGGCCGTGGTGACGGTCAGGCGTTGACGATCAGGCCCAGTTCCGCTTTTGAGGCCAGGGCATCGTTCTTGGGGAGCACACGCACGGTGTAGCCGAAGGACCCCGAACGGTCGATCACCAGCGTGCCGCTGAAGAGGTGCCGGCCCTTGCCGAGGTCTTCGGCGGCCTTGAGCTCCGCGACCGTGATGTCCGTCAGCTCGTCGGTGTCCTCGGCCCGGCCGTAGGCCACCTCAACATAGACGTCGTCCGGTGAGAGCTCACGCAGCGCCACGTATGCATTTACCTGCAGCAGATCGCCGATCTGCGGGTCCTCGGAGACCCCCACCGAGTCGACGTGTTCGACCTGGATGTGCGGCCATGCGGCCCGGACCCGTGAGCTCCATGCCGCCAGGGCCTTGGCTTGGGCGTAGTTGTCCGCCACAGCGTGGCGTCCTGCGATCGCGGCGGGCCGGTACAGGACGTTGACGTAGTCCCGGAGCATCCGTTCCGCGGAAACCGCCGGGCCCAGGTGGGACATGGTGTGCTTGATCATCGAAACCCAGTGCGTAGGCACGGCCTGCGGGCCGGGCTGGGACGGTCCGGCAGCGCCCGCGGCGTCGGATACGGTCAGCCCGTAGAACCGCGGCGCCACCTGCGTTTCGAGCAGCTCGTACAGAGCCGCCGCCTCGATGTCGTCGCGTTCCTCCGGGGAGGCGTCGTTGTTGGCGGTCGGGATCGCCCAGCCGTTCTCGCCGTCGTACATCTCATCCCACCAGCCGTCCATGACCGAGAGGTTCAGCGAACCGTTCAGGGCAGCCTTCATGCCGGAGGTACCGCAGGCCTCCAAGGGGCGCAGCGGGTTGTTCAGCCACACATCACAGCCGGGGAACAGGGTCCGGGCCATGGCGATGTCGTAGTTGGGCAGGAACGCGATCCGGTGCCGCACGGCGGGGTCGTCGGTGAACCGGACGAGGTCCTGGATCATCTTCTTGCCGGCATCGTCCGCCGGGTGGGACTTCCCTGCGATGACCAGCTGAATGGGGTGCGTCTTGTGCAGCAGCAGCGCCTTGAGCCGTTCCGGGTCGCGCAGCATCAGGGTCAGCCGCTTGTAGGTCGGCACGCGGCGGGCAAAGCCGATGGTCAGGACGTCCGGGTCCAGGACGGAGTCCGTCCACGCCAGCTCGGCGTCGGCCGCGCCGCGCTTCTTCCACGCGGCCCGGAGCCGGCGCCGGACATCCTCGACCAGGGACACCCGCATCTCGCGCCGCAACGCCCAGAGGTCCTCGTCGGTGACGTTGTAGGCCAGGTCCCACCGGCCCTGCGCCTCCGCCTCGGCACCGAAGTGGTCCCGCGCCAGCGCGGCGATGCGGGGGTCCACCCAAGTGGGGACGTGCACGCCGTTGGTGACGGAGGTGATGGGGATTTCGGAGTGGTCGAAGCCCGGCCAGAGGGCGGAGAACATCCCGCGCGAGACCACGCCGTGCAGTTTGGCCACACCGTTGGCCCGCTGGGCCAGCCGCAGCCCCATCACGGCCATGTTGAACACGAACGGGTTTCCGTCGGCGAAGTCCTCGCGGCCCAGGTCCAGGATCTTGGCCACCGGGACGTCCGGGGCGAGGCCGGCTTCGAAGAAGTGCTGAATCTGGGAGATTTCGAAGCGGTCGATCCCCGCCGGCACCGGCGTGTGGGTGGTGAACACCGTGGACGCCCGCCCGGCGGCCAGGGCCTCCTCCCAGCTCAGCGGCGCCGTGCCGGACATCAATTCCTGGATCCGCTCGACACCGAGGAACCCGGCGTGGCCCTCGTTGGTGTGGAAGACTTCCGGCGCGGGGACACCCGTGAGCCGCTGGAACTCCCGCAGTGCCTTGACCCCGCCCATGCCCAGCAGGAGCTCCTGCTGCAGCCGGTGGTCTCCGCCGCCGCCGTACAGGCGGTCGGTGATGCCGCGGGCAGCCTCGTCGTTGCCCGGAACGTTGGAATCCAGCAGCAGCAGCGGCACACGTCCGACGTCGGCCCGCCACACGTGCGCCAGCAGGCGCCGGCCCTGGGGAAGCGGCAGGGAGATCTGGACCGGTTTGCCGTTGCCATCCGGGGAGGCCTCGCGCAGGAGCGTCAGGGGCAGCCCGTCGGGGTCGAGGACCGGGTACGTTTCCTGCTGCCAGGCGTCCCGGGAGAGCGACTGCTTAAAGTAGCCGGCCTGGTACAGGAGTCCGACGCCGATCAGCGGCACGCCAAGGTCCGAGGCCGCCTTCAGGTGGTCCCCGGCCAGGATGCCAAGGCCGCCCGAGTACTGGGGCAGGACCTCGGTGATGCCGAACTCCGGCGAGAAATAGGCGATGCATGCCGGCGCGCCGTCGCCCAGGCTCTGGTACCAGCGCGGCTGTTCCAGGTACTGGTCGAGGTCATCGGCCGCGGCGTGGACGCGCCGCACCACGTCCTGGTCCGCGGCGAGGCGCTGCAGCTCTTCCCGGCTGACCAGGCCCAGGAAAGTCACGGGGTCGTGGGCGCTCTCCGCCCAGACCCCGGGGTTGAGCCCCTCGAAAAGCTCCCGGGTGGGCGGATGCCAGGACCACCGGAGATTGGTGGCGAGCCGGGCCAGCGGCCGGATCGACTCCGGGAGTACGGTTCGGACGGTAAATCTGCGGATTGCCTTCACCAGCGAAACACTAACGGACAAGTCGTTGCCCCGGAACTGCTTTAAGATTCTTTCCCGTAAATGACGGATATCACTCCGACCAGAACCAGAAACCTCCGGAAAACGTTCGAGGCCTTAGCATTCTGGCCGTTTTGTAGATAACGTCGAGGCTGTGACGAATAACTCGCGAACCAGCGCCGTGTCCAAGCAAAAGCCCAAGGCCCTGATCACGGATGGCCTTCGATTTGGCCGCTTTCCGATCACCGCCGTGCAGCCTTCGGTGGAGGGCGGAAAGTTTCCCGCCAAAGCGGTCGAGGGCCAAACCATTGTCGTGGGAGCCACCGCGTTCCGGGAGGGACACGACCAGCTCGGGGTCAGCGCCGTCCTGCTCGACCCACGCGGCAAAGAGCGGCAGCGGGTCCGCCTCGCCCCGCCGCGCGGACCCCGCGGAATGGGCACGGACCGCTGGGAAGGCCTCCTGACCCCGCCCGCCACTGGCAACTGGTCCTTCGTCATCGAGGCCTGGCACGACCGCTACGGCACCTGGCACCACAACGCCGAGGTCAAGGTGGAGGCCGGCATCGACGTCGAGCTCATGCTGTCCGAAGGTGCCGCCCTGCTGGCCGAAGCCTCCGAAGACGCCTCCCGCCCCTCCGGTGACCGCAGAACGCTGCGGATGGCCGTCGTCGTCCTCTCAGATACGTCCCGGACACCCGAGGAACGCCTCGCCGCCGGCTTCGGCGCCGACGTCGCCGCCGTCGTCGAACGCCAGCCCATCCGCGAACTTGTGACGGTTTCCGAGCCCTACCCGCTGCTGGTGGAGCGAACGCTTGCCGGAGCCGGCGCCTGGTACGAATTCTTCCCCCGCTCCGAAGGTGCCGTGCGCAACCACGACACGGGGGAATGGACCTCCGGCAACTTCCGCACCGCCGCGCAGCGCCTCGACGCCGTCGCCGCCATGGGCTTTGACATCATCTACATGCCGCCGATCCACCCGATCGGCGGCCAGCACCGCAAGGGGCCGAACAACACCTTGATCGCCGGACCGCACGATCCCGGTTCGCCGTGGGCCATCGGATCCCACGAGGGCGGCCACGACGCCATCCACCCGGATCTGGGCACCTTCGAGGACTTCGACGCCTTCGTGGCACGGGCCGGTGAGCTGGGACTCGAGGTGGCCCTGGACCTGGCCCTGCAGGCCGCGCCCGACCACCCGTGGGTGCAAAGCCACCCGGAATGGTTCACCACGCGCGTCGACGGCACTATTGCCTACGCGGAGAATCCGCCAAAGAAATACCAGGACATTTTCCCGCTGAATTTCGACAACGACCCCGCGGGGCTGTCCAACGAAATTCTAAGGATTGTGATGCTCTGGGTCAGCCACGGCGTCAAAGTGTTCCGGGTGGACAATCCGCACACCAAACCCGTCTGGTTCTGGGAATGGCTGATCGGCAAGGTCAATAAGAAGCACCCCGACGTCGTCTTCCTCGCCGAGGCGTTCACCCGCCCGGCCATGATGCACGCTCTTGGCCGGGCAGGCTTCCAGCAGTCCTACACCTACTTCACCTGGCGGAACACCAAGGAAGAACTGGAGACGTACTTCCAGGAGGTCAGCCACGAGTCGGCGGCCTACTTCCGGCCGAACTTCTTCGTCAACACCCCGGACATCCTCACCGAATACCTGCAGTTCGGCGGCCCGGCGGCCTTCAAGATCCGTGCCGCCCTGGCCGCGACGGCAAGCCCCATCTGGGGCGTGTACGCCGGCTTTGAGCTCTACGAACACGTGGCGCGCCCGGGCGCCGAGGAGTACATCGACAACGAGAAGTTTGAGTACAAGGCCCGCGACTGGGACGCGGCGGCAGAATCGGGGCGCACCCTGGCCCCGTACCTGACCCGGCTCAACGGGATCCGGCGCGCGCACCCGGCCCTGGGGGATCTGCAGAACCTGACGGTGCACCAGAGCTCGGACAGCTCCACCGTGGTGTTCTCCAAGCACAAGACCCTCGCGGACGGGACCAAAGACACCCTGATCATCGTCGTCAACGTGGACCCGCACGGCACCCGGGAGAGCACGGTGTCCCTGGACCTGCCGGCGCTGGAACTGGACCCGGAGAACTTCACGCACAACGGCCGTTTCATGGTTGATGACCTGCTGACCGGCGAGAGTTGGGAATGGGGGGAGTACAACTACGTCCGCCTGGACCCGCACGCCGAGCCCGTTCACATTCTTAGCATCCGGAGGTAGTGCCAGTGAGTTTTAGCCCGCAGAACCCGAGCCAGCACTTCAGCCCGAGGGGGAGCTTTGAATTGAATGCCCCGGGCCTCCAACACGATCCCCTCTGGTACCGCAAGGCGGTCTTCTACGAGGTGCTCGTCCGGGGCTTCGCCGACGGCAACGGAGACGGCTCGGGCGACTTCCACGGCCTGATCGAGAAACTGGACTACCTGCAGTGGCTGGGGGTGGACTGCCTATGGCTCCCGCCCTTCTTCCAGTCACCGCTGCGCGACGGCGGCTACGACATCTCGGACTACAACTCCGTGCTGGACGAGTTCGGCACCATCAGCGACTTCAAACGGCTCGTGGCCGAGGCCCATGCCCGCGGCGTCCGGGTGATCATCGACCTTCCGCTGAACCACACCTCCGACCAGCATCCGTGGTTCCAGGAGTCACGCAAGGACCCGGATGGTCCCTTCGGCGACTTCTACGTGTGGAGCGACACGGACGAGAAGTACGAAGACGCCCGCATCATCTTCGTGGACACGGAGGAATCCAACTGGACCTTCGACCCCATCCGCAGGCAGTTCTTCTGGCACCGGTTCTTCAGCCACCAGCCCGACCTGAACTTCGAGAACCCCAAGGTCATTGACGCGCTCTTCGACGTCGTGCGGTTCTGGCTGGACCAGGGCATCGACGGCTTCCGGGCGGACGCCATCCCGTACCTGTTCGAGGAGGAGGGCACCAACTGCGAGAACCTGCCGCAGACCCACGAATTCCTCCGCCAGCTGCGGCGGATGGTCGATGAAAGCTACCCGGGCCGCGTGATCATTGCCGAGGCCAACCAGCCGCCCGCCGAAGTGGTGGAGTATTTCGGCACCGAAGAGGAACCGGAATGCCACATGGCGTTCCACTTCCCGATCATGCCGCGGCTGTACTACGCGCTGCGGGACCAGAAGGCGTCCCCCATCATCGAGACGATGAAGGACACGCCGGACATTCCCGAAGGTGCCCAGTGGGGCACGTTCCTGCGCAACCACGACGAACTGACGCTGGAAATGGTCACCTCCGACGAACGCGCCGCGATGCTCGGCTGGTACGCGCCGGATCCGCGCATGCGCGCCAACATCGGCATCCGGCGCCGGCTGGCCCCGCTGCTGGATAACTCCCGCTCCGAGATCGAGCTGATCAACGCCCTGCTGCTGTCCCTGCCGGGCAGCCCGTTCCTGTACTACGGGGACGAGATCGGCATGGGGGACAACATCTGGCTCGAGGACCGTGACGCGGTCCGCACCCCGATGCAGTGGAACCCGGACCGGAACGCCGGGTTCTCCAGTGCCGACCCGGGCAAGCTGTACCTGCCGGTGATCCAGTCGCTGGTCTACAACTACAGCATGGCGAACGTGGAGGCCGAGGCCGCACATTCGGGGTCCCTGCTGCGCTGGACCCGCCAGATCCTGAGCGTCCGCAAGAACCACCCCGCCTTCGGGCTCGGCGGATTCAAGCATGTGGAGGCTGACCACGACGTCGTCCTCGCCTACCTGCGTGAGCTCCCGGAAGGCAACGTCGCCGGTGAGGACGCCGAGACCATCCTGTGCGCCTTCAACCTCTCACAGCACCCCGTGGCTGCCACGTTGCGGGTGCCGAACTTCGCCGGCCGCGGCCTCCGGGACGTCTTCGGCGGCCAGGCCTTCCCGGCCATCGGCGATGACGGAACGCTGACGCTGACCTTGGGCAGCCACGATTTCTTCTGGTTGCGGATCCGTTCCGCCGCCTCCAACCCGGCATCCCCGTTCACACAGGCGATGCCCGTCCTGTCCATCGAGGGTTGAGATGACGCGACCAGCCCTTGCCCCGGCCTTGAGCGGACTGCTTGGCGCCTGGCTCCCGCGCCAGCGATGGTTCCCTGTCAAGACCGCCGAATTCACCTTCGAACCGGCGGGCGGCCTGCGCCTTGAGACCGCCGCCGGCGGGGCCACGTTCGAGGTGTTGCTGGTCGCGGTGTCCTACCCCACGCCCGGCGGCAGCCGCACCGACGTCGTCCAGGTGCCGCTCAGTTTCCGGCCAGAACCCCTGCCGGGGGCAGAACGCGCGCTGATCGGCGAACTTCCCGGCACCCGCGCTGATGCCGCCCACCAGTGGGTGTACGACGGCGTCCACGACGCCTCCTTCGTCGCCGCCTGGCTGGAGCTCATGCGGCGCGGCGCAACGACGCCGTCGGGCAACGCCACCGGCCACCTGGTGGAGTCCGGCTACCGCCTGCCGTTCGCAACAGGCAAGGTCAAGGTCCTCTCGGGCGAGCAATCGAACAGCTCGGTGATCGTCGACGACGAGGACGGCGGCACAGTCGCCATCGTGAAGTTCTTCCGGGTGCTGTCCGAAGGGCAGAATCCCGAGGTTGAAATCGGTGCGGCGCTGACTGCGGGACACACCGCGGAGGTCCCGGCAACCCTTGGCTGGGTGGCTGGCGAGTGGGAGGTGCCGGCGGCCGCAGCAGGGGCGGAGCCGTCAGATGCCCGCCGTCCCGCCACTGTCCGTCCCGCCTCCGGCGAGCTGGCTGTGGCGCACGAATTCCTCGCCGGCGGACTCGATGCGTGGCGGCTCGCCGTGGACGCGGCCAGCCGGGGGATCGGGTTCGCTGCAGAAGCCCACGCGCTGGGCGCGGCCACGGCCACCGTGCACCGCCGGCTCGCCGAGGCCCTGGGCACAGCCGCCGAATCTGCGCCGGGGCAGGACATCGCGCCGGGAGTAGCCGAGCGCGTCCGTCAGTCCTGGGCCCAGGCCGGCCAGGCTGTCGGGCCTTACGAAGAAGCGCTGAACGGTCTCCTCGGCCGGCTCGAGGGCACCAGCGCAGGCCCGCTCCAGCGTATCCATGGCGACCTCCACCTCGGGCAAATCCTGCAGGTGCCCGGCAGCATGGTCCCGGGCGAGCCGGGGGGCCCCCCGCGCTGGGCCATCCTCGACTTCGAGGGCGAGCCCCTGCGCCCCATCTCCGAGCGCAACTTCCCGGACGTCGCCCTTCGCGACGTAGTCGGCATGCTGCGGTCCTTCGACTACGCCGCCGGAGCCGCCGTCCGCGAAAACCCCGGAGCCGTGGTGCCCGGGACCTGGGTGGATGACTGCGCTGAGGCCTTCCTGGCCGGCTACGCCGACGTCATTCCCGGCAGCATCGACCGCGACTCGCCGCTCTTTGTGGCGCTGTGGCTCGACAAAGCCCTCTACGAAGTCATCTACGAACTAAGGAACAGGCCGGACTGGCTCTCCATCCCGGTGAACGCATCGCGTCGTCTCCTCGGCAGTACAGGTTCCGGCGTCGCCGCCGAAGCCGCAGCGGAAGGTATAAAAATGACAGGATCAGCACGTATCGATCGGCCCGGCACACCACTGCCCGTGGATGGCGAGACCCTTGCAAGGGTCTCCAGCGGCGAACACCACGCGCCCCACTCGGTCCTCGGCGCCCATCTCGATGACCATGGCCATGTCACCATCCGGACGGTCAAGCACCTGGCGGAAGCGGTCTCGGTCGTGACGTCGGCAGGTTCGACGCCCATGACGCACGAATCGAGCGGCGTATGGGTGGCCGTGATGGAGCCGCTCGAGCGCGGCCATGTGCCGGATTACCGGCTCGAGGTGACCTACAAGGACCACGAGCCCCAGGTCATGGACGACCCCTACCGTTACCTGCCAACCGTCGGCGAAGTAGACCTGCACCTGATCGGTGAGGGCCGGCACGAGCGTCTGTGGGATGTCCTCGGCGCGCACGTGCAGCACTACAAGTCCTCGCTTGGCGACGTCGACGGCGTGTCCTTCGCCGTCTGGGCCCCGAACGCCCAGGCAGTGCGCGTCAAGGGCGACTTCAACGGCTGGGACGGCCGCGAACACTCCATGCGCTCCCTCGGTTCCACCGGTGTGTGGGAAGTCTTCATTCCCGGGGTTGTAGCAGGGGCGTGCTACAAATTTGAACTCAGGACCCGGCACGGATACTGGGTGGAAAAAGCGGACCCGCTGGCCTTCGGCACCGAAGTCCCGCCGCTGACGGCATCCCGGGTGGTGGAGCCCTCTTACGTCTTCAAGGATGCCGAGTGGATGCAGGCCCGCGCCGCCCGCGATCCGCACAACTCGGCCATGAGCGTCTACGAGGTCCACCTCGGTTCCTGGAAGGTGGGGCTGGGCTACCGCGAACTGGCCAAGGAGCTCGTGGAATACGTCAAATGGCTCGGCTTCACCCACGTGGAGTTCATGCCTGTGGCCGAGCACCCCTTCGGCGGCTCGTGGGGCTACCAGGTCACCTCGTACTTCGCGCCGACCTCGCGCTTCGGGCACCCGGACGAATTCCGCCACCTCGTTGACGAACTCCACCAAGCCGGCATCGGCGTCCTCCTCGACTGGGTCCCGGCGCACTTTCCCAAGGACGAGTGGGCCCTGGCCCGGTTCGATGGCGAAGCACTGTACGAGCACGCCGATCCGAACCTGGGCGAACACCCGGACTGGGGAACGCTGATCTTCGACTTCGGCCGCAGGGAGGTGCGTAACTTCCTGGTGGCCAACGCCCTGTACTGGCTCGATGAGTTCCACATCGACGGGCTCCGCGTGGACGCCGTCGCCTCCATGCTCTACCTCGACTACTCCCGCGAAGAGGGTCAGTGGCAGCCAAACCGTTTTGGCGGCCGCGAAAACCTGGAAGCGATCTCATTCCTCCAGGAGGTCAACGCCACGGTCTACAAAACCCACCCCGGCGCGGTCATGATTGCCGAAGAATCCACCGCATTCCCGGGCGTCACGGCGCCCACGAGCGGCGGCGGCCTGGGCTTCGGCCTCAAATGGAACATGGGCTGGATGCACGACTCGCTCAAATACATGGCCGAGGACCCGTACAACCGCCGGTGGCACCACGGCACCATCACGTTCTCGATGGTCTACGCCTTCACGGAAAACTTCCTGCTGCCCATCAGCCACGATGAAGTTGTGCACGGCAAGGGCTCCATGCTGCGCAAAATGCCCGGTGACCGGTGGCAGCAGCTGGCAAACCTGCGCGCATTCCTGGGATATCAGTGGGCCCACCCGGGCAAGCAGCTGATCTTCATGGGCACCGAATTCGGCCAGGAAGCGGAGTGGTCGGAGCAGTACGGCCTGGACTGGTGGCTTGCGGACATCCCGGCACACAACGGCATGCAGCTCCTGACCAAGGACCTCAACGAGCTCTACCGTTCCACGCCGGCACTGTACGAGCGGGACAACCAGCCCGAAGGGTTCCAGTGGATCAATGGGGGAGACTCGGACCGCAATGTGCTGACGTTCGTCCGCCGCGACGCCGACGGCAACCCGCTGGTCTGCGCCGTGAACTTCTCCGGCGGGCCGCACACGGACTACCTCCTCGGCGTCCCGGCCGCCGGCGAGTGGCAGGAAGTGCTCAACACCGACGCCGCCAGCTATGGCGGTTCCGGGGTGGAGAACACCGGAACCCTGACCGCGACGAAGGACGGCCTGGATGGACAGCCGGCCATGCTCACCGTCACCCTGCCTCCGCTAGGGGCCGCGTACTTCAAGCCGCTGGGCTAGGCGCAGCGCCCGGACAGGCCTGGCGCGCGTAGGGAAGTGTTTGCGAGAGGCCCGGAATCCCCGTGATTCCGGGCTTTTCTGCACCGTCTTCGGTGCCGCTTTGTCAGCCGGTCCAAGTGGTGGTAGAGTTTATTTCCGCGCTGCTCCCCGGAGTTGAACGGCCACCAAGACCCAGAAGCCTATGGCAAGAATGAGTCTGGATCGCCGATTTGACTAGGGTGAAGCGGCCGGGTAAGTTTGAAAAGTTGCTCCGGAGCGATCCTTGACTGTTTGTTGGTTGTGGTGGTGCCGGGTGTGTCTGTTGTTTGAGAACTCAATAGTGTGCCAAGTTTGTTGATACCAATTTATTGTATTGAATTGGTTGAATTTGCCGGGCC
>NZ_JBFTGZ010000019.1:0-97753 GCF_056393985.1 Arthrobacter sp. 10T425 | reverse complement strand
GCACGGCCTGCAGCACCTGGAAATCTTCGCCACCACGGACCAGTTCGAACACCTGATCACCGTGATGAACACCGCCACCAACCCCCGCACCGGCCCAGACACCGGCCAGGGCACCGCCACCGGACCGGGTGACGGGTCCGCGGCGGCGGATGCGCCAGGCCCCGCTGCGGAGCCCGCCACGGCCGAACAGGACCCCGCACTGCCGTCCCTGGACCACCGCTCCCGGCCCCAACGGCTGCTCGACGGCCTGGTCGGCGCGTGCAAAGCGGCCCTCGCCACCGGAGGGCTGCCCGCCGCGGGCGGGCTCCGGCCCCAGATCATGGCCACCATCGACTACCGCGACCTGCTCACCCGGCTCGGGACGACTCCCGCCGAAGCAGGCGCCCCTGCCAACACCGCACAGCACGGCACCGGAACCAGACACGGCACCGGGACGCTGCTGTTCACCGGCCCAATTACCGCGTCCACGGTTCGCAAGCTCGCCTGCGACGCGGACATCATCCCGGTCGTCCTCGGCGGCGAGGGCCAGGTCCTGGACATCGGCCGCGCCTCCCGCATCTTCCCGCCCCACATCCGCAAGGCCATCACGGCCCGGGACCGGGGCTGCGCCTTCCCGCAATGCGCGATCCCGGCCCCCTGGTGCGAGGCCCACCACATCACCTACTGGTCCCGCGCCGGAACCACCGGAACCGGCAACGGCACCCTGCTCTGCTCCCATCACCACCATCTGATCCACAAGGAACACTGGAGCATCCAGATGCGCACCGGCATCCCCTGGTTCACCCCACCACCCCACCTCGACCCCGCCCGGACACCCCGCCGGAACACCTACTTCCGCCTGGAGTGACCCCCGCGCCTGGACTGACGCTCGCCTCGACTGACTCGGTGGGACCCCCGAAACCGCGCCCTCCGTCGCCGGGCTCCCTGCACCGGGCCGAAAGTCCCAAGCCTGCGTGCCACGGCGGGCCTAGGGTGGAGGCATGGACCAGCGCAGTCTGATGCTGCGGGCAGTGAAGACGCTCCACACCCTTGCCTGGCTCGTGATCGAGGCCTCCATGGCCTACGTCCTGTACGCCGGCATCACGGGCCGCAATGACCGGAAGACGAGGGCTGCCGCCGTCGTGGTCGCCAGCGAATCGCTGATTTTTGCGGGCACCGGCTTCCAATGCCCGTTGACTGTCGTCGCGAAAAATCTTGGCGACGGCTCGGGCTCCGTAACGGACATCTACCTGCCGCGGTGGTTAGCGAATATCCTGCCCGGGCTCCACGTCCCCCTCATCCTCGTCGCAGTGCTGCTGCATTGGCGGAATTGGCGGAAACAGACGGTGCGCGACAGCGAGCGGCGGCTTTTGCTCGGGCGATAGTGCGCGCCCGCCTCACACCTTCGCCCTGCCGCCGATTAACCGTGGTCCCTCCGGCGTGGCCTTTACGCGGATGCCCCGGAGCCCGGCGGACCGTCCGGGAGTTGCCCGGATTGCGGGTAATCTAAGAGAGTTCCGGAGCCGGCACGGTCGCTCCGGAGCAGTTCATGGCAGGCAGCAAAAGGCGAGGTTGATGGTCCACATCTGGAACGATCTGTCCGAGGTCCCGGCGGACTTTGGTCCTTCGGTTGTCACGTTCGGCAATTTCGACGGCGTGCACCGCGGCCACCAGCAGGTGCTGTCGCAGCTCATCCGTACCGCCCGGTTGAAGCACGCACGCGCCGTCGCCATCACCTTCGACCCGCACCCCGCGCAGGTACACCGTCCGGAATCGGCTCCCGAACTGATCATGGGGCTGGAGGACAAGCTCGTGGCCCTCGGAGAGCTCGGCCTCGACGCCGTGCTGGTGATGAAGTACTCGATGGAGCTCGCCAGCCTCACCCCCGAGGAATTCGTCGCGACAGTGCTGGTCGACAGCCTCAAGGCCAGCCACGTGGTGATCGGCCACGACGCCCGGTTTGGCCGCGGCAATTCCGGCGACCTCGCCACCATGCAGGAGCTGGGCAAGAAGCTCGGGTTCGAGGTGCAGGTCATCAGCGAATTCGGCTCAGAGGGCTTTCCCATCCACGACGACGACGGCACGGACCGCCGCTGTTCGTCCACGTGGGTGCGCGAGGCCCTGCGCGCGGGCGACGTCGCCACCGCCGCTGCCGTCCTCGGCAGGCCGCACCGGATGCGCGGCGAGGTGGTGCACGGGGCCGCACGCGGCCGCGACCTCGGGTTCCCCACCGCGAACCTCTCCTCGACGGCCACCGGGTACATCCCCGCGGACGGCATCTACGCCGGCTGGCTCGTGGACCAGGCAGGCACGCGCTGGCCCGCCGCCATCTCCGTAGGCTCGAACCCGACGTTCGACGGCGTGAGCCGTCAGGTCGAGGCCCACGTGATCGACCGCCCGGAAGAGTCTCCAGATGACTTCGATCTGTACGACCAGACAGTTGTGGTGGAATTTGTCGCCAGGCTCCGCGGCATGGTGGCGTACCGTGGGGCTGAAGCTTTGGTGGAGCAGATGCGCCTGGACGTCGTCCAGGCCCACGACCTCCTGTTCGCCCGCTAAGAACCGGGCCGGATCGGCGTCGGCCCCGCGCTGACAATGTTCTGGTTCACTGGAGCCGCGCTGATTCACAGCCACTTGGCAAGGAAGGCAAGACACGTGACCATCGAGAAAAACACGAGGGAACTGGACCAGGACATTGTCCGGGATTTCAGTGCGCGGATGAGCTACGCGTCCTACCTGCAGTTGCCCACCCTGCTCAGCGCCCAGCAGCCGGTCAGCACCCCGGAACACCACGACGAGATGCTGTTCATCATCCAGCACCAGACCACGGAGCTGTGGCTGAAGCTGGTATTGCACGAGCTTCGCAGCGCCGCCGCGTGGCTGCGGTCGGACGACCTCGGGTCCGCCCTGAAGGCGATCGCCCGCGTCAAGCACATTCAGAAGACGCTCACCGAGCAATGGTCCGTGCTGGCCACCCTGACGCCCACCGAGTACTCCCAGTTCCGCGGCTTCCTCGGCAACTCTTCCGGATTCCAGTCCAGCCAGTACCGTGCGGTGGAGTTCCTCCTCGGCAACAAGAACGCCAAGATGCTTCCGGTGTTCGAATCGGACCCCGAGGCCCACGAGATGCTGCGCGAACTGCTCGAAGCCCCCAGCATCTACGACGATTTCCTCGCCTATCTCAAGCGCCAGGGCTTCGACGTCCCTGCCTCCCTGCTGGAGCGCGACGTCACCAAGGCCCACGAGTTCTGCCCCGAACTGGTCCCGGTGTTCAAGTACATCTACGAGAACGCCGCCGACAACTGGGGCGCATACGAGGCCTGCGAGGAACTTGTGGACCTTGAGGACAACTTCCAGCTGTGGCGTTTCCGCCACCTGCGCACCGTCCAGCGGACCATCGGCATGAAGGCCGGCACCGGCGGATCCAGCGGCGCCGCGTTCCTGCAGAAGGCCCTCGAACTGACCTTCTTCCCCGAACTCTTCGCTGTGCGGACGGAGATCGGCCAGTGAGCATCTCCGCCAACACCGACGCGACGGACAGCCTGTGGCAGCGCGCCCTCGACCTCGACGCCGCGGACCCGCTGGCCGGCTACCGCGACCACTTCGTCGGCACGGACACGGCCCTGTCCTACCTTGACGGCAACTCCCTGGGCCGTCCGCTCAAGCGGACCGTCACCGACATCAGCAGCTTCATCCAGGACAGCTGGGGCGGCCGCCTGATCCGGGGCTGGGACGAGGAATGGCTCGAACTGCCCCAGAAGATCGGCGACCAACTCGGCCGCGCCGTGCTCGGCGCGGCGCCGGGGCAGACGATCATTGCCGATTCCACCACCGTGGTGCTGTACAAGCTCATCCGCGCCGCGCTGGCAGCCGTCACCGATCCGGCCCGGACCGAGATCGTCCTGGACACGGATAATTTCCCCACCGACCGTTACCTGGTGGAGGGAATCGCCCGTGAAGAAGGCCTGACCCTGCGCTGGATCGACGCCGATCCCGCCTCCGGCGTCACCGTCGAGCAGGTGCGGGACGCCACCGGCCCGGCCACCGCCGTCGTGGTTCTGAGCCAGATCGCCTACCGCTCCGGCTTCCTCGCGGACCTGCCGGGCATCACCGCGGCAATCCACGACGCCGGCGCCCTGGTGGTGTGGGACCTGTGCCACTCCGCCGGGTCTGTGGAGATCGCTTTGGACGACGCCGACGTCGACTTCGCGGCAGGCTGCACCTACAAATATCTGAACGGGGGACCGGGCTCGCCCGCGTTCGCCTACATCAACGCACGGCACCTGGCCGGGCTGCAGCAGCCCATCTGGGGCTGGATGGGGCGCAAGGACGCGTTCGAAATGGGTCCCGGCTACGAGGCCGCCCCCGGCATCCGCGGCTTCCTTAGCGGCACTCCGGCGATCTTCGGGATGCTCGCCATGCGCGGCACCCTGGACCTGATCGAGGAAGCTGGGATGGCGTCACTGCGGGAGAAGTCACGGGTGCTGACCGCTTATGCCCTCGAACTTTACGACGCCTGGCTGGCGCCGGCCGGCGTGCAGCTGTCCACCCCGCGGGCGGCGGAACTGCGCGGCAGCCACGTGACGATCGACCACCCGGCCTTCCGGGAAATGACGGCCACATTGTGGGACCAGGACGTGATTCCCGATTTCCGCGCCCCGCAGGGCATCAGGATCGGGCTGTCGCCGCTCAGCACATCCTTCGCGGAGCTTTACCGGGGTGTCGCCGCTATTCGCGAACTGCTCGCAGCCCAGGAAAGTGGAAAACCGCAACCGCCGCAGGCAGCTGGCGCGCCGGCAGAGTCGGCGGCCGCGCCCGGCGGTTTCGACAAGACCGCGGACGTGCCACTAAACTGAACGTTGGATCCGGCTGCAGTCCGTGGCGGCTGGCTCCTGTTGTGTACGGAATGCCCGGCTTCGGCGGGGGATTCCGGGACGGCACCCCCGGCAGTGAATTACTGATTCGGGCCTCACGGCACATCTCTAGGAGTTATTGTGGCACTTGAAGCCGCTGTAAAGCAGTCCATCATCAAGGATTTCGCAACGTCCGAGGGCGACACCGGTTCGCCGGAGGTCCAGGTTGCAGTCCTGACTCAGCGGATCAAGGATCTCACTGAGCACATGAAGGAGCACAAGCACGATTACCACACCCAGCGCGGTCTGCTGGCCATGGTTGGTCGTCGCAAGCGCATGCTCACCTACCTCAAGAACACTGACATCACACGCTACCGTAAGCTCATCGAGCGCCTCGGCCTGCGTCGCTAGTCAGCTTTAAGGGGCGGCCCCTTCCGGACCGGAAAGGGCCGCCTTCTTCAGGAAAAAACTAAACAGGAGGATCAACCGCATCACGCATTCGCGGTCCTCGGTAGTGATCCCCGGGAACGGCCTCAAGGAATGAGGCCCGGCCCGTGGGTCTCGATCGATGACCGGGTGCAGTGCAGGCCAGTAGACAGATGCTGGGCTGGGTTGATGCGGCTGGGCTCCGTGAACCAAGAAACGGAGGTGACTCTCTATGGAGGGTCCCGAAATCCAGTTCTCAGAAGCAATCATTGACAATGGCCGCTTCGGCAAGCGTGTAATCCGCTTTGAAACCGGCCGCCTTGCCAAGCAGGCAGCCGGCGCAGCGATGGTCTACATCGATGAAGAGACCGCGCTGCTGTCCGCAACCACCGCCGGCAAGCACCCGCGTGAAGGTTTCGACTTCTTCCCGCTGACCGTCGACGTCGAAGAGCGTATGTACGCCGCCGGCCGCATCCCGGGCTCGTTCTTCCGCCGCGAAGGCCGTCCCTCCACGGAAGCCATCCTGGCCTGCCGCCTCATGGACCGCCCGCTGCGCCCCGCGTTCGTCAAGGGTCTGCGCAACGAGGTCCAGATCGTCGTCACCGTGCTGTCCATCAACCCGGACGAGCTCTACGACGTCGTCGCGATCAACGCGTCCTCGATGTCCACCCAGCTTTCCGGCCTGCCCTTCTCCGGCCCGATCGGCGGCGTCCGCGTTGCCCTCGTTGCCGACGAGCACGGCTCGCAGTGGGTTGCGTTCCCGAAGCACTCCCAGCTCGAGAACGCCGTCTTCAACATGGTCGTCGCCGGCCGCATCGCCGGTGACGACGTCGCCATCATGATGGTTGAAGCCGAAGCCACCGACAACTCCTGGAACCTCATCAAGGAACAGGGCGCCACCGCCCCGACCGAAGAGGTTGTCTCCGAGGGCCTCGAGGCTGCCAAGCCGTTCATCAAGGCCCTTTGCGAAGCACAGTCCGACCTGGCAGCCCGCGCCGCCAAGCCGACCGTCGAGTTCCCGGTCTTCCTGGACTACCAGGACGACGTCTACGCCGCTGTGGAGTCCGCTGCCGCCGAGAAGCTGGCCGCTGTCTTCCAGATCGCCGACAAGCAGGAACGCGACACCGCGTCCGACGAGCTCAAGGATGAGGTCACCTCTTCCCTGGCCGGCCAGTTCGAAGGCCGCGAGAAGGAACTGTCCGCAGCCTTCCGCTCCGTCACCAAGCAGGTTGTGCGCCAGCGTATCCTCAAGGACCAGATCCGCATCGACGGCCGCGGCCTGACGGACATCCGCCAGCTCACCGCCGAGGTTGAGGTTCTGCCCCGCGTCCACGGCTCGGCCATCTTCGAACGCGGCGAGACCCAGATCATGGGTGTCACCACGCTGAACATGCTCAAGATGGAACAGCAGATCGACTCGCTGTCTCCCGTGACGCGCAAGCGCTACATGCACAACTACAACTTCCCGCCGTACTCCACCGGCGAGACCGGCCGCGTCGGCTCCCCGAAGCGCCGCGAAATCGGCCACGGTGCCCTCGCAGAGCGCGCCATCATGCCGGTGCTGCCGTCCCGCGAGGAATTCCCCTACGCCATCCGCCAGGTGTCTGAGGCTCTCAGCTCCAACGGTTCGACGTCGATGGGTTCCGTCTGCGCCTCCACGCTGTCCCTGCTGAACGCAGGCGTGCCGCTGAAGGCTGCTGTTGCCGGTATCGCCATGGGCCTGGTTTCCGACCAGGTCGACGGCCAGACCCGTTACGCCGCCCTGACCGATATCCTCGGCGCCGAAGATGCCTTCGGTGACATGGACTTCAAGGTTGCCGGTACCTCCGAGTTCGTCACGGCCATCCAGCTGGACACGAAGCTCGACGGCATCCCGGCCTCGGTCCTGGCCGCCGCCCTGAAGCAGGCCCGCGAAGCCCGTCTGCACATCCTGGACGTCCTGAACTCCGCGATCGACACCCCGGACGAGCTCTCCGAGTTCGCGCCGCGCGTCATCGCGGTCAAGATCCCGGTTGACAAGATCGGCGAGGTCATCGGCCCGAAGGGCAAGATGATCAACCAGATCCAGGAAGACACCGGAGCCGACATCTCGATCGAGGACGACGGAACTGTCTACATTGGCGCCACCAACGGCCCGTCTGCCGACGCAGCACGGTCCGCGATCAACGCCATCGCCAACCCGCAGATCCCGGAAATCGGTGAGCGCTACCTGGGCACGGTCGTCAAGACCACCACCTTCGGCGCCTTCGTTTCCCTGACCCCGGGCAAGGACGGCCTCCTGCACATCTCCGAGCTGCGCAAGATCGCCGGCGGCAAGCGCGTGGACAACGTCGACGACGTCGTCTCCGTGGGCCAGAAGATCCAGGTGGAAATCACCAAGATCGACGATCGCGGAAAGCTGTCCCTCTCGCCCGTAGTGGCTGAGGAGGCTGGCTCCGAAAATGCAGGAAACACGGAAAACGCTGACAACGCCGAGGTCTCCGCGGACGCCGCGGAGTAGTCTCTCCTGAGTCAAAAAGCGGGGCCGGTGGATCAACCACCGGCCCCGCTGCTGTTAAAGGTAGGATGGCAGGCAGATTTGGCATGTGTTCAATGAAAGGCCTTGATGACTGTCGTCCCCCTGCCGCTAGAGCAGAACCAGCACGCTGACACCCTGATCCACGGCGCCGACGGCGGCTCCGAGGTGCGACGCTCGGTCCTGCCCGGCGGCGTCCGCGTCCTCACCGAAGCGATGCCCGGCCAACGCTCTGCCACGATCGGTTTCTGGGTCGGCGTCGGCTCCCGCGACGAGGCTCCCGGCCAGCACGGTTCCACGCACTTCCTGGAGCACCTGCTCTTCAAGGGCACCAAGCGCCGCACCGCGCTGGAGATCGCCTCGGCCTTCGACGAGGTCGGCGGGGAATCCAATGCGGCCACCGCGAAGGAAAGCACCTGCTACTTCGCCCGCGTGCTGGACACGGACCTTCCCATGGCGATCGACGTCATCGCGGACATGATCACCGGCGCGGTCCTGGACCCGCAGGAGATGGAGCAGGAGCGGGACGTCATCCTCGAGGAAATCGCCATGGACAGCGACGATCCCACCGACGTCGCGCACGAGAACTTCGTGGCCGCCGTGCTGGGAACGCACCCGCTGGGCCGCCCCATCGGCGGCACGCCGGCAGCCATCCGGGCCGTGGCACGCGACTCGGTGTGGGACCACTACCGCCGCTACTACCGTCCCGACGAGCTCGTGGTCACCGCGGCCGGCGGCCTGGACCACGACGTCGTCTGCGGGCTCGTGGTGGATGCCCTGCACTCCGCCGGCTGGAACCTTGAGGCCGCGGCCGCCCCCGTGCAGCGCCGCTCCACCGAACGTGCATCGATCACCGGCACGGCCGGCCTGCATGTGGTCAAGAGGCAGGTGGAGCAGGCCAACATCATTATGGGTTGCCCGTCGCTGGTCGCCACCGACGGCCGCCGCTTTGTGATGAGTGTGCTCAACGCCGTCCTCGGCGGCGGAATGTCCTCCCGCCTCTTCCAGGAGGTCCGGGAAAAGCGCGGACTCGTCTACTCGACCTACTCTTTCGCCTCCTCCTACGCCGATGCCGGCTATTTCGGCATGTACGCCGGATGCACCCCGTCGAAGGTCCGCCAGGTCATTGATCTGCTGGGCGCCGAACTGGACAAGCTGGCTGCCGACGGCATCTCAGACGAGGAGCTGCGCAAGGCGGAGGGGCAGCTGTGCGGCGGAATCGTGCTGGCGCTGGAGGACACCGGTTCCCGGATGTCCCGGCTGGGCCGCGCGGAACTGGTGTCCGGCGAGTACCAGGACATCGATGAGACCCTCCGCCAGATCAAGGCCGTCACAGCCGCGGAGGTCCAGGAGCTCGCCCGTGAGCTCGCGGCAGCCCCGCGGACCGTCACGGTGGTCGGGCCGTTCGAGGAAACCGAGACGTTCGGACTCCTGGCCTAGACATTCCAACTGGCGCGGCGCCATGATGGTGGCGGGGTCACTCGGGAGGAACTCCATATGGGAGAAACTGTGGACCGGCCGCTGCCAGGCAGTGCATGCGAGGCGCTTGAGGCTTTCCTGGGCCATTGGACGGGGACCACGCACTGGGAGGCAACCGCGTGGGGTCCGGCGCGCACCGCGGACACCGAGATTATCTTTTCCCGGGCAGCAGCCGGGCTTGCCGTCACCCAGAGCTACCGGCACACGGATGCGGACGGGACCCGGTCCGAAGGCCACGGTGTCTTCACGACGGACCCGGACCATCCGGAGACCTTCTGGTACCACGTCAACAGCTTGGGGTTGCCGCCCGAGGGACCCGCGCGCGCCAGCATGGAAGGCGGCACCTTGACCGTGGAACGGCGAAGTGACCGCGGGACCGCACGGCACACCTTCCGGGTGGACGACGGCGAACTCACTCATGCCGCCGGACTCCGCCTGGGCAGGGCGAGCGATTTCACGCCCTTCATGACTACCGTGTGCCGCCGCGTCGCTGAGGGCGCTGCCGTACCGGCGTGAGGTCTTAGGAGGCGGCCTGCAGAATCCGGGTCTTCGGAGTTCCCTCTAGGCCGGGCGCCGCCTCGGCGGAGTTCCAGACCTTCGCCTGAAGATTGGCCAACAAGGCCTCTGCCTGCCCGCGCTGCTCGAAGTCCAGTTCAACGACCACAGAGTGCGGGTCGTCCACGGGTTGGTTGATGCGGTACGCGGTGACGCCCGACGCCGCGCGGTTCACCGGATCACGGTCGAACGCCGCTTTCCACATGGAGAAATCCTTGATCCTATGCTCGATCTGCAAGGTGAACATGCTGCCCTCCTCGTTGGTGTTTGTTGCCCGCCGCGGCGGATATTCCACACTCTAGAACCGGCCAGCTAAACGCGATACCCCGGATTTTGTGAACCCGACATACCGGCTTTATGGAGCCGGGCGTGCCCGGGTTACCCGCCGGCGAACGGCGGCAGCACGTCGACGACGTCGGCCGGCTTGAGCGCCGCGGCATGGTCCCGCACGGCAACTTCGTTGAGCAGGAAGCTGGAGCGGGACAGGATGCGGGCCAGCGGCGGCGTACCGGCCGGCGGTTCGGGGCGCTCGACGGCGAGGATCGCCTCGAGCAGCGAGGCGAGGGTGTCGCCGTCGGCGAGGTCGTAGCGTTCTTCATCCACGCCGGCGGCAGCGCGTGCGGCAGCGAAGTAGCGTACATTCACGAAAAAGTCAGCCTCCGATGGCGCTCATGCTGCGGTCCGGCTGGACGAAGTCGGGCGCGTCGAGGCCCACATGGTCCATGCCGTGGGCCTTGGGCTTGATCCACATGGCATCCTGCCAGCGTTCGGCGAGCTGTTCGTCGCTGGCGCCCTCGCGCAGCAGCCCCAGCAGATCCACTTCCTCGCGCGAGAACAGGCAGCTCATGATCTTGCCCTCGGCGGTGATGCGCGTCCGGCGGCAGTCCGAGCAGAACGGCTCCGTGACGGAGGCGATGATGCCCACAGTGCCGAGCAGAGGGCCGGCGGCGCGGTCGGTGCCGGGAACCCGGGCCCGGACTTCGAACCGTTCCGCCGGGGCGCCGTCGCGGTCCCGCGGGTCGGAACTGAGCACGTAATCGACCGAGAGCAGTTCCCGGATCTCCGCGGCGGTGATCATGTTCCGCCGGGTCCAGCCGTGGTCCGCGTCGAGCGGCATCTGTTCGATGAAGCGCAGTTCATAGCCGCGGTCCAGTGCCCACGCCAGGAGTGCCGGGGACTCGGCGTCGTTGATGCCGCGCATGAGTACAGCGTTGAGCTTGACCGGGCCCAGGCCTGCGGCCCAGGCGGCGTCGACGCCGGCGAGGACCCTGTCCAGGAAGGGCCGGCGGGTCAGCTTGGTAAAGGTTTCTTCATGCAGGGAGTCCAGCGAGACGTTGATTCTGGTCAGTCCCGCGGCTTTGAGTCCGGCGGCCTTCTTGTCCAGGCCGACGGCGTTGGTGGTCATCGAGATTGGCAGGCCGGGGTGGCCCTGGCGGAGCGCGGCGATGATCTGCAGCAGGTCCGCCCGCACCAGGGGCTCGCCTCCGGTCAGCCGCAGTTCACGCACGCCGAGCATGTCGACGCCGATCCGCACGATCCGGACGATTTCCTCCGCGGACATCACCGCCTGCTTGGACAGCCATTCCAGGCCCTCGGCCGGCATGCAATAGGTGCAACGCAGATTGCACTTGTCCGTCAGTGAGAGGCGCATGTCCGTGGCACGGCGGCCGTAGCGATCCACGAGCCCTGCAACCAGGCCCTCCGGACGCCCGGACAGTGCGGCTGCAGCAGGCACTCCCGCTCCGGGACTGCCTGCCGCGCGGGGCTGGGGCATACCCAGTTGAACTGTCATAGAGTCAGGCTACGCCACCTCGCGGCCCACGTCACAGCCGCATGACGGCACGGATATTACGGATTCGGGAACGATGTCCGGCGGGGGTCCGGAGCCCTGCCCGGACCGTGGCCGCGAACCTATGCTGGAAGCGTGAACAAGACCCAGCCGGCCCCGGACGCAACGGAGTACCGGCGCATCCTCCTCGTCGAGGACGAACCGACCATCGCCGGAGTGGTCCGGGACTACCTCGTCCAGGCGGGATACCAGGTGGTCCTCGCCGCCGACGGGTTCACGGCCCTGCGCCTTGCGGCCGAACGCCGCCCGGACCTCGTCCTGCTGGACCGGATGCTGCCGGGCCTGGACGGTGTGGAAGTCTGCCGCCGGCTCCGTGCCGCACACAGTGTCCCGGTCATCATGCTCACTGCCCTCGGAACGGAAGACGACCGGATCCTCGGCCTGGAAGCCGGCGCTGACGACTACGTCACCAAGCCGTTCTCGCCCCGCGAGCTGGTACTGCGGGTCCGTTCGGTCCTGCGCAGGAGCATTCCCGAATTCAGCCCGGAGCCCTCCGTCGAAGTGGGCGGTTTCGACCTCAACCCGGCCGCACGCACCGTCTCCCGCCATGGCAGGCCCCTGGCGCTGACGGCCAGGGAGTTCGACCTTCTGGCCTTCATGCTCCGCCGTCCCCGGCAGGTCTTCAGCCGCGAGGAACTCATGAAAGCCGTCTGGGGCTGGGACTACGGGGACCTGTCCACTGTCACGGTGCACGTGCGGAGGCTGCGGGAGAAGATCGAGGACGACCCCACCCGCCCCTCCGTCCTGAAAACGGTCTGGGGCGTGGGTTACCGGCTGGACCCCAGCGATGAGGAGGAGTCCGCCGATGCAGACCTCTGAACTCCTGACCATCATCGGCTGGGCCCTGGCCTGGGGAGCCGTGATCGGGGCCGCGTCGCTGCTCATCCTGAAATCCCTGCGCCGGGCCTCGTTCGCGGTCCAGATCTGTGTGGTGGTGCTCGCCGCCGTGGCGGTCCTGACGGCCGGAATGGTCAGCGCCTTCAACGCGATGTTCATCTCGGCCCGGGACCTCGAAGTGATGTGGTACGTCCTGGCCGTGGCTTCCGCCGTGGCTGTTTCGATCGCGCTCGTGCTCGGAGCGAGGGTCTCGCGGAACGCCAAGGCGCTGGTCGAGGCTGCCCGGAGCATCGGCCGCGGCGAGAGCCCCGGGATCCAGTCCCCGGTGATGAGCCACGAACTTGCCGCCCTCGCCGCCGAGCTCGAATCCAGCAGCCGGATGCTGGAGGCCTCCCGGCAGCGGGAGGCCGCCGTCGAAAACGCCCGCCGCGAACTGGTCAGCTGGATCTCCCACGACCTGCGGACGCCGCTGGCGAGCATGCGCGCCATGACCGAGGCCCTGGAAGACGGGATGGCCGCGGACGTCCCCGCCTACTACCGCAAGCTCATCGCGCAGACCGACCTCATGGCCGGCATGGTCAACGACCTCCTGGAACTGTCGAAGATCCATGCCGGAACTATGCGGCTCAAGGCCGAGCCGTTGGACCTGTACGACCTCGCCAGCGACGCCATTGCCGACCTCGCCGCGCTGGCGGAGCAGCACGGCATTACGCTCGACGGCGGCGGCCAACGGGAAAGCCTGGCCCTCGCCGACGGCCCCTCGATGGGGCGTGCCATCCGGAACGTCGTGCTCAACGCGATCGTCCACAGCAGACCCGGCTCCCGGGTCACCGTGGAAGTCGGCCGGGACGGTGACCGGGCCGTCGTCGCAGTCACCGACGGCTGCGGCGGGATCCCCGAAGCGGACCTCCCGCATGTGTTCGAAACCGGCTGGCAAAAGGACCCGGCGCGGCGGCAGACCGGCCGTTGGGCCGCCCCGGACGACGGACTGGACGGAATGGCCCCTGATGGCGCGGCCCCGGGCGACGGCTTCCGGGCGCCCGGGCCGGATGAGCCGGCAGGCGTCATGCGCTACAGCGGCGCCGGCCTTGGCCTGAGCATTGTCGCCGGAATCGTCAGCGCCCATCAAGGCACCGTCACCGTGGAGAACGTCGACGGCGGATGCCGGTTCTCGCTGCTGCTCCCCGGCCAGGGAGCCGCCGGCCAGAAGCCGGGTGGCAGCCACGGCACTTCTGCCGGGGAGCCTGCTGCCGGGGGAGCAGCAGCCCCGGCAGCAACAGCCGAGGGAGCACACAACAGGATTCCGCGCGACGCGGTAGAGGAAAAACTCCGGACGGGATGGGCACAGTGAGCAGCGGCGTCAGCTTTGACGGGCAGGGGAAGGAAACCGGCGGCACACTCGCCGGCAGGGAACAGCAGCATACGGAACCGGGAGTCCGGCAGCGGCAGTCCCGGGACCTGTGGGCCGCCGGGGCCGGACTGGTGGCCGTGGGGACGGCGGTGGTCCTCGGTGAACTCACGGCCAGCCTGGTGAGCCCCACGGTGTCTCCGGTGACGGCCGTCGGCGGGGCCGTGATCGACACCGTCCCGCCGGGCGTCAAGGAGTGGGCCATTTCCTTGTTCGGCACGGCGGACAAGGTGGCACTCCTGGGCGGCATGGCACTGGTCATCGCCGCGCTCGCGGCGCTCTCCGGAGTCCTCGAAGCGCGGCGCCGTTTCGCCGGGGTGATTCTCATCGCGGTGTTCGGCGCGGTAGGGCTCGTGGCCGTGCTGAGCCGGGCCGACCTGACCGCCAACGCCATCCCCGTCCCGGTGCTGGTGGCACTGGTGGGGATCGCGCTGTTGCGGTGGCTCATCCGGAAACTGTTGGAGTGGCAACCCGATGCCGGCCGGCGACCGGCGGTGGCGTCCGGCCCGCCGGAAACACCACCGGTTGAGCCGGCTCCGCAGGACGCCCCTGCCGTGGCGCCTGCAGATGCCACAGCCAACGAAGCCGGGCCCGCCCGGCGCAGGTTCCTGCTGGCGCTGGGCGGGACAGCCGCGGTTGCCGCCGTCGCCGGTGTGCTCGCCTCCACCCTCAGGGGAGCGGCCGCCGTCGTCAGCGACGTGCGCAGCAAGCTGGTCCTCCCGGTGCCCGCCGCTCCCGCGCCGCCCATCCCGGCCGGCGCCGAGATCCGGCTGGACGGACTGGGCCCGCTCGTGACGCCGAACAGGGATTTCTACCGGATCGACACCGCCCTGCGCGTCCCGCTGGTGGATCCTGCGGAATGGACGCTGAAAGTCACGGGCCTGGTGGAACGGGAGATCGAGCTCGACTTCGCCACTCTCCTGGCCAAACCCCTGACGGAACGGCACGTGACCATCGCCTGCGTCTCCAACGAGGTCGGCGGGGACCTGATCGGCAATGCCCGCTGGCTCGGCTGGCCGGTGCGCGAACTGCTCGCCATGGCCGGCCCTAAGCCCGGGGCGGACATGGTGCTCTCCCGGAGCACGGACGGCTGGACGGCAGGGACCCCGCTGGAGGCCCTCACGGATAACCGCGACGCGCTGCTGGCCGTCGCCATGAACGGGGAACCGCTTCCGCTCGAACATGGATTCCCCGTCCGGATGATCGTGCCCGGGCTGTACGGCTACGTCTCCGCCACGAAGTGGGTCACCGAACTGAAAGTGACCCGGTACGCGGACGACGTCGCCTACTGGACGCCCCGCGGCTGGAGCGAGCGCGGGCCCATCAAGACATCGTCCCGCATTGACGTGCCGCGCGACGGGGCCAACGTGAAGGGCGGGACGGTTGTCTTCGGCGGCGTCGCGTGGGCCCAGCACACGGGCATCGGCAAGGTGGAGCTGCGGGTCAACCGCGGCGACTGGCATCAGGCCGAGCTGGCCCCCGGCATCTCCAAGGACACCTGGTACCAGTGGAAGCTGGCCTTGCCGCTGGAGCCGGGACAATATGAGGTCCAGGTCCGGGCCACAGCCCTCGACGGCGTGCCGCAGGCCGAGGAATCCGCACCGGTCGCGCCGAACGGAGCCACGGGTTATCACACGGTTAGAGTTGACGTGAAGTCCTAGCGAGC
The DNA here is from genome assembly GCF_056393985.1 of Arthrobacter sp. 10T425. Classification (NCBI taxonomy): domain Bacteria; kingdom Bacillati; phylum Actinomycetota; class Actinomycetes; order Micrococcales; family Micrococcaceae; genus Arthrobacter; species Arthrobacter sp. 10T425. Next base: position 82,186 of record NZ_JBFTGZ010000019.1, on the reverse strand, counting down.
CGAGCAGAGGTCAGGAAACGCATGCACCGCACCGAGACAAGGCATGTCAGCGTTCAAGCACACCGGGACAAGGTGCGGGCCCTGCTGGCCCCCCTGCGCACCGAGGGGCGGGTGGAACGGCTCCCGCTGCTCGAAGCCCTGGGCCGGGGGCTCGCCGCCGACATCCTGGCGCCGCTGGACCTTCCCCCCTTCGCCAACTCGCAGATGGACGGCTTCGCGATCCGCAGCGCCGACGTGCCCGACGGCGGCAGGGAACTGCGTGTCGTCGCGCCCGTCCCGGCCGGAGCCACACCGGCGGAACTGGCCGCCGGCACGGCCGCCCCGATCATGACCGGCGCGATGATGCCGGCCGGGGCCGACGCCGTCGTTCCCATCGAGCAGGCCGTGCCCGATTCCTTCCCGGTGCCGGGGGAGCCCGCCACGGTCCACTTGCCGGCCGCCGCCGCCGGAACGTTCGTGCGCGACGCCGGCAGCGACATCCGCTCCGGCGAGCTCGCCCTCAGCGCGGGGACCTTCCTCGGCCCCGGCCAGCTGGGACTGCTGGCGGCGATGGGCTACACGGAGGTGCCCGTCCGTCCCTCCCTCCGGGTCCTCCTGGTCACCACCGGCGACGAGGTGGTGGAACCGGGCAGCCCGCTCGGACCGGGCAAGATCTTCGACTCCAACGGCACGCTGCTCGAGTCCTCCATGCGCCAGGCCGGGCTCCAGGTCACACGGACCGGCGTCTCCACGGACCAGCCGGATGAGCTCGCCGCGTTGCTGCGCCGGCACGCCCCCGCCGCGGACCTGATCGTCACCACCGGCGGCGTCAGCAAAGGTGCCTACGAGGTGGTCCGGCAGGCAATGGCCGGACACGACGTCGAATTCGGCGCCGTGGCGATGCAGCCGGGCGGCCCGCAGGGGATCGGCAGCTTCGATGGCGTCCCTGTGCTGGGGTTCCCGGGCAATCCGGTGAGCTGCCTGGTGTCCTTTGAAATGTTCCTGCGCCCGGTCCTCACGGAACTGTTCGGCGCCCCGGCGCCCCGGCCCGCCGTCCGCGCGCGCCTCGCCGAACCGCTGACCTCCCCGGCGGGCAAGCACCAGGTGCGGCGCGGCACGCTGGCTCCGGACGGCACGGTCAGGCTGGAGGGCGGCGCGGGCTCCCACCTGGTCCATGCCTTGGCCCGTTCCAACGCCCTCGTCCACGTGCCAGAGGGAACAGCGGCGCTCGCAGCGGGCGACGAAGTGGAAGTATGGATCCTGTGAATGATGTAGAAAACCCTGAAGCGGATGCCGCACCGGCGGACAACGGCGAAGCGGGCAACGGCGAAGCGGACAAAAGAGCCGTGGGCAACACCCGCCTGACCCACCTCCGCCACGACGGCACGGCCCAGATGGTGGATGTGTCCAACAAGGCGCAGTCCACCCGGGAAGCCACGGCCACCGCGACCGTCCGCAGCACGGCCGAGGTCCTGTCCCTCCTCGGCGGCGGTGAGCTCCCGAAGGGCGACGCCCTGGCCGTGGCCCGCATCGCCGGGATCATGGCGGCCAAGAAGACGCCGGACCTGATCCCGCTCTGCCACCCGCTGCCGATCGCCAAGGTCACCATCGACTTTGAGCTCGACACCGACGCCGTGACAATTTTCGCCACGGTCAAGACACGCGGCGTCACCGGGGTCGAGATGGAAGCCCTGACTGCGGCGACGGTCGCGGCACTGAGCGTGTACGACATGATCAAGGCCGTGGACAAGCACGCGGTCCTGACCGATATCAAGGTGCTCGCCAAAAGCGGCGGCAAGAGCGGGGACTGGACCCTATGAACATGCCTGAACCCCACCGCCACGGCGAGGCCACGGGCCGCAAGGCCGGTGTCGTGATCGCCTCCACCCGGGCGGCCTCCGGTGTCTATGAGGACCTCACGGGCCCTGTGATCATCGATTGGCTCACCGAACACGGCTTCGAGCCGTTCCCCGCCATGGTGGTGCCGGACGGGGCGCCGGTCGGGGCCGCGCTGAGGGCCCTGCTGAGCCAGCAGCCGGCCGTCATCATCACCAGCGGCGGCACCGGGCTGAGCCCCACCGACGCAACTCCGGAGCAGACGCTGCCCCTGCTGGACCGGGAAATCCCCGGCATCATGGAGGGCATCCGGAACGCCGGAACGGCCAAGACTCCGATGGCCATGCTCAGCCGGGGCCACGCGGGCGCAGCCGGACAGACGTTCATCGTGAACCTGCCCGGATCCCCGAAAGGCGTGATGGACGGTCTGGCCGTGCTGGATCCCATCGTTGGACACCTTTGCGACCAACTGGAAGGCAGCCATGGGCACTAATACCGGATTTGAAATCGTGCACGCCGTGCTGAGCGCCGAACCCATCTCGGTGGAGCAGGCCATCGCGGCGGTGGAGTCGGACACGGCAGGAGCGGTGGTCAGCTTCAGCGGCGTCGTCCGCAACCACGACGGCGGCAAGCAGGTCTCCCGGCTCAGCTACAGCGCCCACCCGACGGCCCACCAGGTGATGGCCGACGTCGTCGCCGGGCTTGTGGCGGAGCACTCGGTCCCGGCCGGGAGTGCCGCGCCCGGCGGATCTCCGGAGGACGCCGCCGGCGGCGCCGGCGCCACGCGGGACGAGCGGCAGCCGGTGCGGATCTGGGCGGCCCACAGGATCGGCATGCTGGAGATCGGCGATCCGGCTCTGGTGTGCGCCGTCTCGGCGGCCCACCGCGGCCAGGCCTTCGCCGTATGTGCAGAACTCGTCGACCGGATCAAGGCCCAAGTGCCGATCTGGAAGGAACAGTTTTTCGCCGACGGCAGCGTGGAGTGGGTCGGCGCCGGCGAGTAGACGCCGTGGTGACCGGCAGGAAGCCGGCTCCGGATCAGGAGGAAATAACCCTGCGCCGGACCCCCGCCCGGTCGACCCCCAGTTCCTTCAGCAGCACGGCTGCCGGATCGTGTTCCTGGCAGTCCAGCAGCGACAGCAGCAGATTCGCGGTGGTGATTTGTCGTGACTTCTGGTCCATGGCGTACCGAAGCATGCCTTCCATTACCGACCGGGCGCCCGAGCTGAAGGGCGGCTTCTTCCCCCGGCTGGGCATGGGGACGCGCTCAAAGCCGTGGGCATCTATACCGATTGATGCGAGTGCCGTGCGGTCAAGCCTCGCCGCCGCGGCCCGTGCCTGATCGAGCGTGACACCCAGAAGGGCGGCGGGAGCAGGATCGTGGAGCGCCCCCAGCAGCAGATGATCCGTGCCCAGCCGCTTGTCGCCGCTGCAGCGGGCCTCGTCCATGGCGAAGCCAACGATTTTTCGGGTGTCGTCGGCAAATCGTTCAAACATGGCTTGATCTCACTCTCGGTATTTTGCGTGGACGGACTGCCGCGAGACGCCCAGGGCGTCGCCGATCTGCTCCCAGGTCCATCCCCGCTGTCGGGCAGCTCTGACCTGCGCTGCCTCGACCTGTTCTGCCAGGCGATGGAGGGCGCCGACCGCCCGCAGACCGACGGCGGGGTCGAGTGAATGAATATGCGCGGACAGGTCATCAGTCTCCATGCCTGTCAGTTTAGATTGACAGGCATAAGGGCGTCAATCCAGCCTGACAGGCCTGGGTCGGCGTGTGACCCATCGAGCCGGCGGCCCGGGCCTTGCGGAACGTTGCTCACGCCGCGTGGCGGTCAGGCTGTCGCCCCCGGCGGCGGCCCTGTAACCAAGCGCCGCCGGTTCCGGAACGCAGCGGCCCCGGCGGTAGGGTTGATGGCATGACCGAACAACTCTCCGTCGCCGTGCTGGGCGCCAGCGGGCGCATGGGCGCAGAGGCCGTGAAGGCCATCGACGCCGCCGCGGACCTGACGCTCGTCGCGGCCCTTGGCCGCAACGACCCCCTCGACTCCCTTGTCAGCTCCGGCGCGCAGGTCGTGGTGGACCTGACCGTCCCCGAAAGCACCGAGGCGAACGTTCGCTTCGCCGTCGAGCACGGCATGCACGCCGTGGTCGGCACCACCGGCTGGGATGCCGGCCGGCTCGCGGGGCTGGAAGAACTCCTCGCCAACCGGCCCGGCGTCGGCGTCCTGATCGCCCCGAACTTCGCCCTCGGCTCCGTCCTGGCCTCCGCCTTCGCCGCCAAGGCGTCCAAGTACTTCGAATCCGTTGAAATTATTGAGCTTCACCACCCGGACAAGGTTGACGCGCCCTCCGGCACGGCCGTGCGCACGGCACAGCTGATCTCGGCCGAGCGCTCCGAGGCTGGCGTGCCGTCCAGCCCGGACGCCACCACCTCGGAACTCGCCGGTGCCCGCGGCACCGACGTCGACGGCATCCGGGTGCACAGTGTCCGGCTGGCCGGTCTTGTCGCGCACCAGGAGGTCCTGCTGGGCGGGCCGGGGGAGCAGCTGACCATCCGCCACGACTCCTTCGACCGTGCGTCCTTCATGCCCGGGGTGCTGCTGGGGATCCGCAGCGTCGCCGCTCACCCCGGTCTCACCGTGGGACTCGACGGCTACCTGGACCTGGGACTCTGAGTCAGATGTCCGCTGCCTTGACAGCCCTGAAAGCGAACCGCACCAAGATCTGGGTGGGGGCCGTCACCCTGCTGCTCGTGTTTTACCTGGTGGTGTCCCTTCAACGTTCCGTGCTCCTGATGTCCGACCCCAGCCTCGTGGCGAAGGCGATCGGCGTCGCCTACCTGGTGCTGCCGGTCATCGGGGCCTGGGCCCTGATCCGGGAACTGCTGTTTGGTGCCCGCACTGAGCGGTTGGCAAAGATCCTCGAAGCCGAGGGGGGCCTGCCGGAGGACACTCTGCCGCGCACGCCCGCCGGCCGGATCATCCGCGAAGCCGCCGACGCCGAATTTGAGAAGTACCGCGCTGAGGCCGAAGCTGCCCCCGAGGACTGGCGTTCCTGGTTCCGGCTCAGCTGTGCGTACGATGCTGCCGGCGACCGCAAGCGCGCCCGCGCCTCAATGCGCGACGCCGTGCGGATGTTCCGCGCCGGGGAGCAGAAGAACTAGCCGGACACCGTTTGCCGGGCCGCGCCGGGCCCGGCGGCGGAACTTAGCGCACGACCCGGCGGCGGAACTTAGCGTACGCGTCGAGACCGGCGGACTTGGGCCGGCTGGTGCCGGCCCGCCTGGCTGGCCGCATGGGTCGCCCACTCCAGCGGCCCGCGCCACGCCATGGCCGCGAAGACTCCGCCGGCCACCAGCATCCCGACAGCCTGCGCGAAATACACACCCTCCACGGTCCAGCCCGGCATCAAGGGCTGGTCGTGCAGGGCGGCCATGATGCACAGGTGAGCCGTGTAGAGGCTCAACGTCATGGCCCCGGCTCCGCGCAGCGGCAGCAGCAGATCCAGTTCCAGCCAGTCGCCCAGCCGGCCCAGCAGCAGGCACAGGCCGATCACGGCGGCAGCGGCCCCCGAGGTGTGCAACAGATCCAGCGTGGTGCCGGAGTGCGGTGCACTCGTGGCCAGCCACCACACTGAGCCTGACTGGTCGATGCCGGCCAGGTTGACCTGCAGCAGGCTCTCCAGCGGGTAGGCGGGATCGCCGATGTGCGCCTGAAGGGCCTGCCTGCCGCCCCAGTCCTCCAGCATGAGCGTCCCCAGCCACTTGGACATGACGGCCACCACCGTGCCGGCAGCAACGAGCAGGAACGGCACGGCCGCTTTCCACAGCGCCATCCGACCGATCACCAGTCCTATCAGGAGATAAGCGATCCACTGCAGGACAGGGTAGTAGCCCGTGAGAAAGAGGTCGCCCAGCAGCCTGGCCGTGGTGGCCAGATCCTCCCAGCTTGGGTTGTGCCCCAGCCGCAGGGGCGGATCGGCGGACAGCAGCCACGGCCGCAGGAGGTAGGCCAGGGCGGGGGCAGCCAGTATCCAGAGGACCGCGAGTGCGGCCAGGCGTTTCAGCCCAAGCCCGACAAAGGGCAGCACGCACAGGAACAGCAGGGCGTAGTGGACCAGAATTATCGCGATGTTGACTTCCAGCCCGCCCAGGGAGAGCCCGACGGCACCGATTACGAGCGCCCGCAAGGCGATGCCTCTGCGGGCACCCCGCAGTTCGGCGCCCTCAAGCGGCTGCTGTTTCCCCGTGGACAAGGCGAGCCCGACTCCGGCCAGCACGGCGAACAGCGCGGCTGCACGTCCGGAAAACGCCAGGCCGATCCAGGTGGGCGTGAGCTGCGGGTCCGGCTCAAAGGTTGCCAGCACGTGGGTGGCCATCATGGCCAGCAGGGCCAGGCCGCGCGCGGCGTCGATGCCGGCCAGCCGGACGCCGGGGGGAGTGCCCCGGACGGTCCGGGAAGCCGTAGTCATTCCGCGCGCCGTCATCATCTGATCGTCTCACGATCGGCCCGGTGACCGTCTCATCTTCGGCCTGCCCGCAGCCCCGATCCTTCTCCGGGCATCCCTTGTATTCGAATATATGTTCGAATACGATGGGCGCATGAACGACGCCCCAGAGCCAGCCTTCCTGAAGCCCGAATTCACCGGCCGGGAATCCACAAGCCGACAATTTCCGGGCCCGGATCCGTCGGGCCCGCAACTGAACAGCGCGACGCCTGGCGGACGGACGAACGGTGGCGAGCCGGCGGCCGGCGTCCTCAAAGCCATGAGCCCGGGCGTCGTGGACTTCCTCTTCCGGCGCTTGGTCGCCGGGGAGCCGGCCGAGGACGTTCAGTGGGGGAAGGAAGGTGCGGCGCTGGCCGCGGTGCCGCCGGGAGCTGAGCTGGCCCGGCGGCTGGCCGAGACGGACCTCGACGCCCTCACTCCAACCGAACTGTTCGACTACGTGCGGGCGGCCCAGCGTCTAGCCGCCTGGGCAGAGGCCCTTCGCGAAACCGCCGTCGGGCGTTACTGCTCGGCACCTTCGGCTCCCTCCGGCGAAAGACGGGGTGCATAGGATGGCAGGGTGACCACTGGCTCAATCACCGCGCTGACGCTGTCCGCCGTCCAATACCAGGCCCTGGATGGTGGCGTTGCCACCAACGTGCCCGAGCACATCCGGCTGATCGAAGACGCCGAGTCGCATGGAGCCCGGCTTGTCATCTTTCCCGAACTCTCGCTGACGGGATACCGGCTGGACCTGCTGGACGGACCCGGGGAGTGGCTGAGCGCGGCTGACCGGCGGCTGGACGGCATCCGGGAAATCTGCCGGCGCACCGGAATAACCGCCGTCGTCGGTGCCGCGTTCAAAGACGCGGACGGTACTCCGCGGCTGGCCGCCCTCGCGGTCCATCCAACAGGCTCCATCGAGACCAGCTTCAAAACGCACCTGCACGGACCGGAGCAGGATCTCTTCGTGGCCGGCAGTAATCCAGCGGTCCTGGAGATCGACGGCTGGAAGGTCGCCCTGGCGATCTGCTTCGACGCAGCCCGCCCCGGCCATGCGGAATGGGCCGCGGACGCCGGGGCGGACATCTATGCCGTCTCGGCCCTCTACCCGGCCGGCGAAGACCACCGGCTGGCACTGCATCTCGGCGCCCGGGCCATGGACAACCGGATGTTCTCCGTCCTGGCGAACCTGGCGGGCGCCACGCCGCTCGGCCCTTCGTGTGGCCTGAGCGGGTTCTGGGGTCCCGACGGGCTCCCGCTCCGGCAGGCGGCCGGCACCGGCACCGAGGTGCTGACCGCGAGCCTCCAACACAGTGTGCTGGCGCGGTTTCGGCGGCCCTGAGTCCGGCCGGGCCGCCGAAACGTGACGCACGGCCGCCGAGTTTGACGTTCGTCACACCGCCGCCATTGTCCTAACATGCCGCAGACAAGGTAACGTTTTTCATATGGCTGACTCTGATATTCGCTCTTACACGTTCGGGACCCTCGTGACTGCCATGGTCACGCCTTTCACATCGGACGGTGAGGTCGACTACCGGCAGTCGGCGGAACTGGCGAGCAAGCTCGTCGACGACGGCAATGACGCCCTCGTGATCTCCGGCACCACGGGTGAGACCTCCACGCTCGAGGACGACGAAAAAGAGAAGCTCTTCCGCGTCATCGTCGAGGCCGTGGGCGACCGCGCCAAGGTCATCGCCGGAACCGGGACCAACCACACCTCGCACTCGATCGAGATGGCCAAGCGCGCCGCCAAGGCCGGAGCCCACGGCCAGCTGATCGTCACACCGTATTACAACAAGCCCAGCCAGGCCGGTATCCAGGCGCACGTCGAGGCCGTGGCCGACGCCGCCGACCTCCCCGTCATGGTCTACGACATCCCCGGCCGTGCCGGCGTGCCCATCCTGCCCGAGACCATGATCCGGCTCGCCGACCACCCCAGGATCGTCGCCCTCAAGGATGCCAAGGCCGACTTCAACGCCCTCACGCGCGTCCTGGCGAACACCGATCTTGATGTCTACTCCGGCGACGACGGCCTCACGCTGCCGTGGATGGCCGCCGGTGCCGTCGGGCTGGTCAGCGTCTCCGCGCACGTCGCGACGCGGCAATTCCGTGCGCTGATCGATGCCGCACTTGCAGGCGATTTTGCTACCGCCCGCACCCTACATTTCGAACTGGACCCCGTGGTCCGCGCAGTGATGACCCACATTCAGGGTGCTGTCGCTGCCAAGCAGGTTCTTAAGTGGCAGGGAGTCCTGCCCAACTCGGTTGTCCGTTTGCCCCTCGTGGAGCCGGGCGAGGCCGAGATCGCAACCATCCGCGAGGATTTGGCGGAAGCGGGGATGGTCTTTTCCTGATCGGGAGCCAATCCTGACGGTTAAGAACCAGCCCGGCTTCAGCCTGGAAAGTAGTGCACTATGACCCAAACCGCCCTTCCCGGCCTTGTCACGCCGCCCCGCCTCCCGAAGAACACCCTGCGGATCGTACCGCTCGGCGGAATCGGGGAAATCGGTCGAAACATGACCGTTTTCGAGATCGATGGCAAGCTCCTCATCGTTGACTGCGGCGTCCTCTTCCCCGAGGAGACCCAGCCCGGCGTCGACCTCATCCTGCCGGACTTCTCCTACATCGAGAACCGTCTCCAGGACATCGTCGCGGTAGTCCTGACCCACGGACACGAAGACCACATCGGCGCCGTCCCCTACCTCCTGCGCCTGCGCGCCGACATCCCCATCGTCGGTTCACAGCTGACACTGGCCCTCATCGAGGCCAAGCTGCAGGAACACCGGATCAAGCCGAACACGAAGATCGTCGTCGAGGGCCAGGTCGAGAAGTACGGGCCCTTCGAATGCGAGTTCATCGCCGTCAACCACTCCATCCCGGACGCCCTGGCCGTGTTCCTCCGCACCTCGGGCGGCACCGTCCTGCACACCGGTGACTTCAAGATGGACCAGCTGCCGCTGGATGGCCGCATCACCGACCTCCGGCACTTCGCCAAGCTGGGCGAAGAAGGCGTGGACCTGTTCATGTCGGATTCGACCAACGCCGACGTCCCGGGGTTCACCACCGCCGAGAAGGAAATCGGACCCACCCTGGACCGGCTGTTCGGGCAGGCCTCCAAGCGCATCATCGTCGCCTCCTTCTCCTCGCACGTGCACCGCGTCCAGCAGGTTCTCGATGCCGCCGCCAACCACAACCGCAAGGTTGCCTTCGTGGGCCGCTCCATGGTCCGGAACATGGCCATCGCCGCGAAACTGGGCTACCTGGAGGTCCCGGCCGGGATCCTGGTCGACATCAAGAACATCGACAACCTGCCGGACAACCGGGTTGTGCTGATGTCCACCGGCTCCCAGGGCGAGCCCATGGCCGCCCTGTCCCGCATGGCCAACGGCGACCACCGCGTCGTCGTCGGCGAGGGCGATACCGTCATCCTTGCGTCCAGCCTGATCCCGGGCAACGAAAACGCCGTCTTCCGCATCATCAACGGACTGCTGAAGCTCGGCGCCGACGTCATCCACAAGGGCAACGCCAAGGTGCACGTCTCCGGCCACGCTGCCGCCGGCGAGCTGCTGTACTGCTACAACATCCTTGAGCCGCTTAACGCCATGCCGGTGCACGGCGAAACCCGCCACCTCATCGCCAACGGCAAGATCGCCCTCGAATCCGGCGTGCCGGAGGAAAGCATCCTGCTCGCGGACAACGGCAGCGTGATCGACCTGCGCGACCACCAGGCCGACATCGTGGGCCAGGTCGAGGTCGGATTCGTCTACGTCGACGGCTCCAGCGTCGGCGAGGTCACCGAAGCAGACCTCAAGGACCGCCAGACCCTCGGCGATGAAGGCTTCATCTCCATCATCACGGTCATCCACCGTGCCACCGGCAAGGTGGTGTCCGGGCCGGAAATCCACGCCCGCGGCGTGGCGGAGGACGATTCCGTCTTCGACGAGATCATCCCCAAGATCAATGAGGCCCTCGAAGAAGCCGTGCTGAACCGCACGGACCACACGACGCACCAGCTGCAGCAGGTCGTCCGCCGGGTCGTCGGCACGTGGGTCAACCGCAAGCTGCGCCGCAAGCCCATGATCATCCCGGTGGTCCTTGAGGCGTAAGCCTCAGTTGGTTCGCCGGGCGTAAGCCTCAGGTGGTTGACCGGGCGTAAGCCTCAGGTGGTCCTTGAGGCGTAAGCCTCAGTTGGTTCGCCGGGCGTAAGCCTCAGGTGGTTCACCGGGCGTAAGCCTCAGGTGGTTCACCGGGCGTAAGTCCTTCACTCGCACCCGGCGCATGCCTGGTCAACGGCCTTCCCCGCCATCCCGCAGCCTGAGCGCCGCGGGATGGCGGGGGAGGCCGTTCCCGTTGGTGGTGGCGGCAACATGATCCCGGACGCCCGGAAATTCGGGGTTTTCGGCCCGGCATCCGGTACCGTGGCGGGTATGGCGACTCGTACTTCTTCCGCGCCTAGAGGAAACTCAAGCGGCAAATCAGGCAGTTCTCCCGGCCGGGGGTCCCGTCCCGCCGCATCCAAATCCGCCCGGCCGCGGGGAGCCGCAGGTGGGACCGCAGGTAGAAACACAGCCACCGCGCGGACCCGGCAGTTGGCCGTTGTTGAGCCGCACCAGCCCTGGGTGGTGAGGGTGCTGGCCGGTGCCTGGCTGGGCATCGCCCACGTGATCGGCGCCGGCATCCGGCGGGTCGGCCACGACGTCAGCGACCTAGCCCCCGAGGACCGCCGCGACGGCGCCGCCCTGTTCAACCTGGCCCTGGGAGTCTTCGTTGCCACCTTCGCGTGGTGGGGGTTCCAGGGCTGGCTCCCTGACCTCGTGTTTGCGATCGTCAACGGCACGTTCGGCTGGATGGCCCTGCTGCTGCCGCTCATGCTGTTCGTGTGCGCTTTCCGCCTGTTCCGCCAGCCCGACGACGGCCGCGGCAACAACCGGGTCGGCATCGGTTTCCTCATCATGACGTTCGCCGGTTCCGGGCTGGCCCACATCATTGGCGGCCAGCCGACCGTCGCCGACGGCTTCGACGGCCTGCGCCGGGCCGGCGGCATGCTCGGCTACCTCGCCGCCGCCCCGCTCGCCGCCGTGCACACCGCCGTCCCCGTCGCGGTCTACGGCCTGCTGGCCTTCACCTCGCTGCTGATCGTCACCGCCACGCCCTTCGGCGCGATCCCTGGCCGCCTGCGCGACGCCTACGAGCACCTGATGGGCATCGACCTGCAGGACGACGACGGCGGCGATCGCCACGACCGCAGCTACCTTTACGAGAACGACGCGCCGGCCCCGCCCAGGAAGAAGCGCAAACGCCTCTTCGGCAAGGACCACGACGACGAGTCCGGCCTGGAAGGCTACGTCGGCGACGAGGCCTTCGAACGCGCCCTCATCGCAGATGACGAAGCAGCGGACGCACCTCCGGCCAAGGGCACGAGGGGCAAGGCGCGTTCTGGCGTCGCAGGCGACGCCGCGCCCGATGTCGCGCCCGGCGTCCGCCGTCCCACCCAGGCCGAGATCGCCGTCGAAAAGATAAAAGCCGCCCAGGGCCTCGGCACGGCAGGATCCGCCGGCGCTGCGGCGGAGTCCAGCGGCGACGCCACCGAGGCCATCCCGCTGGTCACACCGGGGATGGTGGCCGCGGGATCGCTCAATGCCGCCGCTGCGGCCGCCAAGGTCCCCTCCAACCCGGTCGCGCCCGCACCTCTGCCCACCCCCATTCCGCAGCGCACCGAGCAGCTTTCCCTGGCCGGCGACGTCACCTACACCCTGCCGGCGTCGGACGTGCTGACACCCGGTTCCATCCCCAAGGAACGCACCGAGGCCAACGACGCGATTGTCGCCTCGCTGACCGAGACCCTCAACCAGTTCAACGTGGAGGCGCAGGTCACCGGCTTCAGCCGCGGCCCCACCGTGACCCGCTACGAAATCGAACTGTCCCCGGGCACCAAGGTGGAACGGGTCACCGCCCTGTCCAAGAACATCTCCTATGCCGTGGCCAGCTCGGATGTCCGCATCCTGAGCCCCATCCCGGGCAAGTCGGCCATCGGCATCGAAATCCCCAACACGGACCGCGAAACCGTGTCCCTGGGCGACGTGCTCCGCAGCCAGAACGCCCGCCGCACCGACCACCCCATGGTCATGGGGGTCGGCAAGGACGTCGAGGGCGGGTACGTCGTGGCCAACCTGGCCAAGATGCCGCACCTGCTCGTGGCCGGCGCCACCGGTGCCGGTAAGTCCTCGTTCGTGAACTCGATGATCACCTCCATCCTGATGCGGGCCACCCCGGACGAGGTCCGGATGGTCATGGTGGACCCCAAGCGCGTGGAACTCACCGCCTACGAAGGGGTCCCGCACCTCATCACCCCGATCATCACCAACCCGAAGAAGGCGGCCGAGGCCCTGCAGTGGGTGGTCCGGGAAATGGATGCCCGATATGACGACCTCGCGAATTACGGCTTCAAGCACATCGATGACTTCAACAAGGCTGTCCGGGCCGGCAAGGTCCACCCGCCGGTGGATTCCAAGCGCGTCATCAAGCCGTACCCATACCTGCTGGTCATCGTGGACGAACTCGCCGACCTCATGATGGTGGCCCCGCGCGACGTCGAAGACTCGATTGTCCGCATCACGCAGCTGGCCCGTGCGGCCGGCATCCACCTGGTCCTGGCCACCCAGCGCCCGTCGGTCGACGTCGTGACCGGCCTGATCAAGGCGAACGTGCCCTCCCGCATGGCCTTCGCCACCTCCTCTGTCACCGACTCCCGGGTGGTCCTGGACCAGCCGGGCGCCGAGAAACTCATCGGGCAGGGCGATGCTTTGTTCCTGCCAATGGGGGCCTCGAAGGCCATGCGTGTCCAGGGTGCCTGGGTCACCGAGTCCGAGATCCACAAGGTCGTCGAGCACGTCAAGGGCCAGCTCAAGGCCGTCTACCGCGACGACGTCGCGCCCGAGGCGCAGAAGAAGCAGATCGATGACGACATCGGGGACGATCTCGAGGTCCTGCTCCAGGCAACTGAGCTCGTGGTCACCACCCAGTTCGGCTCCACCTCGATGCTCCAGCGCAAGCTCCGCGTCGGCTTCGCGAAGGCCGGCCGTCTCATGGACCTGCTCGAGTCCAGGGGAGTGGTGGGGCCCTCCGAAGGTTCCAAGGCGCGCGACGTGCTGGTCAAGCCCGATGACCTCGCCGCAGTGCTGGCCGCGATGAAGGGACAGGACGGCCCGGTGTCCGCCGACTCGCAGACCGCGGCGCTGAGCGATAACGCCAACGCGAACATCGCCCAGGGCGGTTACGCCGAGGACCTCGTGGCGGCGGACCTGGAGAACCGCACCCAGGCGATCGACTACCACGACGGCGCCGACGGCGGTTCCGGCGACGAGGACGGCTCAGAGGACGCCTGGTCGCTCACCGGCCGGTAGCGCAGACGGTAGCCTAGGAAGGTGAATAGCGCCGAAGCCAACGCCGGATCCGCCTCGCAGATCTGGAACCTGCCGAATGTCCTCACGATGCTGCGGATAGTGCTGGTGCCGTTCTTCGTCTGGTTCCTCCTCCTCGACGCGCCGGGGCTGCAGGCCCAGAACGGCGTCTGGCGCTGGGCGGCCGCCTTCGTTTTCGCGGTGGCCATCTACACGGACAAGCTCGACGGCGACATCGCCCGGTCCCGCGGCCTCGTCACCGATTTTGGCAAGATTGCCGACCCGATCGCCGACAAGCTCCTGATCGGTTCCGCGCTGGTCATGCTCTCCTTGCTCCAGGAACTGCCCTGGTGGGTCACCATCCTGATCCTGGTCCGGGAGTGGGGCATCACCGCCCTGCGCTTCTTCGTCATCCGCTACGGCGTTATCCCGGCCTCGCGCGGCGGCAAGCTCAAGACGGTGGTGCAGACGGCGGCCATCTTCCTCTACGTCCTTCCGTTGGCATCCCTCGCCCCGTGGCTGGGCGTTGTGGCGTTCATCGTGATGATGGCCGCCCTGGCCATCACCCTGTGGACCGGCGGCGAATACGTCATTGAGGCGCTCAAACTGCGGGCCGCCGGCATCAAGGCAGAGAAACAACGTTCAAGGGAGAACAAGCCATGAACCAGCCGGACCCCGTTCCTCACCCCAACCTGCACCCCAATCTGCATCCCAATCTGCACCGCCTGGCGGAGCAGGCCGTCACCGGCGCCCTCGGCCGCGGCCTGACCGCCGCCACCGCCGAATCCCTCACCGCCGGGATGGTCACCGCCGTGCTGGCCGACACGCCCGGCGCCTCCGGGATGCTGCAGGGCGGCGTGGTGTCCTATGCCAACAGGGTCAAGTCCGACGTCCTCGGCGTCCCCGCTGAGCTGCTCGACGCCGTCGGCTCCGTGGACGGCCAGGTAGCCGCAGCCATGGCCGACGGGGCGCGCCGCATCTGCGGCGCCGATATCGGCGTGTCCACTACCGGCGTGGCCGGTCCCGAACCGCACGACGGCAAAGCGGTGGGCACGGTCTTTGTCGGCATCGCCACGGCGGAAGGATCGACGTCGTACCCCTATTCCTTTGACGGCAGCCGCGCCGAGATCCGCGCACTTGCCTGCGGCGCCGCGCTGGAACGTCTGCTGGAGGCCCTATCTTCCGAAGGCTACCGGGCGTAAAGTTGCCGGGAACAAAAGTTGATTCCGAATAGTTGTTACATTGTGTCGCTTCCAAATGAGGGAGGCGCCTAGGATGAAAACATCAGCAGAGTCCGCCCCCACCGGCGGACTCGACAGTACGAGGAGCAAGGCGATACAGATGGTAAAGCAGCCCGTATCCGTAAACGGCGTTGTCCGCTGGAAGGATGTGGGCCTCGCCGATCAGGCCAAGAGCGAACAGAAGGAGCGCAAGATGGTTGTACTACGTCACGAAATCGGTGATGTCCTGCGCGATGTCCGCCAGCGCCAGGGCCGTACGCTCCGCGAAGTCTCGCACAGTGCCCGCGTTTCCCTGGGCTACCTGAGCGAAGTGGAACGCGGCCAGAAGGAAGCCTCCTCGGAGTTGCTCTCCTCGATCTGCTCGGCCCTCGATGTTCCGCTTTCGAGCATGCTCCGCGAAGTTAGCGACCGCGTCGCGGTCGCCGAGGGCGTCGCGGTTCCGGACACCGTCCCCCAGGAGTTCGCGCAGCGCTATGGCCGCGACCTCGACCGGGAACTGAACTCCGATCTCACCGACGAGCTGGCCAAGGGCCTCCTTTCCGGGGCGCGCTAGCAGCCAGCTCACCTAAGACCTAAGACACAAAAGAGGACCTCCGACCCAGGTCGGAGGTCCTTTGTCGTGTTTCGGTGACCAGGGTTCCCGGTGGGGGAGTCAGGCGGGCTCGTCCCGGGGGAAACCGTCGCGCTCGTAGGTGGCATTGAGCTTGGCCATGTACATGGCCAAAGCCTGCAGATCCTCGGCCGGCCATTCCGCCAGGCGTTCCCGGAACACCTCACGCCGTGCGTCCTGGACCTGGTGCATCCTTTCCTCGCCTTCGGACGTCAGCCGGATGGCCTGCGCCCGGCCGTCCAGCGGGTCAGCCTCCTTCGACACCAGCCCGAGGCCCTCGAGGAAGGCGATCTGCCGGCTCACCGATGGCTTGCCGACGCCGATGCAGGAGGCTAGGTCGGTCAGCCGGATGGGGCCCTGCTGGCGGATCACGCTGAGCAGGCCGTAGGCGGCGGGTTCCATGTCCGGGTGGACCTGGCGCGAGAGCTGGTGGGAAATCGACCGGCCCCGGCGCCAGAGCAGACTCAGCTGGTTCTCGACGGCGTCCAGGGCGGCGTCCGCGCCGGCGGTATCGGGAGCGGGATCGCCCGCGGACTCAGTTGGGTTGCTCATGGCAACCATTCTAGAGTCCCCGGCCGTGAGAGACTTTACTCGTGCGAATCAGTGACTTTTGGCGGCTTATGGACGACGAGTTCGGCGCGGGATACTCCCGCGTCCTGAGCAGTTCGCTGGTCCTGGCCGGGGTCGGGGGCCGCACCGCGGACCAGGCGCTCAGCGCCGGCGTTCCGCCGCGCCAGGTGTGGCTTGCCATGTGCGACGTCCAGGACGTTCCGCCGGAACGCCGCCTGGGCCGCGACGTCAAACCCCGTGACACCACCGGGCCCCGCTGACGCCTGCGTCGTCGCGCTGACGCCAGCTGAGCTCCGCTGACGCCTGACACGCCGTCCGCTTGTTCGAATATCTGTTCGGATAGCGATATGCTTTTTTTCAGACCGTTTTCCACATACGTGGTTCTCCCGACAACTTTGTCGGAGGGTGCCAGTAGCGTCAGTGATGACAGACAAAGGCCTCCACGGCCACTCCACAGCGAGAAAGTATTAGAGGTGTGAATCATGGCCGCAGCCCCGGATCGCCAGAAGGCGCTCGACGCAGCGCTTGCCCAGATTGACAAGCAGTTCGGCAAAGGCTCGGTCATGCGCCTCGGCGATGAAGTCCGTGCGCCCATCGAGGTCATCCCGACCGGGTCCATCGCACTGGACGTTGCCCTGGGAATTGGCGGCCTGCCCCGCGGCCGCGTCGTGGAAATCTACGGTCCGGAATCATCCGGTAAGACCACGGTCGCGCTGCACGCGGTTGCCAATGCCCAGCGCCAGGGCGGCATTGCCGCCTTCATCGACGCCGAGCACGCCCTCGATCCGGAATACGCCGCCAAGCTGGGCGTCGACACCGACGCGCTCCTGGTCTCCCAGCCGGATACCGGCGAGCAGGCGCTGGAAATCATGGACATGCTTATCGGATCCGGCTCCCTTGACGTCATAGTCATCGACTCAGTGGCCGCCCTCGTTCCCCGCGCGGAAATCGAAGGCGACATGGGCGACAGCCACGTGGGCCTGCAGGCCCGCCTGATGAGCCAGGCCCTGCGTAAGATCACCGGCCGCCTGAGCCAGACGAAGACCACGGCCATCTTCATCAACCAGCTGCGTGAAAAGATCGGTGTCTTCTTCGGCTCCCCGGAAACCACCACCGGTGGTAAGGCGCTGAAGTTCTATGCCTCCATCCGCATCGACGTCCGCCGCATCCAGACCCTGAAAGAGGGCGCCGATTCCGTCGGCAACCGCACCAAGGCCAAAATCGTCAAGAACAAGATGGCCCCGCCCTTCAAGATCGCCGAGTTCGACATCATCTACGGCCAGGGCATTTCCCGTGAGGGCGGCATCATCGACATGGGTGTCGAGCACGGCCTGATCAAGAAGTCGGGCTCCTGGTTCACCTACGATGGCGACCAGCTGGGCCAGGGCATGGAGAACTCCCGCCGCTTCCTGCGCGACAACCCGGAGCTGGCGGCCGAACTCGAACGCCTGATCAAGGAAAAGCTCGGCGTTGGCGTCAAGGCCCCGGCTGAGACCGAAGAATCTCCGAAGCTGAAGGCCGTTGACGGCTTCTAACAGCCGGCGGCGCAAAGGGGCAGGATTTCCATCACGGAATCCTGCCCCCGGCTTTGCCGGCCCGGATCAGCCGGCGGACCGCACCGATGGCGCGGATTCGCCGGCCGGGCAGGACCGGGACGCGGACCCCGCGGCGGTGGCGCGTGCCATCGTGCTGCGGCAGCTGACGAATTCGCCCAAGAGCCGGCTGCAGCTCTCGCGCAAGCTGGCCGAGCGCAACGTCCCTGAGGACGTCGCGGAGGCCGTGCTGGACCGCTTCGAGGAAGTGCGGCTGGTTGACGACGCCGAGTTCGCCGACATGTGGGTCCGCAGCAGGTCCCAGACGCGCAAGCTCGCCAAAGGGGCCTTGCGGCGCGAACTTGCGGACAAGGGCATCGACCCGGAGATCGCTGCCGGTGCACTGGACCAGCTCAGCGACGCCGACGAGGAAACGGCCGCCCGGGAGCTCGTGGAGCGCAAGCTGCGGGGATTCACCGGCGGCGAAGACCGGGCCGAACGCGACAAAGTTACGCGCCGCCTCGCGTCAATGCTGGCCCGCAAGGGATACCAGCCGTCGCTCGCCTTCCGGGTGGTGGGTGAGGTGCTCGATGCCGCCGCCGGCCAAGCGGGGGACGGGGATTAGGACCGCCGGGCCGGGGTCTGCGCTGGCCCAGCCGCTGCCCACTACCCTTACCCGTTACCCTTAACAGGTGAGTTTTACCATTCCCTCCCCAACGGCCGGCACGACTTCTCCGACAGCGCCACCGGCGGTGCAGCCGGCAGGGCCCCAGACATTCGGTGCGGACCCCGTTTCCGCACCGGAAAGTCCCGCCCCGGCCGAGCCCCGCACCTACCAGGTGCGCACTTTCGGCTGCCAGATGAACGTGCACGATTCCGAGCGGATGGCCGGCATGCTGGAAGCCGCAGGCTACGTCCCCTCCTCCGGCGAGCTGGCCGACGTCGTGGTCTTCAACACCTGCGCGGTCCGGGAAAACGCCGACAACAAGCTGTACGGCAACCTCGGCATCCTCGCCCCGGTCAAGGCAGCCAACCCGGGCATGCAGATCGCCGTCGGCGGCTGTCTCGCGCAAAAAGACCGCGAGACCATCCTCAAGAAGGCCCCGTGGGTGGATGCCGTGTTCGGCACCCACAATGTCGGTGCCCTGCCGGCGCTGCTGGACCGGGCCCGCCACAACAATGAGGCCCAGCTGGAGATCCTCGAATCGCTGGACGTCTTTCCGTCCACCCTCCCCACCAAGCGGGACTCCGTCTACTCGGGCTGGGTATCGATCTCGGTGGGCTGCAACAACACCTGCACCTTCTGCATCGTCCCGGCCCTGCGGGGCAAGGAAAAGGACCGCCGCCCCGGCGAGATCCTGGCCGAAATCCAGGCGCTCGTGGACGACGGTGCCATCGAGGTAACCCTGCTGGGCCAGAACGTGAACTCCTACGGCGTCGAATTCGGCGACCGGCAGGCCTTCTCCAAGCTCCTGCGCGCGTGCGGCGACATCCCGGGCCTGGAGCGGGTCCGGTTCACCAGCCCGCACCCGGCCGCCTTTACCGACGACGTCATCGACGCCATGGCCGAGACGCCCAACGTCATGCCGCAGTTGCACATGCCCCTGCAGTCCGGCTCGGACAAGGTCCTCAAGGACATGAAGCGGTCCTACCGCTCGACCAAGTTCCTCGGCATCCTGGACAAGGTCCGCGAGAAGATCCCGCACGCCGCCATCTCCACCGACATCATCGTCGGGTTCCCCGGCGAGACCGAGGAGGACTTCCAGGCCACGCTCGACGTCGTGGCGAAGTCCCGGTTCGCCACCGCCTTCACCTTCCAGTACTCCAAGCGGCCGGGCACGCCCGCCGCGGACCTGCCGGACCAGCTGCCCAAGGCCGTGGTCCAGGAACGCTTCGAACGCCTCACGGCCCTGCAGGACCGGATTGCCGCCGAGGAAAACGCCCGGCAGCTTGGCCGCCGCGTCGAGGTCATGGTGACGGCCCAGTCGGGCCGTAAGGCTGGGGAAACCCACCGCCTCTCCGGCCGGTCCCAGGACCAGCGGCTGGTGCACTTCTCCGTGCCCGCCGGAGCCGAAGTGCCCCGGCCCGGCGATCTGGTGACTGTCACCATCACAGAGGCGGCGGCGTTCCACCTCGTCTCCGACCCCGCCTCGGCCGAGGACTACAGCCTGCGCCGGTCCCGTGCCGGCGATGCCTGGGACCGGTCGCAGGCAGATTCCTGCGGCGCAGGCCCAGCAGGCAAAACCAGCCCGGCGGGCAAGACCAGCGCGTCGGGCACCTCCGGCGTGTCGCTGGGCATGCCCAGCCTCCCGGTCCGCGGCCGTTAGCGCCGTGCCCGGCCCGCAGGGCGCTCCCCGGAACGAAGCAGTCCAGAACCCAGCAGCCCGGGCCACGGCGGCCGAGGACACAGCCCGGGCCTTGGCGGTCGAGGGCACTGCCCAGCAGGACACGGCCCAGCAGGACGCTGCCCAAAATGTGGCGGCGCAGGGGGCACGGCCGGCCGCGCCGCCGGTGATCGCCGTCGTCGGGCCGACCGGATCCGGCAAATCAGACCTGGCCGTTTCCCTCGCCCTTGAGCTCGACGGTGAAGTCATCAACGCCGACTCGATGCAGTTCTACCGCGGCATGGATATCGGAACCGCCAAGATCACCGAGGTGGAGCGCCGCGGTGTGCCGCATCACCTGCTGGACATTCTGGACGTGACCGAGGAAGCGAGCGTCTCGGACTTCCAGCAGCAGGCCCGGGCGTTGATCGCCGACATCCACGGCCGGGGTAAGCGCGCCATCCTGGCCGGCGGCTCCGGACTCTACGTCCGCGCCGCCCTCGACGTCCTGGAATTCCCCGGCACGGATCCGGACATCCGCGGCCGGCTCGAGGCGGAACTGGCTACCGCGGGCCCCGCGCCCCTGCGGCAACGGCTCGAGGCAGTGGACCCCGTCTCCGCGGGCAGGCTCGGCGATGAGCGCAGGATCATCCGCGCCCTGGAAGTCTTCGAGCTCACCGGGCGGCCATTCAGCTCCTTCATGCCGGCCCGCCAATACTTCCAGCCTGCCGTCCAGATCGGACTCGAGGTGGACCGGGAACTGCTCCGGCAGCGCCTGGCCGACCGGGTCCACGCGATGGTGGACCGGGGGCTCCTGGACGAAGTCCGCCGGCTGGACGCAGCAGGGCTCCGCAGCGGCCGGACCGCGCCGCGGGCCCTCGGCTACGCCCAGTTCCTCCGGGTGCTCGACGGTGCCTCCAGCGTGGAGCAGGCCGCGGACGAAACCATCATCGCCACCCGGCAGTTCGCGCGCCGCCAGCTGACCTGGTTCCGTGCGGATCCCCGGGTCACCTGGCTGGGCTGGCACGATCCTGACCTCGTGGCCGAGGCCGCCGGCCTCTGCCGGGCGACGCCGGTTCTGCCTCCGGCGTAGCGCTTGGGTCACGGTGCCGGAGCGGTCGGGGCGGAACGGTAACCTTGGAGCATGGACGAATCCCAAGCCGTAGCCGCTGACCGTACTGCCGGCGATACCGCCCCGCTGAGCGGCCTGAAGTTTTCCAAAGGCCACGGAACGGGCAACGACTTTGTCCTGATCGCAGACCCCAACGGCGCGCTCGAGTTGAGCCCGGAGCACGTCGCGGCGCTCTGTGACCGGCACCGTGGCATCGGCGGCGACGGCCTGATCCGGGCCGTGCCTTCCCGGCTCCTGCCCGAGGGGCAGCAATTGCTGACCGCGCACCCCGATGCCGAGTGGTTCATGGACTACCGCAACGGCGACGGCTCGCTCTCTGAGATGTGCGGAAACGGAGTCCGCGTCTTTGTGCACTTCCTCATCGCCGAAGGCCTCGTGGACCTGCCGGCCGGCGAATCGCTCGTCATTGGAACCCGGGGCGGTGCCAAGACGATCGTCCGGACGGCTGCGGGCTACGCCGTGGACATGGGCCCCTGGGAATTCATATTCCCGGGCGAGGCGACCGCGCGGGCCATGGACTCGCTGGTCAGCGCCGACGGGCTCGAAGTCGCACGGCCCGCCCTCTCCGTCAGCATGGGCAACCCGCACACTGTCGTGGCCCTGGCCGAAACAGCCGAACTGGAGGCCACGCAGCTGTTCACGGCCCCCCGGGTGGACCCGACGCCGCCGCACGGCACCAACGTCGAATTCGTTGTGCCCTCCGAACCACTGGTCCACGACGGCACCGGCACCATCACCATGCGGGTCCACGAGCGCGGAGTGGGGGAGACCCAGTCATGCGGCACGGGCGCCTGCGCCGCCGCCGTCGCGATTCGCCACTGGGCCGGCCAGGGCGCACCGGACGCGTGGAACGTCCACGTCCCCGGCGGCGTCGTCGGCGTGAAATTCTTCCTGGGCCCGGAGGGGCACGAACACGTCGAACTCAGCGGCCCGGCCGTGATCGTCGCTAGCGGGACGCTTTCCTGATTCGAAGGATCCGGAACGACTTCGACGTGCTCTCCCGGGTCACGCTGAAGCTGGCGTCGAGCTCCGCCGAGAGCCAGCGCTGCAGCGAGTCCGAGCCGAGGTTCTTCTGGACCACGAGCCAGGCCGATCCGCCCGGCGCCAGCCTGGGAATCCACAGGCGCAGGAGGGCATGAAGCTCATCCTTGCCGATCCTGATCGGCGGGTTGGACCAGATGGTGTCAAAGCGCAGGTCGGGGTCCACGGCGTCCGGCGTGCTGGCGGATACGTTGTGCAGCCCCAACAGCCCGGCGTTTTCATTGGTCAGGGTCACGCAGCGTTCGTTCACGTCCACCGCGTAGACCTGGGCGTGCGGTGCCCGCAGGGCCATGGTCAGGGCGATCGGTCCCCAGCCGCAGCCGATATCCAGCAGGTTGCCCTGCGGCGACGGCGCCGGGACGTCGGCCAGCAGCACGGCCGTTCCCTTGTCGATCCCGTCCGGGCTGAAGATCCCCGAGGACGTCTGCAGCCGGCGCGTCTCACCGGCAAGATCCACAGTGAGCGGCTTACGGGTAAAGGGCCCGGCCGGCTGGGCGCTGAAATAGTGTGCAGACTCCATAATGGGCCAGATTAGTTCGCGGCCAGCCCGTATGGGAAACCGGGTGGGAGCGCCGGCGTCTGCTACGCTACAAAACATGATCCTGATCTCCAAGTAGCCGGCACGGGTCCCGTCCCGTCCTTGTCAGGGACGCCGGGGGACTCCGTAGCGACGCAGGTAAACGCCTTCCGCTGAGTGCGCCATTGCAGGGGTGAGTTTTCTCACCCGCGGGCGCCCGCACCACTTGGAATCCAGCCATTTCCCAGGCACCGTGTCTTGCTGGCACAGTTTTTCGGGCACCGTGCTCCCTGGCCCGCTCCCGGGCCCGGCGTGGCGGAGGCACCTACCTCACCGTGTTTGCACCGGCACCGGCACCGGCACCGCCCACACAGCCAGTGTCCCCGCAGCCAGGCGCCCTAGCCGCCTCTACGTTCACCCAGCCACCGCTCCGCACAGAACCAGCCCCGCCCCGGCGCCGTTGCCGCAGGCATTCCAGGAGGCCCGCATGACCCCCCGCCGTCAGCCCAGCGCGAATACCGCCCCACAGAGCAACAATCGGCACTATTCTGAAAGAGCCGAACCTTTAAAGGAGACCATGACCAGCCACCCCAACACCGGACCCGATTCAGCAGCCCAGGACATGAGCCCTGAAGAGATTCAAGCTGTAATCGACCGGATCCTTTCCAAGGACACCCCCGCCCCAGGCCGCGGCGGCGGCACCGGCCATGGCACCGCCGCCGGTGCTGGCACCAGCAGCCCGACGTCGGTGCTCGGCAAGGCGCAGGCCATCTCCCGCCTGGACGAGGTGTACACCAACTTCGACGGCGACCAGCAGGACCTTGAGGAACGGCACGCACTGCGCCGCAAGGCCGGCCTGTCCACCGAGCTCGAAGACGTCACCGAGGTCGAATACCGGCAGTTGCGCCTTGAGCGCGTCGTCCTGGCCGGCCTCTGGACTGAGGGCACCCTCGCGGACGCCGAGAACTCCCTGCGCGAACTTGCCGCCCTCGCTGAGACGGCCGGCTCCGAGGTCCTCGACGGGCTCGTCCAGCGGCGCGCCAAGCCCGATCCCGGGACTTTCCTCGGCTCCGGCAAGGCACAGGAGCTGAAAGCCATCGTGATGTCCACCGGCGCCGACACCGTCGTCGTCGACGCCGAATTGGCCCCGTCCCAGCGTCGCGGGCTGGAGGACATCGTCAAGGTCAAGGTCATTGACCGTACAGCGCTGATCCTGGACATCTTCGCCCAGCACGCCAAGAGCCGTGAAGGCAAGGCCCAGGTGGAGCTCGCCCAGCTCGAATACCTGCTCCCGCGCCTGCGCGGCTGGGGTGAATCGATGTCCCGCCAGGCCGGTGGCCAGGTGGGCGGAGCCGGTGCCGGCATGGGCTCGCGTGGTCCCGGTGAGACCAAGATCGAACTGGACCGCCGCCGGATCCGCACCCGGATGGCCAAGCTGCGGCGCGAAATCGCCGCCATGAAGCCTGCCCGGGAAACGAAGCGCGCCAACCGCCGTCGTAATGCCGTGCCCTCTGTCGCCATCGCCGGGTACACCAACGCCGGGAAGTCCTCGCTGCTGAACCGGCTGACCGACGCAGGGGTGCTGGTGGAAAACGCCCTGTTCGCCACCCTGGACCCCACCGTCCGCAAGGCCGAAACCGCTGACGGGCTGGGATACACCCTGGCCGACACCGTGGGCTTTGTCCGTTCCCTGCCCACCCAGCTCGTGGAGGCATTCCGCTCTACGCTGGAAGAGGTCGCCGACTCTGACCTGATCCTGCATGTCGTGGACGTCTCGCACCCGGATCCGGAAGGCCAGATCGCGGCTGTCCGGACGGTCTTCAGCGAAGTCGACGCGCGCAAGGTTCCGGAAATCATTGTCCTGAACAAGGCCGACGCCGCTGACCCGTTCGTGGTCGAACGGCTAAAGCAGCGCGAGCCGCGCCACGTGGTGGTCTCGGCCCGCACCGGCGAAGGCATTCCGGAACTGCTCAAGGCCATCAGCGACGGCATTCCGCGGCCCAGCGTGAAGCTTGAGCTGCTCATCCCGTACAACCGCGGGGATCTGATCAGCAAGCTCCACGAGAGCGACGCCGAGATCCTCAGCCTCGACCACGAGGAAACCGGGACCCGTGCCGTGGTGATGGTGCGTGAAGGACTCGCCGCCGAACTGGATCCCTTCATCAGCAATGACTGAGGCTGCGGTGACCAGGACCGACGCCGATCCAGCTCATGCCGAACCAGCCGACGCCGGTCCGGCCGAAACTGACACCGGCGCCGGTTCGGGTGCCGGCGCGGCCGGCGAGGAGTTTGTTGTTAAGCTGCTCGACCGTGCCGTGTCCGGCATGGGCGGGCAGAGCCGCGATGGCCAGCACGAAATGGCCCGGCAGGTGGCGCGCGCGATAGACAGCGGTGATCACCTGCTGGTCCAGGCCGGCACCGGCACCGGCAAGTCGCTGGCCTACCTGATTCCGCTGATCGCGCATTCGCTGACCAGCAACAAGCCCACGCTGGTCTCCACCGCCACCCTGGCGCTGCAAACGCAGATTGTGGGCCGTGACCTGCCCAGGCTGCTTAAGACCATCACCCCTGCCCTGGAGCGGCCCGTCAAGGTCGCCCTGGTCAAGGGCCGGTCCAACTACGTCTGCCGGCACAAACTCGAGGGCGGCTTCCCGTCCGAAGAACCTTCCGAGGGACAGCTGTTTTCCCTCGGCGAGGACACGTCCGTGCCGCACTTCGCCGCCGCACTTGGCGGGCCGTCCTCCCAGCTGGGCAAGGAAGTTGTCCGGCTGCGCGAATGGGCCGAGGAGACCGCCACGGGGGACCGCGACGAGCTCATGCCGGGCGTCACGGACCGGGCCTGGCGCCAGGTCTCGGTCACCTCCATGGAGTGCCTCGGCGCGCAAAAATGCCCGCTCGCGGCCGAATGCTTCAGCGAGCTGGCACGGCAGAACGCCGCCGATGCCGACGTCGTGGTCACCAACCACGCCATGCTCGCCGTCAGTGCCTTCGAAGGCCTGGCGGTGCTGCCCGAGTACGACGTCGTCGTGGTGGATGAAGCACACGAACTTCAGGACCGCGTCACGGGCGCGGTCTCGGGCCAGCTCTCCGTGGCGATGGTGCACGCCGCCGCGTCCGGGGCCCGGAAGCACACGGGCATCACCGTGGATGCGCTGAACAATGCCGCCGCCCACCTGGAGCTCGCCATCGACGGCGTCCCCAGCGGGCTGATGCCCAACGGCCTGAACAGCGATCAGCTGGACTGCATCGACCAGCTGCGCGACGCGTGCCGCGCCGCCCTGTCCGATTCCAAGGGCGACAGCTCCGTGTCGGCGGACGGCGGACGGCAGCTGGCCCGCTCGCGCCTCATGGTCATCCTGGAGCTCTGTGAACGCCTCCTGGCCGCGCGCGAAAACCGCGAAGTCGTGTGGTTCTCCCGCAACAGCAGCTTCGACCCGGCGCAGGGCTACTCCCAGCCGGACGAGAGCGCGCCGGCGTTGATCAACGTTGCCCCGCTGAGCGTCGCAGGGCGGTTGCGCGAGGGCCTGTTCGCGGACCACACCGTCATCCTCACCTCGGCCACACTGGCCATCGGCGCTGCCTTCGAACCCGCCGCCGGCGGCCTGGGCCTGGTTGGCAACGGCGCCCCGAGCTGGACCGGCGTCGACGTCGGCTCCCCGTTCGACTACCCGAAGCAGGGCATCCTCTACGTAGCCAGGCACCTGCCCAAACCCAGCCGCGGAACGTCCCCCGAGGCCCTGGACGAACTCGAGAAGCTGATCCGCGCCTCCGGCGGAGGCGCCCTGTGCCTGTTCTCCTCGCGGCGCGCCGCAGAGGAAGCAGCCGAGGCCATGCGGCCCCGGCTGGGCCTCAGCATCCTGTGCCAGGGGGAGTCGACCATGACGGCGCTCGTGCGGCAGTTTGCCGACGAACCTGACACGTGTTTGTTCGGCACCATGTCCCTCTGGCAGGGCGTCGACGTCCCTGGCGTGTCCTGCCGGCTGGTGGTCATCGACCGGATACCCTTCCCGCGGCCGGACGACCCGCTGATGACGGCACGTTCGCGGGCCGTGGCCCAGGCCGGCGGCAATGGCTTCATGGCCGTCTCGGCCACGCACGCCGCCATCCGCCTCGCGCAGGGCGCCGGACGGCTGATCCGCTCGACCTCGGATAAGGGCGTGGTGGCAGTGCTGGATTCGCGGCTCTCCACGGAGCGTTACGGCGGCTTCCTGCGCGCCGCGCTGCCGCCGTTCTGGCCCACCACCGATTCATCGATAGCCATGGCAGCCCTGAAGCGCCTGGCGAAAGACTCCGCGAAAGCCTAAGTCCCAAACCGGGGCCGCCACCCTGCGCCGGAAATCCGCCGCGGGGTGGCCGCTCCGAACTGGCAGCATGCCCCGGATGGCTAAGGGGAGCGCAGTTTAGAGAGAGCGCAGTTTAGAGGGAGCGCAGTACCGATACGACCTTGCCCATGATGACGGCGTGGTCGCCCAGGATGGGCTCGTACTGGGTGTTTTGCGGCAACAGCCACGTGTGGCCGTCCCGCTGGCGGAAGGTCTTGACCGTGGCTTCGTCGTCCAGCAGGGCGGCAACGATATCGCCGTTCACGGCATCACCCTGGCGGCGGACAACCACCCAGTCGCCGTCGCAGATGGCGGCGTCGATCATCGAGTCGCCGGCCACCTTGAGCATGAAGAGTTCGCCATGGCCCACGAGTTGGCGGGGCAGCGGCATGACGTCCTCCACCACCTGGTCCGCGAGGATCGGCCCGCCGGCGGCGATGCGTCCGACGAACGGCACCATTGCCGTGTCAGTGGCGCTGGCGAGCTCGGTTACCGACAGGCCGCCGACGGCCCGCAAGGGGCTGGACTTCTCGATACCAGATATCGGCGTGGCCCCCTCGTCCAGGGTCAGCGGCATGAGCACTTCCATGGCCCGGGGCCGCTTCGGATCACGCCGCAGGTAGCCAAGCTTTTCCAGTTGGGAGAGCTGGTGGGTCACGCTCGACAGGCTGGCGAGACCGACGGTGTCTCCGATTTCGCGCATGGACGGCGGGTAGCCCTTGTCCGTGACGGACCGCTGGATGGTCTCCAGGATTTTCTTTTGCCGGACGGTGAGGCTCTTGGGGGCCCGGGCGGGCTGCGGGCTCCGTGGGGTGGCCCTGCCGCCGGTGGCTTGTGCTGCCATGTTCGCCAACGCCTTTCCGTTCCGCCCGGCTGCCGTGGCTGCTGTCACCGGGAACTTCCGGCCTGAAATGTCAGACCCTGCTGATCAACTACGAATGAATTCCCACTGGTAGTTCGAAAGTGGGAGTTCGAAAGTGGTTGTCCTGTCCCTCAAAAATAGGCCAGCCGCAGACCTTTTTCAAACATTTGTTCTAGCGAGTCTCGACATCGTTCGTTAGTAAGTGCTAAAACAGAACTAGCAAGATTCGAATATGTGTTCGATTCCGACGATCTGGGTTCGCAGGCAATGTTCGTTTCTATGTTCGAAGGTTCGGCCGGTTGGCGGCGAGTACGTGAGTACGCCGGGCGGCAACTTATGGTCCAGGAGGGCTCAGTTCATGTCAGTTTCAAGCGCGTTTGACGGCACTAACATTCAGGGCGTCACGACCCGCCACCGTGGTGTTGGTCCGGGTGGCGCAGCGGATCGCCGCAGCATCGGACACGGCAGCATCGGACACGGCGGCCTCGCCCAAAGCGGTTCCAGTCACGGCAACGTGTACCCGCTCAACGCCAGGCGCCGCGGCTCCGCGCCGTCGCGGGCGCAGCAAGGAGCCGCCGCCGCGGTTTCCGGCGGCCGGACCAAGCAGCCGCCGCTTCGGCTCACCCGGCGCGGACGCTTCGTCTTTTTCGGCGTCCCCCTGATTCTGCTGGCGGCGTTCATCCTGTCCTTCAGCGGATTCCTCAACGCTCCCGCGAAAGCGGCAGATTCCGCAGACCAGCTCTCGGTGACGCCGACCGTATCCGTCACAGTCCAACCGGGGGAGTCCCTCTGGGCCATTGCCGGGTCGGTGGCCCCGGAGCGCGATCCCCGCGATGTTGTGGCCGATATCGTGCAGTTGAACAATCTGGACGCCGCGCGTGTGATGCCGGGCCAGCAACTGTTTGTTCCGTCCAAGTAGCCACCCCCGGGTGCCGTCGCGGGCGTCACAGTTTCAGCGCCCGTCCCGCTACCACTTAAACTGGTCACGTGACTGACCAGCTTGAGCGCCTCAACCGACTGCCCCTCCGAACCAATCTGCGTGGCCTGCGTCCGTATGGCGCGCCGCAGCTGGACGTCCCCATCCTGCTCAACGTCAACGAGAACACCCATGGGGTCCCGGCCGATGTCCGCGCCGCGATTACCGAAGCCGTGAGCGCCGCCGCTGCCGGGCTGAACCGCTATCCGGACCGCGAATTCACCGAATTGCGCGAAGCCCTCGCCGAATACCTTGGCCATGGGCTGGACGCGGAGAACATCTGGGCCGCGAATGGTTCCAACGAAGTCCTTCAGCAAATCCTCCAGGCCTTCGGAGGCCCTGGCCGGACGGCCCTCGGGTTCCCTCCCACGTATTCGATGTACCCGCTGCTGGCCTCCGGCACGGATACGGAGTACGTCGTCGGGGCCCGCGCGTCCGACTATGGGCTCAGTGCGGAATCAGCGGCACAGCAAGTCCGCGAGCTTCAGCCCAACATTGTCTTCCTCTGTTCCCCGAACAACCCGACCGGCACGGGGCTGGGCCTTGATGTGGTCGAGGCAGTCTATGACGCCGGCGAGGCCAGCCAGACCATCGTGATCGTCGACGAGGCCTATCACGAGTTCGCCCACGACGGCACGCCCAGTGCCCTCACCCTGCTGCCTGGCCGGGAGCGGCTCATCGTCTCGCGCACCATGAGCAAGGCCTTCGCCCTCGCGGGTGCGCGGCTCGGCTACATGGCCGCGGCCCCGGAGGTCGCGGATGCCCTGCGCCTGGTCCGTCTCCCGTACCACCTCTCCGCTATCACCCAGGCTGCGGCCCTGGCTGCCCTGCGCCACCGGGAGGCGCTCATGGCGGACGTCGAGGACATCAAGCGCCAGCGCGACCGGATCGTGTCGGAACTGACGCGGTTGGGCTTGGCCCCGGCCGCGTCTGATTCCAACTACGTGTTCTTCGGCGGCCTCGAGAACCCCCATGAGGTTTGGCAGCGCATGCTGGACGCCGGTGTCCTCATCCGCGACGTCGGTATTCCGGGGCACCTGCGCGTCACCGCCGGCACTGAGACAGAAACCACAGCCTTCCTGGAGGCACTTGAACTCATCCTGGCCGGCTCCGCAAAGCCGCAGGCCTAGACTTGGTGGGGAGCCCAATCGTCCCCGCCAGATTGCCCAACACCCTGCCTTCTTCCAAAGGACACATCTACATGAGCACCACCGGATCCACCGCCGCCGAGGGCCGGACCGCACGCATGGAACGGACCACCAGCGAGTCCTCGGTCCTGGTCGAGATCAACCTGGACGGCACCGGCGTTTCAGACATCAGCACGTCGGTCCCGTTCTACGACCACATGCTGACGGCCCTCAGCAAGCACTCCTTGATCGACATGACCGTCAAGGCCACCGGCGACACCCACATCGATGTCCACCACACTGTCGAGGACGTGGCCATCACTTTCGGCGAGGTTCTGCGGACCGCCCTGGGCAACAAAGCCGGGATCCGCCGTTTTGGCGAGGCGACCGTTCCCCTCGATGAGGCCCTCGCGCAAGCTGTCGTGGACGTCTCCGGCCGTCCCTACCTGGTCCACGCCGGCGAGCCGGCAGGACAGGAATACCACCTGATCGGCGGCCACTTTACGGGCTCCCTGACCCGCCACGTCTTCGAGGCGATCACCCTTCACGCGGGGATCTGCCTGCACATGAACGTCACTGCCGGGCGTGACCCCCACCACATCGTCGAGGCCCAGTTCAAGGCCTTTGCCCGTGCCCTGCGCGCAGCCGTCGAGCCGGATCCCCGCGTCGAGGGCATCCCGTCGACAAAGGGTGCTTTGTGACCGGCCCTGTGCTCCGCGACGGGGCCATCATCGACCCCGCCGCCGCGGCCAAGCCGGTCTCCCCGCAGGGAAAGCCCACAGTTACGGTGCTGGACTACGGCTCCGGGAATGTCCGGTCCGCCGTCCGCGCGCTGGAGCGGGCCGGCGCCGAAGTCATCCTCAGCTCCAAGCCTGAGGATGTCCTCAATGCCGACGGCCTCGTCGTCCCCGGTGTCGGCGCCTTCGAAACCGTCATGCGCGAACTCAAGGCCGTTGACGCCATCCGCATGATCGGCCGCCGTGTCGCCGGAGGCCGCCCCGTGCTGGCCATTTGCGTCGGGCTCCAAGTGCTGTTCGAGGCCGGCGTCGAACACGGCACCGAAGCCGAGGGCATGGGGGAATGGCCCGGCAAGGTGGAACTGTTGCCTGCCGACGTCGTGCCCCACATGGGCTGGAACACCGTCGCCGTCCCCGAAGGGTCCAGGCTCTTCGCCGGGGTTGAGGACGAGCGCTTCTACTTCGTGCACTCCTACGGTGTCCAGAAGTGGGACTTCGACGTCATCCAGCCGCGGATGGCTGCGCCGCTGGTGACCTGGTCCGACCACGGTGCCCCGTTCATCGCGGCCGTGGAAAACGGCCCGCTGTGTGCCACCCAGTTCCACCCGGAGAAGTCCGGCGACGCCGGCGCCCGGCTGCTGCGCAACTGGGTCCAGAGCCTGCGCCCCGCAGCCCCGGACCTTACCGCAGCCCCGGAAGGGACCGCCTAGATGTGGTCCCTGGTGCTCATGGGCGTGGCCGGCCTGCTGGTTGGCGGCGGGATCTCCTTCCGCCAGCAGAAAAGTCCGCTCTGGGTGCAGATCGTTTTCTACATCCTCGCCGGCATGTCACTGCTGGCCGCCTACCTCCTGACCCTGCCGGCGTCCTGACCGCCCCTCCCCACCACCATCCCCAAGCTGAGGACTCCACGATGACCACCGAAACCCCGCTGCCCGTACTCGAGCTCCTGCCCGCCGTCGACGTCGTCAACGGACAGGCCGTCCGGCTCGTACAGGGCGAAGCCGGCAGCGAGACGAGCTACGGCACCCCGCTGGAGGCCGCCCTCAACTGGCAGCAGCAGGGGGCTGAGTGGGTGCATCTGGTCGACCTGGACGCCGCGTTCGGGCGCGGCTCCAACGCCGAGCTCCTGCGCGAGGTCGTCGGCCGGCTCGATATCAAGGTGGAGCTCTCCGGCGGCCTTCGCGACGACGAATCCCTTGAGAAGGCCCTCGATCTCGGCGTCGCACGCGTCAACCTGGGCACGGCGGCACTGGAAAACCCGGAATGGACGGCCCGGGTGATCGAGCGCTTCGGCGACAAGATTGCCGTCGGCCTGGATGTCCGCGGCACCACCCTCGCCGGCCGGGGCTGGACCAAGGAAGGCGGGGACCTCTGGGACGTGCTCGGCCGCCTCGAGGACGCCGGCTGCGCCCGGTACGTCGTGACCGATGTGACCAAGGACGGCACGCTCCAGGGCCCCAACGTCGAACTCCTGCGCCAGATGGTCGAGAAAACGGGCAAGCCGGTGGTCGCCTCCGGCGGCATTTCCAGCCTCGAGGATCTCAAGGTCCTGCGCTCCCTGGTGCCGCTCGGCGTCGAAGGCGCCATCGTCGGCAAGGCCCTCTACAACGGCAACTTCACCCTGCCCGAGGCCCTCGACGTCGCCGGCCGCCGCTAGCGGCGAAGGCGCCCATGACGCACTCCAACGACACCCACGACCCCAATAACCGCCACGAGACAATGCAGGCAGGGACCGGGGCCGGTCCCGTCCGGCATCTGCCCGGGCACATCGCGGCGGCCCTTGCCGGCGCCGGCGGGGCCACCGACTCCGCCGGCCAACCCTGGGCAGGGCGCAGCCTGTCCGGCGATGACGCCAAGATCCATAATTTCGACGACGACGACGGCACCGCCGACGCCGGCTATCTGGCGGCTTTGTCCGACCTCGCCGCGGGCACTGGCGACGAGGCGGCCGTGGTGGCCGCGCTGGCCACCGCCCGGGTGTTCGTGCCAATCCTCGCCCAGCTCGCCGAAGAGGGCGAGGCCGCGGCCGGGCCCAGCGGGGATCCGCTGCACTCGGACAAGCAGGCCGACATGGCCCTGGTGACGCTCAGGGCGCCGGACGGGCGGACGGCCATGCCGGTGTTCACCTCGGCGGCGTCACTGACGGCGTGGCACCCGGAGGCCAGGCCGGTCGCCGTGTACGCGGCCCGGGCCGCCTTGTCAGCGGTCGCGGAAGGCGCGGAGCTGCTCGTGCTCGATCCCGGCTCGGAAGTGACGTTCGTGGTCCGCCGGCCGGCAGTCTGGGCCCTCGCCCAGCAGCAGCCATGGACGCCGTCATACGCCGATCCCGATCTCGCGGGTGCACTCGGGGAAGGCGCGGTTGGCTTTCCGGCGGTCCGCCGTGTTGAAATTCATCCGGGGGGTGGAGTTGCCTCGGCCACGGCCGATGGCAGGCGGCTCCCCGGTGGGGGAGCCGGCCCGGAACTCCGTGTGGTCCTCTACCTTGAAGACGGTCTCGACGCCGCCGGCGTGCAGTCGATCGTCGCCGGTCTCAATAACGCCTGGGCCCGGAATGAAATCTTTGCCGAGCGGGTTGATTCGATCGAGGTCAAGCTGCAGCGCGCAGCACCATAGCTGACGGCCCAACGGGGGGACCTCCCGGTCCTGCCGTGGGCAGTACCAGAAGGATATAGTCCGTGAATTTCGCGCTTTACCGTCAGCTGCTGGCGATCCGGCCCATCAGGCGCCTCCTGTTGGTCGGCATGATCGCCCGCATACCGCACTCGGCGGCCGGCGTCCTGCTGACCCTGCACATCGTCCTGACCCTCGGCCAGGGCTACGCCGCCGCCGGAGCGGCCGCCGCCGTGATGACGATCGGTATCGCCGTCGGCGCGCCCTGGCGCGGACGCCGGGTCGACACCGTGGGGCTGCGAAAGGCGCTGATTCCGTCTGTGGTCTCCGAGGCCGTGATCTGGTCGATCGTGCCGCACGTGTCCTACGAGGCCCTGTTGCCCCTGGTCTTCATCGGGGGCCTGCTGACCCTGCCCATCTTCAGCGTGGTGCGGCAGTCGCTGGGCGTGCTGGCCCCCGGGGAACAGCGCCGGACTGCCTTTGCGCTCGACGCCATCGCCACCGAGCTGGTCTTCATGATCGGCCCGGCCGTCGGAGCCGTCGTCGCGACCAGCGGCCAGTCCGTCCTGGGCCTGACAGTCGTGGGAGTGGCCACATCCGTCTCCGGGCTCTTCCTCATGTGGTTCAACCCGCCCACCCGGAGTGCTTCCCCGGACGCCGGGCTTGAGGCGCAGGAGCTGGAGTGCGCGGAAGCCGCAGTGGTCGCCGCCGCGCCGGCCCACCTGCAGGAGGCAGCAGCCGAACTGGCACCCCTGGCGGCCGCCGCCGAGGAGCGCCGCCGGCGGGGATCCGGCCTGCGCCACAGGGTCATCCACAACTTCAGCTGGTTCACCGCCGCCGTAGCCGCCGTGTTTGCCGTCGGCGCCGGTGCCGGCATGGTCCTCAGCGGCACCGACGTCGGCATCGTCGCGGCGCTCCAGACCGGCGGCCACCAGGCCGAAATCGGCATCGTGTTCCTCTTCTGGTGCGCGGCCTCGGTGGTGGGCGGCGTCCTCTACGGTGCCATGCACCGGGCCGTTTCCCCGATCCTCCTGTTGCTGGGGATGTCAGCGCTGACGGTCCCGATGGCCTTCGCGACCGACGTCTGGACGCTCAGCCTGCTCGCGTTGCTGCCGGGTCTGCTGTGCGCGCCGGTGTTGTCCGCGGCCTCGGAAAAGGTGGCCGAACTGGTGGATGAAAGCCGGCGTGGCGAGGCGATGGGCTGGTACGGGTCATCGCTCACCGGCGGAGTGGCCCTGGGCGCGCCGCTTGCCGGGCTGTTCATTGACCTCATCGGCCCGTCGGCCGGCTTCGTCTCAGTGGGGTTGGCGGGCGTGGCCCTCTGCCTGGTGGGACTGGCCCTGCAACAGGTCCGGCGCAGCCGCCTGGCCCGCGTCTGAACGCGGGCCTGCCGCCATTGCGCCACTCCGGGCACGCGCCCGGGCTTTGTGAACGGCAAATCCTGTGAACGGCAAATCCTGCGGACGGAAAATGGTGCGGACGGAAAATAACGACGCCGGCGGGCGGACCTGGGTGGTCCGCACGCCGGCGTTGTCCTGGCTGACGGGTGCTTAGTTGACGGGGCCGGTGTACTTCTCGCCCGGGCCCTTGCCCGGAGCGTCCGGGATGATCGATTCTTCGCGGAAGGCCAGCTGGAGCGAACGGAGTCCGTCGCGCAACGGTCCAGCGTGCTGTGAGCCGATTTCGGGCGCCGCCGCGGTCACCAGACCGGCGAGGGCGGTGATCAGCTTGCGGGCCTCGTCCAGGTCCTTGAGGTCCTGGGCATTTTCCTCGGCGGCGAGGCCGAGCTTTACC
The DNA here is from genome assembly GCF_056393985.1 of Arthrobacter sp. 10T425. NCBI lineage: Bacteria > Bacillati > Actinomycetota > Actinomycetes > Micrococcales > Micrococcaceae > Arthrobacter > Arthrobacter sp. 10T425. The sequence goes on along the minus strand of NZ_JBFTGZ010000019.1, from coordinate 47,088 downwards.
GCGGCGGCGCTCATCAGGTGCACGGCGGCCGTGGTGATGACCTCGATGGAGGGGACTTCCGAGATGTCGCGGATCTGCTGCGAGACGTCCGCTTGGGCTGCCGCGGGCTCGAAGACGTGGGAATTACTATCTGAAGTGCTCATGCTGGTAAGCTTGTCACAGACCGACTAAATGTCGTTATTCTCAAGCTTTTATAGAATGCAGTGTTCTGACTGGCAGTGCTTGTCACTGAAGTTGGCGCCCGGCGACGCATACGTGCGTTGAACGGGTGTCTTTCTGTAGAGTTGGCTTTAGTTTGCAAGCGGAGTTCTCTCCCACCCGCGTCAGCCGCGAAACTTCCTTCGGGAAGCCCCTCCTGTCCAGGAGTCAAGGTTGCCGGGTACCTGGTCGGGCACTACCTCGGACTCCGGTCCGCAGGAAGTGCATGTTGCCCCATTGAGGGCCGCAGTTCCGATCTCGAGGCCTTCGATTGCTCCGGCAATTGGGGGCCTTCTCTTTTTGCCGGTGGAATACCCCTCACGAACACAGGAGCTTTAACATTAGCGAGCCAAGAATCAATGAGCGTATCCGCGTCCCCGAGGTGCGGCTGGTCGGCCCTGCAGGCGAACAAGTAGGAATTGTCCGTATTGAGGATGCCCTGCGTTTGGCTGCCGAGTCCGATCTTGATCTCGTTGAAGTTGCACCGCAGGCGAAGCCTCCGGTGTGCAAGCTGATGGACTTCGGCAAGTACAAGTACGAAGCCGCTGTCAAGGCACGCGAGGCCCGGAAGAACCAGACCAACACGGTCCTGAAGGAAATCCGTTTCCGCCTGAAGATCGACACCCACGACTACGAAACGAAGCGCGGACACGCGCTCCGCTTCCTCGGTGCCGGCGACAAGGTCAAGGCCATGATCCAGTTCCGCGGCCGCGAGCAGCAGCGCCCCGAGATGGGCATCCGCCTGCTCCAGCGCTTCGCCGACGACGTCGCCGAAGTTGGTGTGGTGGAGTCCAGCCCGCGCATCGATGGCCGCAACATGGTCATGGTGGTTGGCCCGCTGAAGAACAAGGCCGAAGCCAAGGCGGAGGCCCGCCGCGCAACGCAGCGCGCAGAAGCCAAGGCTGAGAACGAAGCCAAGGCTTCGGGACGCGTCGATGTCTCCGGTGGCAACGCCCCGCTGACCCAGACGCTGTCGGACCTCCTGCCGGAAGGCTACGTCGTATCGCCGGAGGCACCCGCAGCGGAGGCACCCGTCGAAGAAGCCAAGGTTGAAGAGACCAAGGTCGAAGAAGCCAAGGTCGAAGAGACCAAGGTTGAAGAAGCCAAGGTTGAAGCGGCTCCGGTCGAAGAGACCAAGGCCGACGAGGCCCCCGCCCAGGACGTGCCGGCGGAAGCCGCACCGAAGGCAGCCGAGGAGCCGGCAGCAGCGAAGGCTCCGGCGGCTCCGAAGGCGGCCGAGAAGCCGGCAGCAGCGAAGGCTCCGGCGGCTCCGAAGGCCGCCGAGAAGCCGGCAGCAGCCAAGGCTCCTGCGACTCCGAAGGCCGCTCCGGCCCCGGCAGCAGCGAAGGCTCCCGAGGAAAAGGCAGCCGCTCCGGCAGCAGCACCGAAGCCGGTTGCTGCTCCGAAGCCGGTACCCAGGCCCGCAGCGCCGAAGCCCGCCGCACGGCCGGCCGCCCCCCGGGCAGCCGCCAAGCCTGGCACCAAGAAGACCAACTAGTTCACGGCTGCCGGACAGCAATGTCCGGCAGCAGGCAACCAGCACGCCGCCCGCAGGGGTGGCTGCACGAAAGAGCTGCAGACTTTTCTGCGGATACGTAAGGAGATCGGTTCCCATGCCGAAGATGAAGACCCACAGCGGTGCTAAGAAGCGCTTCAAGCTGACCGGTACCGGCAAGCTGCGCCGCCAGCAGGCCAACCGCCGCCACTACCTCGAGCACAAGTCCTCCCGGCTGACCCGTCGCCTTGCCGGCGACAAGATCGTCTTCAAGGGCGACGCCAAGGTCATCCGGAAGATGCTCGGCATCTAAGTTCCAAGTTCTCTGACTGTTCGCCACCTGGCAGCAGTCAACTACCAAAAAGGCTTCTCAGGCCAGCCGGACCGTTCCGGCAGTAGACGCTTGGGATCAGAAATTTTCTAAGGAGTACGCACGTGGCACGTGTGAAGAGGGCGGTTAACGCCCACAAGAAGCGCCGGGTTATCCTCGAACGCGCAAAGGGTTACCGCGGACAGCGTTCACGCCTGTACCGCAAGGCAAAAGAGCAGCTGCTGCACTCGTTTGTGTACAGCTATGGTGACCGTAAGAAGAAGAAGGGCGACTTCCGCCGTCTTTGGATCCAGCGCATCAACGCTGCATCCCGCGCCAACGGCCTGACCTACAACCGCCTGATCCAGGGCCTGAAGGCCGCTGAGGTTGAGGTTGACCGCCGTATGCTGGCCGAGCTGGCCGTTTCCGACGCCAACGCCTTCGCCGCGCTGGTCAAGGTCGCCAAGGACTCGCTGCCTGCCGACACGTCCGCTCCGGCCGTCCAGGCTGAGGCTGCTCCGGCTCCCAAGGCTGCCAAGAAGGCTCCCGCGAAGAAGCCTGCTGCCAAGAAGGCCGCCGACGAGGCTGCAAAGTAGTTCCTCCCGCAGTTGAAAGACTGTCTCGTTCAAGAGCCGGCTGGAATAGCCACTAAGGTTCTTATATGAACGAAACCGGGCGCCCGCAAGACTTTCCACTCTCCAACCCCCGAGCTGATCGGATGAGGAAGGTGGCACAGCTTGCCGGGCGCCCGGCCCGTTTAAAGCGTCGCGAGTTCCTGGCCGAAGGCCCGCAGGCGGTCCGTGAGGCCTTGGTCCTGCACCGGAAGAGGATCGCTGCGGGGGAGCCCGGCATCGTCTATGAGGTGTACGCCACCGAGGCCTGCCTGGACCGCCACCCGGAGCTGGAGCAGCTGGCCGAGGGAACCCACGCGCACCTCGCAACCGACGAAGTGATCGCTGCGATGGCGGACACCGTCACCCCACAGGGCATCATTGCCGTCTGCGGCTTCCTGGACGTCAGCCTTGAGCACGTGCTCGACACCGGCCCGCGGCTGATTGCCGTCCTGTGCCAGGTCCGGGACCCCGGCAACGCCGGCACCGTGTTGCGGGCGGCCGACGCCGCCGGCGCCGACGCCGTCATCCTGACCGGCTCGAGCGTGGACATCTACAACCCCAAGGCCGTGCGGTCGACGGCGGGTTCCCTGTTCCATCTGCCCGTTGTCCTCGGCGCGGAGGTCGAGGAAGTCGTGGCCCGCTGCCGGGAGCGTGGCGTCGGCGTGCTGGCCGCGGACGGCAAGGGACAACTGGACCTGGACCGTCTCCAGGACGAGAACGCGGCCCGCCGCCTGGGGGCATCCGCCGCCGAATCGGTGTACGCGTTGGAACAGCCGACCGCCTGGCTCTTCGGCAACGAGGCCCAAGGCCTGTCCGAGGACGAGATCGCGCTGGCCGACCACCGGGTGGCCGTGCCGGTGTACGGGGAAGCGGAAAGCCTGAACCTCGGCACCGCAGCCACTGTCTGCCTGTACGCCAGCGCCCGCTCCCAGCAAACCCCCTAGCCGCTCAGCAGGAAACCAGCGGGTCCGGCAGGAATTCCTGTCCGAAAAACGCAGGCCAAACGAAAGGCGGGGCCCACCGAATGGTGAGCCCCGCCGTCGTAGTGTCACTGCCGCCCCCCGCACAAAGTGTGCGGCCAGTGCCTTGAAGAATTAGGTGGTGGTCTTGTTGCGCCCTGTGATGGCGCCGTAGATGAACGCGGCCGCGAGGCCACCGACGATGGCCAGGAGCCAGGAACCGAGATTCCAGAATTCCATCTTGCCGCCGCCGAACAGCAGGTCCCCGATCCAGCCGCCAACAATCGCGCCGACGACGCCGAGCACGAGGCTGGTAACCCAGCCGCCACCGACCCTGCCGGGCAAGAGTGCCTTGACGATTGCACCCACTATGAGTCCGAGAATGATCCAGCCAAGAAAGCCCATGTCTCCTCCTACATATTTTTCGGCATCCAAATTGTGAATACCGAATATGGCTTCAAGCTAACATAGGGCGGATTGCTTGTCAGCAGGGGACTACCCAATCGTTACGTGGCAGCGTTGGTCCCCGCCGCGGTTCGGCGCCGGCCCGGAAACCGGTACGGTATTCCTTGTGGGCGCTGGGTTCTTCCGGTGTTCGCATACACCCCGGAAGAACCCCATAAGGAGAAGCTCACGTGGCTGCAAATGGCGGTACCAAGGCGATTCTCGCGGCGCTGGCCGCAAACCTGACCATCGCCGTTTTGAAGTTCGTCGCCTACTTTCTGACGCTGTCCTCGTCCATGCTGGCCGAGGCGATTCACTCCCTCGCAGACTCCGGCAACCAGCTGCTGCTCCTGCTCGGCGGCAAACGCGCAAAGCGGGAAGCCAGCCCCGAGCACCCCTTCGGCTACGGCCGCGAGCGTTACATCTACGCCTTCATCGTTTCGATTGTGCTTTTCAGCGTCGGCGGCCTGTTCGCACTGTACGAGGCCTGGGGAAAAATCCAGCACCCGCACGCCATCGAAGGTGACTTCTGGTGGGTGCCGCTGGCCGTCCTGATCGGCGCGATCATTGCCGAGTCGTTCTCGTTCCGGACAGCGATCATCGAATCCAACCCCCTGCGTGGGAAGCAGAGCTGGGTTAAGTTCATCCGCAACGCCAAGCAGCCGGAACTCCCGGTGATCCTGCTCGAGGACTTCGGCGCCCTCGTGGGCCTGGTGTTCGCGCTCTTCGGCGTGGGCCTGACGCTCCTGACCGGGAACGGCATCTGGGACGCCCTCGGCACCGCGATGATCGGTCTGCTGCTCGTGGCGATCGCCGTGGTGCTGGCCATGGAAACCAAGTCCCTGCTGCTGGGCGAGTCGGCCACCCGCGATGACGTCGCCAAGATCCGCAGCGCGATCGAGGCCGGCGGCACCAGCATCATTCACCTCAAGACCATGCACCTTGGCCCCGAGGAGCTGCTGGTGGCGGCCAAGATCAGCATCGGCCGTTCGGACTCGGGCCAGGACATTGCGAAGGCGATTGATGACGCGGAGGTCCGGGTTCGGGAAGCCGTCCCGATTGCCCGGGTCATCTATCTGGAACCGGATGTGCAGCGCGTCAGCACCCCCTGAGCCGCCCAGCCCACAGGGAGAACGGAAGCCCATAGGGAGAACGGCAGCCGCCAGATGGAACGGCAGCCCCTCAACAGAACAGCAGTCCTGCCCAGTGCATCACTGGACAGGACTGCTGTTCTTTTTGGAGCATCTGCACCCTGCTGCCTCGGCCTCTTCCTCTGCCGTTGGCGGGGTACCGCGGCCGAGGCTGTTCTGGCGGGTGGCGGGTGGCGGGGTGGCTAGGAGGCCAGCGGCCGCCGGCGTTCCACGGCGCCGCTGAAGGCGGCGACCCCGAGACCCAGCACGGCCAGGACGGCGCCCACGAGCGCGGGGGCGACGTAGCCCCAGCCCCAGGCGATCACCAGGCCGCCCAGGAAGGCACCGAGGGCGTTGGCGACGTTGAGCGCAGCATGGTTCAGCGAGGAGGCCAGCGACGGTGCATCAGGGGACGCATCGAGCAGCCTGGTCTGCAGGGCGGGAACGAGCATGGACCCGGCGGCGCCAACGACGAACACCATGACCAGCGCGGACCAGGCCCAGTGGACGCCCACGGCATAAACCACGAGTGCCACCGCCGTGCCGGGCAGGACCCAGTAAATCGTGCCCATGACGGACTTGTCGGCGATCCGGCCGCCAACGATGTTGCCCACCACCATGCCCACGCCGTACAGGGCCACGACCAGCGGCAGCCAGGCCGCCGGGAGGCCGGCGACGGAGGTCATGGTGTGCGAAATGTAGGTGTAGGTCGCGAAGAACCCGCCGAAGCCGACGATGCCGACCAGGATGGCAAGCCACACCTGCAGCCGCTTGAGCGCGCCGAGCTCCCTGCGGAAGCTGGCATCGGCGTGCGGTTTCTGGAACGGGACGAACTTCCACAGCATGAACAGCGTAATGATGCCGATCAGGCCCACCAGCAGGAACAGCAGCCGCCACCCGTAGCTCTGGCCCAGCCAGGTGGCGAAGGGGACGCCAATGACGTTGGACACCGTCAGCCCGGCCATGACCATCGAAATGGCCCAGCCCCGCTTGGTCGGCGCCACCAGGGACGCGGCAATCACGGCCGCAACCCCGAAGAAGGCGCCGTGGGGGAGTCCCGCGGCGAACCGGGACACCAGCATGGAGCCGTAGTCCGGGGCGAGGAAGGAACTGAGGTTGGCGATGCTGAAGAAGAGCATGAGCCCGAGGGCCAGATACTTCCGCGGGAGTTTGGCCCCGACCGCGGCCAGCACCGGCGCGCCAATCACGACGCCGAGGGCGTAGGCCGAAATCAGGTGACCTGCCTCGGGCGTGCTGATGTTCAGGCCCTGTTCGATCTCCTTGAGCAGGCCCATCATGGTGAATTCCGTGGTGCCGATGCCAAAGCCGCCCATCGCGAGGGCAATGATTGCCATGGCAACGTGACGGGTGCCGGACTTGGTCGGCGCCGGGGCGTGTGTGGTGGTTGTCATTCGTCTTTTCGGAGAGATTTTCCGGGAGGGACCGGATGGATCGGACAGATAAATATGCTTTTAAGAACCGGGAGGGGGCGCCGAGTATTCCGGAAGGTGTCGTGGCGGCCGCCTCCACCATTGTCCCCTACCTGGGCTGGCCCTGGCCCCGGCCCCCGGGCGCCGGACCCTGCGCCCGCCTTAGACTTGAGGGCGTGACTGGACTCATAGGCGTCGTTGGCGGCGCAGTAGTGGACTCCCTGGCCGACCCGGGCATGCTCCTTGTGGCCCGGCGCACGGCGCCGCCGCAGTTTGCCGGAATGTGGGAGTTCCCGGGCGGAAAAGTCGAACCAGGCGAGGCCGCCGAGGACGCCCTGCACCGCGAGCTCCGGGAAGAACTGGGCGTGCTGGTGCGGCTCGGGGCGGAGCTGCCCGCGGAAACCGCCGCGGGCTGGCCGCTCAACGCGAAGGCGGCGATGAGGGTCTGGTTCGCGGAGCTCGCGCAGGGAGAACCCCGGCCGCTGGAGGACCATGACGAATTGCGCTGGCTCGACCTCCGCAATCCGGCAGGGGTCCTGGACCTGCCGTGGATCCCGGCGGACCTCCCCATCGTCGAGGCCCTCCTGGCGGCTGTGCAGGCCACCGGGCCGCGCGGAGTGGAAGCGGGCCTGGGCCGCTGACCGGACCCGCCGCCGCGCTTCGGGAGCCCGCCTCTCGCCAAACGGTCAGGCATGTGCCTACTCTGATCCCAACCGAGAGGAGTGGCCCGTGCAGGTCGGTGTCGGACGAGAGCAGCGAGCCGGAGAACGCCGCGTCGCGGCCACACCGGAGACGGCCCGGCAGCTGACGGCGCTCGGGCTCCATCTTCTGGTCGAGAGCGGTGCCGGCACCGAAGCAGGCTTCGCCGACGCCGCCTTCAAGGAGGCCGGGGCGACGGTCATCTCCGAGCTCCCGTTCGAGGCCCTGGACGTCCTGCTGCATGTCCGCCCGCTCACCCCGGAGGCCGCGGCCCGGCTGCGGCCCGGCGCGGTCACCATCGGGCTGGCATCGCCGTCCTCGGAGCTGCCGACCGTCCGAACACTCGCCGCTGCCGGGATCACCTCGTTCGCCCTGGAGCTGCTTCCGCGGATCTCCCGGGCGCAGTCCATGGATGCGCTCAGCTCCCAGTCCCTGGTCACGGGCTACCGCGCCGTGCTGGAAGCCGCCGTCCGCTACCCGCGGTTCTTCCCGCTCTACATGACCGCCGCCGGTACCATCCCGCCGGCGAGGGTGCTCGTCCTTGGGGCCGGCGTCGCCGGGCTGCAGGCGATCGGCACGGCAAAGCGGCTCGGCGCCCGGGTCTCGGCCAACGACATCCGGGCCGCCTCCGCCGAGGAAGTCGCCTCGATGGGCGGCACGTTCATCAACCTGGACATCGATGCGGCGGCAGACGGAACCGGAGGCTACGCCCGTGCCCTCGGTGAGGACCGGGCGCAACGCCAGCGCAGCCTCCTGGCCCCGCATGTCGCGGCGGCGGACGTCCTGATCACGACGGCGGCCATCCCCGGCCGGGCCGCTCCCTTGCTGGTGACCACCGCCATGGTGGCCGGCATGCGGGCAGGGTCTGTCGTCGTCGACCTCGCCGCGGAGTCCGGAGGCAACGTCGAAGGCGTGATCGCCGGCCAGGACGTGCAGGTGCCGGTCGACGGCGGATCGGTCACGCTCGTAGGTTTGCAGGACGCGGCATCCGCCATGCCCTCGGACGCGTCCCGGCTTTTCGCCCGGAACGTCAGCAACTTCCTCGCGCTCATGACCAACTGCGGCTCGGTGGCCCCGGACTTCGACGACGACGTGGTCGCCGGAACGTGCCTGACCCACGGCGGCACGGTGCGGCACGCCCCCACCGCGGAAGCATTGGAAAGGGAGGCGTGATGGGCCCCGTCGTCTTGCTGACCGTGGTGGTGCTCGCGGTGTTCGTTGGCTTCGAAGTCGTCTCCAAGGTCACCAGCAAACTGCACACACCGCTCATGTCCGGCGCCAACGCCATCCACGGCATCATCCTGGTCGGCGCCATCATCGTCGCCGGACAGGCCAGTGACCCGTGGGTCCTCGGCGTCGCGCTCCTGGCCGTCGTCCTAGCCACCGTCAACCTGGTGGGCGGCTTTGTGGTCACGGACCGGATGCTGGAGATGTTCAGCGCCCACAAACGGACACGCATCCCCGCCCCAAGCGGCGCCGCCAAGGCTGGCGGAACCGCGGGCGAAGGACACCCCGGTGAGGGGAGCTCCGCCGACGCGGCGGGGGAGTCCAAATGAGCCTCCTGAGCCCCGAATGGACAGCCCTGCTCTACCTTGTGGCCGCCGTCTGCTTCATCCTGGCGCTCAAGGGCCTCAGCTCGCCACGAACTGCCCGCCGCGGCAACGCCATCGGCGCGGCCGGGGCGCTGCTCGCCGTCGTCACCGTCTTCCTCTCCGCGCGGCTGGAAAATGTTCCACTCATCCTCGCGGCCATCGCCGTGGGCTCCGCGATTGCCTTCCCCGTGGCGCGCCGGGTGCAGATGACCCAGATGCCCCAACTCGTGGCGCTCTTCAACGGCGTCGGAGGCGGGGCCGCGGCGCTCGTCGCCGTACTGGAACTTGGCCACCAGGAAGATCCCTGGGTCCGCCTGGCCGTCGTCTTCACCATGCTGGTGGGCGCCGTATCCTTCGCCGGCTCCGCGGTGACCGTGGGCAAGCTGCAGGAGCTCATCAGCACCCGTCCGCTGCTGTTTCCCGGGATGCCCTGGGTGATGGGGGCCGTCCTGCTGGGGGCGGTCATCTCAGGAGCTCTGGTGGTCCTGACCGGGTCGCTGGGCTGGTCGCTCGCATTGCTGGGCCTGGGCCTCGCCGCAGGGCTGCTCCTGGTGCTGCCCGTGGGCGGGGCGGACGTGCCGATCGTGATCTCCCTGCTGAATGCCTTCACGGGGCTGGCGGTGGCAGCGTCGGGCGTGGTCCTGGGCAATGTCCTGCTGCTGGTCGCCGGGACGCTCGTGGGCGCGAGCGGCACCATCCTGACCAAGGTCATGGCCTCGGCCATGGGGCGCGGAGTCGGCGGAATCATGTTCGGGGCGTTCAAGGGCGGCTCGACGGCGGGTTCCACCGCCCTGAGCGACCGGCCAGTGCGTTCCTCGTCCCCGGAGGACATTGCCGTCCAGCTCGGCTACGCCCAGCGGGTGGTGATCGTTCCCGGTTATGGGCTCGCCGTGGCCCAGGGCCAGCACACAGTGGCGGAGCTTGCCACGGCCCTGGGCGCGCGCGGCGTGGACGTCGTGTTCGCCATCCATCCCGTGGCGGGACGCATGCCGGGCCACATGAACGTGCTGCTGGCCGAGGCCAACGTGCCGTACGAGTCACTGCGGGAGCTCGCGGAAGTCAATCCCGAATTCGCGACCACGGACATCGTCCTGGTAGTCGGGGCCAATGACGTCGTCAACCCGGCGGCCAAGTCTTCGCCGGGTTCGCCGATTTACGGGATGCCGATCCTGGAAGTGGTGCAGGCCCAGCAGGTCGTGTTCCTGAAGCGGTCCATGCGCCCGGGGTTTGCCGGCATCGAGAATGAGCTCCTGCACGATCCCAAGACCACGCTCCTGTTCGGGGACGCCAAGGATTCACTGGCCAGGGTGCTCGGCGCAGTCAAGGCGCTCTAGGCATCCTGCGCCCGGCGGCTCAGGGCACTTTCCGCTCCGGCTGACTGCGCAGGGGAGCACATGGCTCTGTGTGCTTGAGGTGGAGCTGGCTTCAAAACAGTGTGGGCTGGGCCGCGTCGGAACGGATGGCGCCGGCGTGGCGTGGGTTTGCGTGCCCCGCGGTGTCCGGGATGCTCCCGGCCGGGTACTGGGCTTCTTCCTCCCGGGCGTTGTCATGGTCGCTGCCCCCGTCCAGGTCCCGGTGGCTGAAGCCCTGCGAGCCGGAGAAGCCGTGCAGGTCCTTGAAATACCGGACCCGCCCTGCCAGCCAGGCGCGGTATTCCTTGGATGCGTACGACCCGCTGCCGTACAGGCGGCGGTACTTTCCCGCCAGGTGCGGATGTTCCCGGGCGATCCACTGCATGAACCATTCACGGGTGCCCGGCTTCAGGTACAGCGCACCGGCCGTGACCCCTGTGGCACCGGCCGCCGCGAGGGCCCCGAAGAGGGAGTCGAGGGCGTCGTCGCTGTCGGAGAGCCACGGCAGGATGGGCATGGCCATGACGCCGCAGGGCAGGCCCGCTTCCCGCAGACGGGAGATGAGCTTCAGCCGGGCACGTGGCCCAGGCGTGCCCGGTTCCACGGCTTCGGACAGCTGCTCGTTGGTCATGGCCAGCGAGATGCCCACGCCCACCGGCACCTGGGCCGCGGCATGCTTCAGCAGCGGGATGTCCCGGGCAAGGAGCGTGCCCTTGGTGAGGATGGACAGGGGAGTGCCGGAATCGGCGAGGGCACCGATGATGCCGGGCATGAGCTGGTAGCGGCCCTCGGCGCGCTGGTACGGGTCCGTGTTGGTGCCGAGGGCCACGTGCTCGTGCCGCCAGGAGGGCTTGGCCAGCTCCTTGCGCAGGATCTCGGCGGCGTTGATCTTGACCACCACCTGGCTGTCGAAGTCCAGACCGGCGTCGAAGTCCAGATAGGTGTGGCTCTTGCGCGCGAAGCAGTAGACGCAGGCGTGGCTGCAGCCGCGGTAGGGGTTGACGGTCCAGTCGAAGGGCATCCGCGAACCGGCGACCACCTTGTTGAGCACCGATTTGGCGGTGACCTCATGGAAGGTGATCCCGGCAAACTCCGGGGTGGAGACCGTCCGCACGAGTCCGGCCAGCGGCAGCAGGGCAGCCGTGGGCGAAGCGGCGGCCGGGGAATCGCCGCGCTCAAGTGCTTGTGCGTCCCATCTCATGCCTACATTCGAATATATGTTCGACTGAATGTCAAGGATGCTGACGGGCGAGGCGGCGGCCGGTTGCAGCATGGGGCGGCCTGCGCAGCTGCGGGATCGAGGCTTACGAAGCCAGCCGCTCACGGGCGTTGTGATCAGGGCCGGTTGGTTCAGTAGCGCGTTTGGTCTGGTTGACCTCGGCCCACACCGCATCGAGGGAGAGTCCGAGGACGCCGGCGATAGCGGCGATGGTCGGGAAGGCGGGGGTCGCTACGCGGCCCGTCTCGATCTTCCGGAGGGTTTCCGGTGAGACGCGTGCATCGAGCGCGATGTCGAGCATCGAGCGTCCCCCCCTGGCGCGGCGCAACAGGGCGCCGAGGCGCTGTCCGCGCTCGATCTCTGCGAATGTGAGGGGCAACCTGACCATGGCTTCGATTATACCGGGATAATATGACCGGTATAGTTATTGGACGCGTGAGAAAGGCGCCGCATGATCGAGATCCTGAATCCCACCGAACTTGCCCGGGCAAAAGAGACAGGCGCCCTTGTAGCTGACATCCTGCAGACGCTGAAGAACCGCAGCACGGTCGGCGCGAACCTCCTGGACCTCGACCGTTGGGCGCAGGCCATGATCGCCGAGGCTGGGGCGCAGTCCTGTTACGTCGACTACGAGCCGTCCTTCGGCCGCGGGCCGTTCGGACACTACATCTGCACGGCCGTCAACGACGCCGTGCTCCACGGACTCCCACGCGACTACACGCTGGCCGATGGCGACCTGCTGACACTCGACCTCGCCGTCTCCAAGCGGGGAGTCGCAGCAGACTCCGCCATCAGCTTCATCGTGGGCGGCTCAAAGCCCCCGGAAGGCGTCGGGATGATCAGCGCGACCGAGCGCGCGTTGAGCGCAGGGATAGCCGCTGCCCGGCCCGGAGCCAGGATCGGCGACATCTCCCATGCCATCGGCTCAGTCCTTGGCGAGGCGGGGTACCCGATCAACACCGAGTTCGGGGGCCATGGCATCGGATCGACCATGCACCAGGACCCGCACATTCCCAACACCGGACGGCCAGGCCGTGGCTACAAGCTGCGCCCCGGGCTGCTGCTCGCCCTGGAGCCATGGGTCATGGCCGACACCGCTGAACTCATCACCGACGCCGACGGGTGGACGCTCCGAAGTGCGACCGGCTGCCGGACTGCACACAGTGAGCACACGATCGCCATCACCAACGACGGGGCCGAAATCCTCACCCTGCCGACGCGGAACCACGCGTGAGGCCGGAGCGACACCTGCCCCGGCGGCCAAGTGCGGACGGGGCCGGGTTAAGGGTGCCGCGGGGGTGGCGCCTTGCCGGGCAGTGGAAGGGCGTTGCTAGGCTGGGGCGATGATTCTCCTGACCGGGTTCGAGCCATTTGGCGGCGATACGGCCAATCCGTCGTGGGCAGCGGCCCGTTCGGCGGCACGGCTGCTCCAATCCGAAGGGCTGGATGTCCAGGCGGTGGAATTGCCATGCGTCTTCGGCGAGTCGGCCCAGGTGCTGGCGGAGGCCCTCGAGCGTTTCACGCCGGAGCTTGTGCTGTGCGCCGGCCAGGCCGGCGGGAGGGCGCGCATCTCGCTGGAACGGGTGGCCATCAATTGTGACGACGCCCGGATTCCGGACAATGCCGGCAATCAGCCCGTGGACGAACCCGTAGTCCCGGGCGGACCGGCAGCCTATTTCACGTCGCTGCCCGTCAAGGCGGCGCTCGCGGCGTTGACCGCAGAGCAGATCCCGGCCGAAGTGTCCCAGAGTGCCGGGACCTATGTCTGCAACCACGTCTTCTACACGCTCATGCACGCCCTGCGGTTACGTCCGGGCACCAGGGGAGGCTTTGTCCACGTCCCCTACCAGGACACGCAGCTTCCGGCCGGGAGCAGTGCCCCCTCGCTGCCGGCCGCCCAGATGGCGGCGGCGCTCGCCGTCGTCGTGCGCACTGCGCTGGCGACGACGGCGGATCTCAAGCTCCCTGCCGGCGCAACCCACTAGCCCCAGCCGGTCATCCGCCGCCCGAAGCGGTGGCGGCCGCCGTCGGCGACGCGAGACAACTACTCCAACAATTACTGGACAATCAGTCCAGCAGTTCCCAGACGACGCCGATCGTGGCGGTGACGCCCGACTCGCCGGCCTCGACAGTGAGTGAGGCCACCGCCGCTTCCCGCTGCATCTTCGCCACGGGGATCGGCGCCTGGAAGCCGGTGTGTTGGGTGAGGGACAGGACCCTGCCCAGCCCGGTTCCCGCGAGGGCTGCGTAATGCTCGGCGGTGGTGCGGGCGTCCTGCCAGGCGGCCTCCCGGGCCCGGGCTTCCACGGCCGAGGGGTCGGCGAAGCCGAGGGTCAGCCCGTTCAGCCGGACGGCGTCGCCGCCGGCAGCAACCGCCGCGGCAAGGATCTGCGAGGACGCGGACAACTCGCGGATCCTGACGGTGAGCGTGCTGGAGGCCAGATAGCCGGTCACGGTCTGGCCCCGGCCATCCTGCCAGTTCAGCTCGGCCCGGACGTTCAGCCCCGAGGTGGACAAGTCCGCGCTGTCCACGCCGTGCTGCCGGAGCTCCGACGTGATGGCGGCCGATCGTGTTCCGGCCTCGCTGTAGGCCTCGGCCACGGTCTCGCGGCGGCATTCAACGCCGATCGACACGGTCAGCAGGTCCGGCGCCGCCTCGGCGCTGCCGGTTCCTGCAACGGAGATGCTTCGGGGGCTGTCTGTCATGTCAGGCCTCGTAACGTTCGGGGGCGGTGCCCATTCTGCGGTGCGTGCGTGGTCTGGTTCCGGGCAGGCCGGGCCGGGGGTAGCCGCCCGCTTCCAGACCGGCGTGCCGCTCGAAGATGTTGGCGCTGCCCGGGTTGCCCGTGCGCCAGAGGGACCAGCCGGCGGCCATGAAGTACAGCGGAAGGAAGGGCAGCCCGAGGCACCAGGCGTATTGGGTGCTGTGGCGCTCCTCGTGGCCCAGCAGCACTGGATTGGCGCGGGCGGATTCCGGTCCGGCCCGGAAGAGGATCACGTTGCCCACCGTGAAGGCCGCAGCAAACGGCAACCGCCAGCGGTAGCGGCCAGCGATCAGCAATCCGCGCGGACCGGAGCTGACGGTTGTCCGCGCCAAGGCTGCCAGCAGCAGGCCCAGCAGGGTGGAGCCGTTGAGCAGGTTGGCGATCTGGCGAAGCCGTTGTCCGGGCGTCATGAGGCCATGGTAACCGGGGGTGTGCCCGGCAGTCAGGGGTCCGCCGGGATGTCCCGTGCCCTTGGAATCCAGGCGTTGGCGTGCCCAGGTGCAGCCGGCACCGCTGCGTCACGTGCGGGGCGGCCGTGCCATGCCGCCGACGGCCGTCTACTAGACTGGGGACAGTGACCACAAGCCTTGCCGAGAACCTGCGCCGCGCCCTGTGCCCGGCGCACGCTGTTGGCATGATCCGACTCGTAGCTAAGAACAGTAGATGACTGAAACTTTGCCGGACGCAGCCGTCCCGAATCCTCTGGATGAAGCCGCCATTACCGCCGCCGTAGACCAGGCCGTTGCCGCCATCGCCGCCGCCGCGACCCTCGATGAACTCAAGGCCGTGCGCCTCGCCCACACGGGCGAGAAGTCCGCCCTGAGCCTCGCCAACCGTGAGATCGGCGCGCTGCCCAAGGACCAGAAGGCCGCCGCCGGCAAGCTCATGGGCGCCTCGAGGGGACGGGTCAACAAGGCGCTCGCGGACCGCACGGTCGCGCTCGAGGCCGAGAACGACGCGCGGATCCTCGTCGAAGAGACCGTGGATGTCACGGCAGCGCCGCGCCGGCGCACGGCCGGTGCACGGCACCCGCTGTCCACGCTGCAGGACCGCGTGGCGGACATCTTTGTCGGCATGGGTTGGGAAATCGCCGAAGGGCCCGAGGTCGAGTCCGAATGGTTTAACTTCGATGCCCTGAACTTCAAGCCGGACCACCCCGCCCGCGACATGCAGGACACGTTCTTCGTCGAGCCGCCCGAGGCCCACCTGCTCATGCGCACGCACACCTCGCCGGTGCAGGTCCGCTCCATGCTGGAACGGGAGCTGCCCATCTATGTGCTGTGCCCGGGCAAGGTGTTCCGCACGGACGAGCTCGACGCGACGCACACCCCCGTGTTCCACCAGTTCGAGGGCCTGGCCATCGACAAGAACCTGAGCATGGCGGACCTCCGCGGCACCCTGGAGCACTTCGCACGCCAGATGTTCGGCGCGGAAGCCCAGATCCGGCTGCGGCCCAACTACTTTCCGTTCACCGAGCCCTCCGCGGAGCTGGACATCTGGCACCCGGGCGCCAAGGGCGGCCCCAGCTGGATCGAGTGGGGCGGTTGCGGCATGGTCAACGCCAATGTCCTGCGCGCGGCCGGGATCGACCCGGACATCTATTCAGGCTTTGCCTTCGGCATGGGCATCGAACGCACCCTCATGTTCCGCAACGAGGTTGGCGACATGCGCGACATGATTGAAGGCGACGTACGTTTCAGCGAGCACTTCGGGATGGAGATCTAACAGTGCGTATCCCACTTTCATGGCTGCGCGAATTCGCGCAGGTACCGGCCGAAGCGACGGCCGAAGACGTCATGGCCGAGCTCGTCAAGGTCGGGCTCGAAGAAGAAGCAGTCCACCGGCCCACGGACGCCGTCCAGGGTCCGATCGTGGTTGGCCAGGTGCTCAGCATCGTCAAGGAACCCCAGTCCAACGGCAAGACCATCAACTGGTGCCAGGTCCGGGTTGTCCCCGAGGGCAGTGAGCAGACCCTGACCGGCGCCGGCATCGATCCCTCCGGCGTGCAGGGCATCATCTGCGGCGCCCACAACTTCGTGGAAGGCGACAAGGTGGTGGTCACCCTTCCGGGCGCCGTGCTGCCGGGCGACTTCAGGATCTCCGCGCGCAAGACCTACGGGCACCTCTCTGCCGGCATGATCGCCTCCGTCCGCGAACTCGGCATCGGGGAGGACCACGACGGCATCCTGGTGCTGTCCCGGATCGGCCTCGACCCGGAACTGGGCACCGACGCGATGGAACTGCTCGGCCTCTACGACCAGGCCGCCGAAATCAACGTCACCCCTGACCGCAGCTACTGCTTCTCCATCCGCGGTGCGGCCCGTGAATACGCGCACGCCACCGGCACCGTGTTCACGGACCCGGTCTCCAAGGTCCAGGTTCCGCAGTCGCTCTCCGGCGGCTACGGCGTCAAGCTCAACGACGACGCCCCCATCTACGGCAAGCCCGGCTGCGACCGTTTCGTGGCCCGCACCGTGCGCGGTGTCGACGCCACCCGGCCCACCCCGCCGTGGATGACCTCCCGTCTCCGGCTCGCCGGCATCCGGTCCATCTCCCTGCCCGTGGACATCTCCAACTACGTCATGCTCGAGCTCGGGCAGCCGAACCACTGCTATGACCTGGACAAGCTGGCCGGCGACATCGTGGTCCGGCGGGCCACGGCGGGGGAGAAGATCACCACCCTGGACGACAAAGAGCGCACGCTCGACGTCGAGGATCTGCTGATCACGGACGAATCCGGGCCCATCGGAATCGCCGGTGTCATGGGCGGTGCCCACACCGAAGTCTCGGACACCACCACGAACGTCCTGGTCGAGGCCGCGCACTTCGACGAGGTCTCGATCGCCCGTGCCCGCCGCCGGCACAAGCTGCCCTCCGAGGCGTCCAAGCGCTTCGAACGCGGCGTGGACTGGCAGGTGGCCGACGTGGCCGCCCAGCGTGTGGTGGACCTGCTGGTCGAACTCGCCGGCGGAACGGCCGACGAGGCCGGGACCGACGTCGGGACCGCGCCGGACGCCGTCACCATCGAACTGCCGGCAGAGTACGCGGCAGCCCGGATCGGGATCGACTTCACCGAGGAACAGATCCTGACCTCGCTCGAGGACCTCGGCGCCGTCGTTGCCAAGACCGGCAACGGCTACACGGTGACCGCCCCGAGCTGGCGCCAGGACCTCGAGACCAAGGACGACCTCACCGAGGAAATCGCCCGGCTGGTCGGCTACGACAAGATCCCGGCGACCCTGCCCGTGGCGCCCCCGGGCCGTGGCCTGACCCGCGTCCAACAGCAGCGCCGCCGCCTGATCCAGGCCCTCGCCGACGCCGGACTCACCGAGGTGCTGGCGTATCCGTTCGTCTCGAAGGCCGCCAATGACACCTTTGGCGTCCCCGCCGAAGGTGCGGAGCGCAAGGCCCTCAAGCTGGCCAACCCCATCAGCGAGGAGCACGGTTTCCTGCGGACCTCCGTCCTGCCGGGCCTGATCGAGGTTGCCAAGCGCAACCACTCCCGCGGCTTCCGCGACCTCGCCCTTTTCGAGGCCGGGCTCGTGTTCCTGCCGGGCGAGAAGCTTGGCACATCCGCGATTCCGCCGCTCGGCGTCAAGCCCGGCGACGACGTGCTCGATGCCCTGTACGACGGCGTCCCGGACCAGCCGCTGCACCTCGCCGCCGTGCTCACGGGGCACGACTCTCCCGCTGCCCCGGGCCACGCCCCGCGGGCCTGGGACTGGGCGGACGCGGTGGACATCGCCCGGATCGCCGGCGACGTGATCGGCGTCGAGCTCCTGGTCACGCAGGGCCGGCATCAGGCCTTCCACCCGGGCCGGGCGGCGCAGCTTGAACTGCGCACCGGCGAAGTGGTGGGCTACGCCGGCGAGCTGCACCCGAAGCTGCTGGCGGCGCACGACATGCCGGCCCGGTCCGTGGCACTGGAACTGAACGCCGACGCCCTCTTCGAGGCAGCCGCCGACGTGATCGTGGCCCGGCACATCTCGACGTACCCGGTGGCCACGCAGGACGTGGCCCTGGTGGTGGCGCAGGACGTCCCGGCCGGGGAGGTGCTGGCTGCGCTGCGTGAAGGCGCCGGCGAACTGCTCGAGGACGTCGCGTTGTTCGATGTCTACGCGGGCAAGGGCATCGAGGAAGGCAAGAAGTCGCTGGCGTTCAGCCTGCGCTTCCGCGCCGACGACCGCACCCTGACGGCGGACGAGGCCTCGGAGGCCCGTGAAGGTGCCGTGGCCGCCGCCCACGAACGATTCGGAGCGGTGCAGCGCTGAGGACTGCGCTGGTCACAGCGCAGACGTTTCTGAAAGGGGCGGGTCATGGCATCACACCTTGTTGTGCGTACCTGCCCGCCCTTTCGCGTTCCCGGCGACCCCGGGGTTCCCAAGGACCTGGGGGCGACCGTGGACGCGGCACCAGCCCTTTACCCGGAACCGGAGCTGGAACGCGACTCCCGCTCCCTGCTGGACGGGGCCGAACTCGTCCGGGCCCGGGCCATGACCCCGCGGACCCGGGAGGACTTCCTGCACGGGCGGCTCGCGCAGCGCCGGTTCGCCGCCGGCCTGCTCGGCGTTCCGGCGTCGGACCTCACCGCCTCGTACAGCTGCCCACGGTGCGGCACCGGCGCGGACATCTCACACGGCCGGCCCGGCTACCTGCTCCGCGGCCAGGCGGCGCCGCTGCTGCTGAGCCTGTCCCGTGCGGCCGGCTGGACGCTTCTGGCCGGGGTCGTGGACCCGGACCCGGGCGAGCACCTGGGCATCGACGTCGAGGATCCGGCCCGGGCGGACTTCGACGGGTTCGACGACGTCGTGTTGACGCCGGCGGAACAACGGCACCTCGCCGGGCTGGCCGGCATCACGCTGCTGCAGGGCAGGGCGCGCCTGTGGGCGCGCAAGGAGGCCTGGCTCAAAATGCTGGGCACCGGGCTGCAGACGGCCCCGGACACCCTGGACGTGCTGGGGCCGACAGTGAACGGCCGCGCAGGGCTCCGGGACCTGCCGCCGGCAGAGACGGGCCTGCCCGCTGATCTCGTGGCAGCCGTCGCCCTGGCGGTCCTTCCCTAGTCAGGGCTCCGGCCCCTGATCAGATCTTGGGCGGCGTTGCCTGCGGGAGCGGCGGCAGGGCGTCGGCGAACAGCCAGGGGTGCAACAGGGCCTCTGCGTCCAGGCCCGTCGTGTGGGCGGCCGCGACGATGAAGTCGGCGGTGGTTACGGTGCCGTGCCGGAAGCGGTCCGTCCAGTCGTGCAGCAGGGCGAAGAACGCCAGGTCGCCGCAGCGTACCCGCAGGGCGTGCAGGGCCAGGGCGCCGCGTTTGTAGACCCGGTCGTCAAACATCAGTTCGGGGCCGGGGTCGCCCACCATCAGGTCCTGCGGGGCAGCGGCGAGCTTGCGCCAGGCGGCGCGCGCGCGGGCAGCCGCCGACATGATGCCAGCCTCTTCAGACCAGATCCATTCCGCGTAGCAGGCAAAGCCCTCGTGCAGCCAGATGTCCTTCCAGGTCGCAGTGGTCAGGGAGTTCCCGAACCACTGGTGGGCGAGTTCGTGGGCGATCATCCGCTGTGATTCCCAGTCCTGCCGCAGATGGTTGGGACCCAGGATGGACAGTGTCTGCGCTTCCAGCGGGATTTCCAGGACGTCGTCGGTGACCACCACCGTGTACTCCGGGAACGGGTACGGCCCAAAGCAATTGGTGAAGGTCCGCATCATGTCGGGCTGGCGGGCCAGGGCGGCCCGGGCGCCCGCCTGCAGCGACGCCGGCACGGCCACATACTGCGGAACGTGCCCTGAGGGCCGGTCGGCATTGAGCGTCAGGAGCTCGTAGCGGCCGATCTGGACCGTGGCCAGGTAGGTGGCCATGGGTTCGGCCTGCTCAAAGACCCAGGTCTCGCGGCTGGCCCTGCTGGTGCGGGAGAGCAGCACCCCGTTGCACACGGCCCGGTAGTTCGCGTCGGTGGTCACGGTGATGAGGTAAGTCGCTTTGTCCCGCGGGTGGTCATTGCACGGAAACCAGGAGGCTGCCCCGTTGGGCTGCCCGGCGACCAGCACCCCATCGGAGAGCTCCTCCCAGCCCACTTCGCCCCACACGCCGCGGCGCGGCGCGGGGTACCCCTCATAGCGGATGTCCAGCGTGAAGGCCTCGGTGGCGAGCAGCGGGTTGTCGGGGTAGACAACGAGCTGCTCGGCCCGCTGCGTGAACCGGCGTACCCTGCGCCCGTTGAGCTGGATCTTCGTGGCCCGCAAGCCGGCCAGGTCCAGGACGATCGCCGACGTCGGGAGCTGCGTGATGGCGTGCAGGACGGCGTGCCCGGCAAGGCGGTTGCTGCTGACCCGGTAGTCCAGATCGAGTTCATACCGGGTGACGCGGTAGGCATTGGTCCCGTGGCCGGGCATATAGGGGTCCGGGGCGCCGGCTTCCGGGCTCGTGGCCCGGCTAATTTCGCGGCTGATTTCCCCGCTGATGTCCCCGCGGGCGGCGGCGCCGCTGCTGCTTGGTGCGCTGGTGCTCAATGGACGGACCTTCGGTTGTGGTGCTGGTTGACGTGCGCAGGCGCCGGGCCTAACGGGGCCCTGCGGGCGGTGCCGGCCCGTCCCAGGGGCTGACCGGATTGCCCATCCAGTACGTCCCGGCAGGGACGGTTTCGCCCCGCATGACGAGGGATGCCGGCCCCACCGTGCCGCCGCTGCCGATCCTGGCCTGCGGCAGGATGACGCCGTGCGGGCCCATGGTGGCTCCGTCATCGAGCGTAACAGTGTCGATGCTCATGACACGGTCATGGAACAGATGGGTCTGGACCACGCACCCGCGGTTGACGGTCGAATTCCTGCCAAGGGTGACGAGGTCCGCCTCCGGCAGCCAGTAGCTTTCGCACCAGGTCCCGGCACCGATTTTCGCGCCGAGTGCCCGCAGCCACCACACCAGAGCCGGTGTCCCCGTGGCGGCGCGCGCGAACCACGGGGCGCTGACCATCTCAATGAACGTGTCCACTACCTCGTTGCGCCAAATGAAGGAACTCCACAGCGGGTGCTCGCCGGGGCGGATGCGGCCCACCAGCAGCCACTTGGCCACGACGGCACTGCCCGCGGCCGTGGCCCCGGCGAGCAGGATCACCACTCCGCTCAGGAGAGCGGCGACTCCGTAGTTGAACAGGGCCGCCATCGCGTCGAACGCGAGCATGACACCGACGGCGATGACGACCGTCAGCATGACCGGGACGAACCGGCACAGCTCCCACAGGGCCCGCGCGACCTTCAGCCTCCGGGGCGGCTGGTAGGTCCGCGTGTCGTCCGAGGCGATGGCGGTGCGCCGCAGCCGCACCGGCGGGCTGCCGAGCCACGATGTGCCGGACTTCGCCTTGGCCGGCGTCGCGGACAACACCGCCACGAGGGAGTTCTTGGGCACGCTGCGCCCGGCCGCCGTCATGCCCGAGTTGCCCAGGAAAGACCGCTTGCCGATCTTGGCCGGTGCTATGTGCATCCAGCCGCCGTCGAGTTCGTAGGACGCCACCATCGTGTCGTCGGCCAGGAACGCGCCCTCGCCCACGGTGGTCATGCGCGGGATCAGCAGCACTGTCGAGGCCTCCACGTTGCGGCCGACCTTCGCCCCGAGAAGCCGCAGCCAGACCGGCGTAAAGAGGCTGGCGTAGATCGGGAACAGCAGATCCCGGGCCAGATCCAGTACCCGCTCGGTCGCCCAGACCTGCCACCCGATCCGGCTCCGGACCCGGTAGTAGCCTTCAGCGAGGCCGACGCTGAGGAGCCTCGTCGTGGCCAGGATCAGCAGCAGGTTGGTCAGGAACCATGCCAGCGCCGCCAGCGGGATCGAGAGCGCTATGCCGGGCAGGGCCGCGGGCAGGGAGGAGCTGCCCTGGATGAACGCGAAGATCACCAAGCCCGCGACGGCGGCGGAGACGTAGGGGATGAGCGCCAGCATGGCGGAGGCGGCGGCGAAACCGGCGAACCACAACCGGCCCGTCAGCCGGTGCTCGTCCGGGGAGTCCGGCCACGAGTGCCGGGCCTTGCCACGGCGCTCGGCCGGCGACCCGGCCACGAGCTGGCCCGCCTTGACCTTGCCGATCACAGCGGAACCCGGCTCCACCTGCGCCCCGGCACCCACCGTGGCTCCCGGCATCAGCGTGCTGCGGGCGCCCACGCTTGCGCCCGGGCCAATCCGGATGGCGCCGATGTGGACACGGTCGCCGTCGATCCACCAGCCGGACAGATCGACTTCGGGCTCGATATTGGACCCTGTGCCGAGGGTCAGCATCCCGGTGACGGGCGGCAGCGAGTGCAGCTGGACGTTCTCGCCGATCTTCGCCCCGAGCGCTTTCGCGTAGTAGGGCACCCAGGGCGCGCTGGCGAGGCTGATGGCGCCGGCCAGGTCCTGGATCTGTTCCGCGAGCCAGAGCCGGAGGTGCACCCGCCCGGACCGGGGATAGGTGCCAGGCACCAGGTTGCGCAGCAGGATGCGGGCCGCGGCGACGGAGAGCAGCATCCGCCCGGCGGGACTGACGAAGACCAGCCAGGAAACTCCCACCCACCACCACGAGATCGTTGGCGCGGCGCTGAATCCGGCGAAGGCGGCCAGCAGGTTGTTGGCTGCCATCAGGTAGGTCAGCCAGCGCATGCCGACCAGGATGTGCAAGGGAACGCCCAGGAGTGTCTGGAAGGCCTGTGACTTCCTCGCGGTGGGCCGGACGGTGCGCTCCTGGGCGGCGACGGCACCACCCTCCGGCAGCGACTGCCGGGCCTCGTCCACCAGGGCGCCCACCCTGGGTGTCGCGTAGATATCGGCCACCGTGATGGTGGGATAGCGGACGCGGAGGGCGGACACGAGCTGCGCGGCGGCCAGCGAGCCGCCGCCGTAGGCGAAGAAGTCGGCATCGAGGCTGGTGACCGGGCTTCCCAGCACGGCACTCCACTGCTCCACGATCCACTGCGCGTCCTCCGGCAGGTTCAGCGGGGCACCTTCGGCCTCTGCCGCTCCGGTTCCGCTGAGCGGCCAGGGCAGGGCGTGGCGGTCCACTTTGCCGCTGGTCTTGGTCGGCAGCGAATCGACGAGCGTCAGCAGCGGAATGAGGGGCGCGGGCAGGCGTTCGCCCAGCAGTTCACGGGCGGCCGCGAGGTCGATGTCCCGGCCCGCGACGGCGGCAAGGTAGCCGACCAGGATCTGGTTGCCGGCCGCGGTGGTCTGCACGGCGGCGGCGGCGCCGGCGATATCCGGCAGGGACTGCAGGGCGGCGTCGATTTCGCCGAGCTCGATCCGGCGGCCGCCGAGCTTGACCTGCTCATCGGCGCGGCCCTGGAAAATGAGGCCTTCTGCTTCGTACCTGACGAGGTCGCCGGAGCGGTAGGCGCGCGGCCAGCCCAGGGACGGCATGGGGGCATATTTTTCCGCGTCCTTGACCGGGTCAAGGTACCGGGCCAGCCCGACGCCGCCGATGATCAGTTCGCCCACCGCGCCTTCGGCGACGGGCAGCGAATCGGCGTCGACGACGGCGAGGTCCCAGCCGTCCAGCGGCAGGCCGATCCGGATGGGGCCGGGCGCGCCGAGCTGCGCGGCGCACGCGACCACGGTGGCCTCGGTGGGCCCGTAGGTGTTCCATACTTCGCGTCCTTCGACGGCGAGCCGTTCGGCAAGGTCGGGCGGGCACGCCTCCCCGCCGAAGATCAGCAGCCGGACACTTTCCAGCGACTCCACGGGCCAGAGCGCGGCCAGTGTGGGGACAGTGGAAACCACGGTGATGCCGTGGCTGATGAGCCAGGGGCCGAGGTCCATCCCGGTCCGCACCAGTGCCCGGGGTGCCGGAACCAGGCAGGCGCCGTGGCGCCACGCGAGCCACATTTCCTCGCAGGAGGCATCGAAGGCAACGGACAGGCCGGCCAGCACCCGGTCCTGCGGGCCCACCGGATCGGCCTGCAGGAAGATGCGGGCCTCGGCGTCCACGAACGCGGCGGCCGAGCGGTGCCGGACCGCGACGCCCTTGGGGGTGCCGGTGGAGCCGGAGGTGAAAATGACCCACGCGTCGTCGTCGGGACCGGGCGGCCTCGCGTCGGGGAACGGGCGGGGGCGGTTGCTGTCCGTGACGATCTTCCCGCCGGCGCGGAGGATGCCGGCCACCCTCGCCTCCCCGAAGACCAGTTTGGCCCGTTCGTCGGGATCGTCGGCGTCTACGGGGACATAGGCCGCACCGACCAGCAGCACCGCCAGGATCGAGACGTAGAGTTCGTTGGTGCCCGACGGGATCCGGACGCCGATCTTGTCGCCGGCACCCAGCCCGGCGAGGTGCAGTTTCCGGGCGGTGGCCCGGACCTCGTCCATGAGCTGGGCGTAACTGAGCGAACGGTGGCCGTCGTCGAGCGCCGAAGCGTCCGGGTAGCGGGCGGCAGTATCCCGGACGATGTCTATCAGCGTGCGCTCCGGCGGGGCGGAGAGGGCGCCCGGGAGCTGGGGCTCGTGGACGGTGGGACGGGGAGCGGGAAGACTCTGCACCGCACCGGCGTCGGGGGCTTCACTGGGGGTCAGTCGTTGCTCGGTCACTGGCGCATTGTCCCTGCAGGAGATGAACGGATGGTGTTGCCGTACGGCTTGGGGGTCCGTGCAGCCTAGGGGACGAGGATGACTTTGCCGGTGGTGCGGCGCTGTTCAAGGTCCTCGTGGGCACGGGCTGCCTCGCCGAGAGGATAGCGTGCGCCGATCCTGACCTTGAGGCTGCCGTCGGCAGCGGCGGCGAAGACTTCGTCGGAGCGCCAGCGGCGTTCCCGGGCGTCGCGCAGGTAGTGGCCCATGGTGGGCCGCGTGAGGTACAACGAGCCGCCGGCGTTGAGCCGCTGCGGGTCGAACGGCGGGACCGGGCCGGACGCTGCGCCGAAGAGGACCAGCATGCCCCGGATGCGCAGGGACGCCAGGGAGGCGTCGAAAGTGTCTTTTCCGACGCCGTCGTACACCACATCCGCGCCCGTGCCGTTGGTCAGATCCCGGACCCGGTCGGCCAAACCGTCGTAGCGCAGCACGTGGTCGGCGCCGGCGTCGCGGGCCAGCTGCTCTTTCGCGTCAGTCGAAACGGTGGTGATGACGTTGGCGCCCCTGGCCTTGAGCAACTGGATCATCAGGAGCCCCACACCGCCGGCGCCGGCGTGGAGCAGCACGGTGTGGCCGGACTCGACCTTGAAGGTGGAGTTGATCAGGTAGTGGGCCGTCACGCCCTGCAAAGGCAGCGCCGCGGCGGTGAAATCATCCAGGCCGTCGGGAACCGGGAGGGCCTTGTCCTCATCGACGAGCGCGTAGCCGGCGTAGCAGTCAGCGCCCTCGGCCGTGGCCACCCGGTCACCGGGAGCAAACCCGGTGACGGCGTCGCCGACCTCCTCCACGGTGCCCGCGGCCTCGGAGCCGGGCGTGAAGGGGTAGCTGACCTTGTAGACGCCGCTGCGCTTGTAGGTGTCAATGAAGTTCACGCCCGCGGCCGCGACCTTGACCAGCAGCTGGCCGGGCCCGGGAACGGGCCGGGCTGTCTTGTCGAGTTCGAGGACCTCGGGGCCGCCGGCCTGGCGGGCGACGATTGCGTGCATCATGTGGCTCCTTTTCCGGGCGGGGAATTCTGTCCCGGTCCCTGGGTCCATCCTAGGGACACCGGGGGTAACCATGAAGGGGCCTTCCGTAACCAGCCGTCACGTGATGTTTGGGCCGACGTTGCCAGGAGGTGGCAGGTCCTGCGCGGCCGCCGGCGGTCCGTCCTTTAGTAGCGGCGGGATACCGTTGCCATCGGGCATTCGAAGTGGCGGCCGGCGGCGAGTCCGACGTCGTTGAGGTAGCGGACAATGATGGCGTACGACTGCATCAGCGTGGTTTCCGTGTACGGGACCTGGTGCTTGGCGCAGTACTCGCGGACGATCTTGGCGGCCTGGTGCAGCTGCGGGCGGGCCATGTCCGGGAAGAGGTGGTGTTCGGCCTGGCGGTTGAGGCCGCCGAGCAGGATGTCCATGAAGCGGCCGCCCGAGATGTTCCGGGACGTCAGGACCTGGCGGCTGAAGAAGTCCACCCGGCTGTCCGCCGGCAGCACCGGCATGCCCTTGTGGTTCGGCGCGAAGGACGCGCCCATGTAGAAGCCGAACACGGCCAGTTGGACGCCGATGAAGGCGAACGCCATGCCCAGCGGCAGGAAGGTGAACGCGAGGACCGGCAGGAGGCTGAGCCGGACCGCGAGGATCGGGATTTCGACCCAGCGGTGCGTGACCTTGGCCCGGCGGACGATGAATTTCACGGAATCGATCTGCAGTCCCAGGCCCACCAGGAACAGGAGCGGGAAGAAGAACCAGCCCTGCTTGCGGGTCAGGAACGCGAGGCGTCCCTGGCGGTCGGCTACGGCTTCGGGGTGGAAGGCGATGGGGCCGGGCGCGATGTCCGGGTCCTTGGAGATGACGTTCGGGTGGTTGTGGTGCGCGCCGTGCTTCTGCTCCCACCAGGAGTAGCTGATCCCGGCCACGGAGGTGGCGAGCAGGCGTGCTGCCCAGTCGTTGGCGCGGCGGGACGCGAAGATCTGCCGGTGCCCGGCCTCGTGGGCCAGGAAACTCAACTGCGTGCAGATGATGCCCAGGGCGGCGGCGATCAGGAGCTGGAACCAGCTGTCACCGATCAGCGCGAACCCGAACCAGGTGGCGGCCATCAGGAGCACCAGGCTGGCGAACACCGTGATGTAGAACCCGACGCGCCGTTCGAGGAGGCCGGCCGTCTTCACGCTCTTGAGGAGTTCCGAATAGCTCAGGACCACGGCGTTGGGCTGCCGGACCCGCGATGGCGGCCGCGCCGGCGTTTCGGCGGGAAGGGTGGAAGTGGCGGTCATAGGGCGCTTGCCTCGTCACGGTTACGGGCAACGCTGCAGCTGACATTCGCAGCTGCACGGTCTGGATCACCCTTTACCAAGCATACGCCCCCGGGTTTCCGCGGCGCCGTTCGGGAGCTTTGGACACACGCCCATCGATGCATAAATATCGGCATCTATGCATACTCTTGCTGTATAGTCGTGCTTATGACTATTTCTGTTGCCGTTTCCGGGGCTAGCGGCTATGCCGGCGGCGAGGTCCTGCGGCTCCTCGCCGGTCATCCCGACGTCACCATCGGCGCCATCACGGCCCACAGCAACGCCGGTTCCAGACTAGGGGAATTGCAGCCGCATCTCCATGGCCTCGCGGACCGGATCCTCGAAGACACCACCGTGGATAACCTGGCCGGCCACGACGTCGTTTTCCTGGCGCTTCCGCACGGGGCATCCGCGGAGATCGCGGCGCAGCTGCCCGCCGGGACCCTGGTCATCGACGCCGGCGCGGACCACCGCCTCGAGGACCCGGCGGCCTGGGAGAAGTTCTACGGGTCGGCCCACGCCGGAACCTGGCCGTACGGCCTCCCGGAACTGCCCGGCCAGCGCGATGCCCTCCGCGGCGCCACCCGGATCGCCGTCCCCGGCTGCTACCCGACCTCGGCCCTGCTGGCCCTCACTCCCGGCTTCAGCAACCAGCTGCTGGAGGGCGACGACGTCGTGATCGTCTCCGCCTCCGGCACCTCAGGGGCCGGCAAAGCTGCCAAGGTCAACCTGATCGGCGCCGAAGTCATGGGCTCCATGAGCCCCTACGGGGTCGGCGGGGGACACCGGCACACCCCCGAGATCGAACAGGGACTCTCCAAAGCGCTGGGGGCCCCGGTCACCGTCTCCTTCACGCCCACGCTGGCGCCGATGAGCCGCGGCATCCTCACCACGGCGACCGCCAAGGTGCGGCAGCAGCCAGGCCGCAGAGTCACTGCCGCAGACCTGCGTGCCGCCTGGGCCGAAGCCTACGACGACGAACCGTTCGTGCACCTGCTCCCCGAGGGGCAGTGGCCCTCCACGAAATCGGTCCAGGGATCGAACCACACGGTCATGCAGCTCGCCTTCGATGAGCACACCGGCCGCGTGATCGTGTGCTGCGCCATCGACAACCTCACCAAGGGGACCGCCGGCGGGGCCGTGCAGTCCATGAACCTAGCCCTCGGCCTGGCGGAAACCGCCGGCCTCAACCTCCAGGGAGTCGCACCGTGAGCATCACCGCACCGCAGGGATTCCGCGCCGCCGGCGTGACGGCCGGGCTCAAGGCTTCCGGCAAGCCGGATGTGGCCCTCGTGGTCAACGACGGCCCGTTCAAAGCCGCCGCGGCGGTCTTCACGTCCAACCGCGTCGCCGCGGCCCCCGTGCACTGGTCCCGGGAAGTGGTCAAGGACGGCCGCGTGGATGCCGTGATCCTCAACTCCGGCGGGGCCAACGCCTGTACCGGGCCCCAGGGGTTCCAGAACACGCACACCACCGCGGAGAAGACCGCCGAAGCCCTCGGCGTCTCCGCCACCGACGTCGTGGTCTGCTCCACCGGACTGATCGGCGAGCAGCTCCCCATGGAGAAAATCCTGGCCGGGATCGGTTCCGCCACCGCAGCCCTGGCCGCGGACGGCGGCCCCGCGGCGGCCACCGCGATCATGACCACGGATTCGGTGTCCAAGCAGGCCGTCTTCACCGGCACGGCCGCGGACGGCACGCAGTTCACCATCGGCGGCATGGCCAAGGGCGCCGGCATGCTGGCCCCGGGCCTGGCCACCATGCTGGTGGTCCTCACCACGGACGCCGACGTCCCGCCGGACGTGCTCGACGCCGAACTCCGCAACGCCACGCGGCTCACCTTCGACCGGGCGGACTCGGACGGCTGCATGTCCACCAACGACACCGTGGTGCTGCTCGCCTCCGGCGCCTCCGGTGCCGCGCCGTCCGCCGCCGACTTCGGCGCCGGCCTGACCCAGGTCTGCGCCGAGCTGGCCCGGAAACTGATCGGCGACGCCGAGGGCGCCAGCCACGACATCGCGATCCGGACGTTCAACGCCGCGAGCGAGCGGGACGCCGAAATCGTCAGCCGCGCCGTCGCCCGCTCCAACCTGTTCAAGACCGCGATCTTCGGCAAGGACCCCAACTGGGGCCGCGTGCTGTCCGCCGTCGGCACCACCGACGCGGCCTTCGAACCGGACCAGCTGAACGTGTCCATGAACGGTGTGCAGATCTGCCGCAACGGCAGCATCGGCGATGACCGCAACCTCGTGGACCTCGAACCGCGCGAGGTCCTGGTCGAAATCGACCTGCAGGCCGGTACAGCCGAGGCCACGATCCTCACCAACGACCTCACCCACGACTACGTCCACGAAAACAGCGCCTACTCCAGCTGACCTCCCCGGAGGGATGAACAGCAGGGATGAACAGTAGGGATGAACAGCAGGGACGAACAGAGGACGAACAGCATGAACACCCAGACCCGCGAGACCACCTCCCAGTCCGACGCCCGGGACAAAGCCGCCACGCTGATCGAGGCGCTGCCCTGGATCCAGCGCTTTGCCGGCAGCACCATGGTGATCAAGTACGGCGGCAATGCCATGGTCAACGACGAGCTCCGCCGCGCCTTCGCCGAGGACGTCGTGTTCCTGCACCACGTCGGCATCCACCCCGTGGTGGTGCATGGCGGCGGCCCGCAGATCAACGCCATGCTCAGCCGGCTCGGGATCGAATCCGAATTCAAGGGCGGGCTGCGTGTCACCACGCCCGAGGCCATGGACGTGGTCCGGATGGTCCTCACCGGCCAGGTGGGACGCGAACTCGTGGGCCTGATCAACTCCCACGGCCCGTACGCCGTCGGGATGTCCGGCGAAGACGGCGGCCTGCTCCGCGCCGTCCGCACCGGCACCGTGGTGGACGGCGAAGAGGTGGACCTGGGCCTGGTGGGCGAGGTGGTCGGGGTGAACCCGGAAGGCATTGAGGACATCCTCGCGGCCGGCCGGATTCCTGTGATCTCCACCGTCGCCCCGGAAATCCACGACGACGGATCCACCACGGGGCAGGTACTTAATGTGAACGCGGACACGGCGGCGGCCGCGGTCGCGTCGGCCCTGGGTGCCTCCAAGCTGGTCATCCTGACCGATGTCGAAGGCCTCTACGCCAACTGGCCGGACAGGTCATCGCTCATTTCGTCGCTGACGGCGTCGGAGCTGCGCGAGATGCTGCCGCGCCTTGAGTCCGGCATGATCCCGAAGATGGCGGCGTGCCTGAAGGCCATTGACGACGGCGTCGAGCGCGCCCACATCGTGGACGGCCGCCTGCCGCACTCGATGCTCCTGGAAACCTTTACGACCGCCGGCATCGGCACCCAGGTCGTCCCCGACGAGGAAGTGAACGCATAGTGAGCAGCACTGAACTGAGCCATTTCGCTGAAGGCCGCAGCAGCGATGGGGGGCCGGGTGTGGTCGGGCACCGCGGAGGGCCCACGGCCTCCGGGGTCCCCGTCCGAGCTGGCGAGGAGGGGGTGAGGCCGGGGACGGGCGGGGCCCCCATCGCTGCGGAGACCGCCGCAACCACAATCGTTTCCAGCCGCAGCGGAGCCGAGTGGCTGTCCCGCTACTCGTCCTCGCTGCTGGGCGTCTTCGGCACCCCGCAGCGGGTCCTGGTCCGCGGCGCCGGCTGCCTCGTGTGGGACGCCGACGGCAAGGAATACCTGGACCTGCTCGGCGGCATCGCGGTGAACGCCCTCGGCCACGCCCACCCGTTCGTGACCTCGGTGATCTCCAGCCAGCTGGCCACCCTGGGCCATGTCTCGAACTTCTTCACGAGCCCCACCCAGATCGCCCTGGCCGAGAAGCTGCTGGAACTGTCCAAGGCCCCGGCCGGCTCCAAGGTGTTCTTCGCCAACTCCGGCACCGAAGCCGTCGAGGCGGCCTTCAAGCTGGCGCGCCGTAACAGTGGCGCCAGCCAGTCCGCGGCCGCGGAGAATACTGTCGCGGAAAAAACAGCGAAGCCGCGCACCAAGATCATCGCGCTCGAAGGCGCCTTCCACGGGCGCACCATGGGCGCCCTCGCGCTGACCTCCAAGGAGGCCTACCGGGCGCCGTTCGCGCCGCTGCCCGGCGGCGTCGTGCATGTCCCGTTTGGTGACATCGAGGCCCTCCGCGCCGCCATTGATGAGACCACCGCTGCCGTCTTCCTCGAACCGATCCAGGGTGAGGCCGGCGTCCGGCCGCTGCCTGCCGGCTACCTCAAGGCGGCCCGCGAGGCCACGAGCGCGGCGGGCGCCCTGCTGATCCTCGACGAGGTCCAGACCGGCATCGGCCGCACCGGCAAGTGGCTGGCCAGCGAGGACGCCGGAATCGTGCCCGACGCCGTGACCCTCGCCAAGGGCCTGGGCGGCGGTTTCCCGGTCGGCGCGCTCGTCACGTTCGGCCCGGAAACGTCTGCTCTGCTGACCGCCGGCCAGCACGGGACGACCTTCGGCGGCAACCCGGTGGCCACCGCCGCCGCCCTCGCCACCCTGCACGTCCTGGAAAACCAGGACATCCTGGCCCACGTCCGGAACCTGGGGGAGCATCTGCGCGCCCGCCTCGCCGGAATCGCCGGCGTGACAGAGGTCCGCGGCGAGGGGCTGCTGATCGGCTTCGACCTCGACGCCGACGTCGCCCCGGGCGTCGTGGCCGCCGGCCTCGACGCCGGGTTCATCGTCAACAGCCCGGGCCCGCGCACCATCCGGCTGGCGCCCCCGCTGATCCTGACCACCGAGCAGGCAGACCTTTTCCTGGCCGCCCTGCCGGCACTGCTCGAGACCGCCAAGACCAACGCTGCAAAGGACGCCAAGTGACCGCCGCCGTGACCGCCTCAGTGCCCACCCGCCATTTCCTCAAGGACACGGACCTCAGCCCGGCCGAGCAGGCCGAGGTCCTCGAGCTCGCCGTCCGGATGAAGGCCGCGCCCTACAGCGTGCAGCCCTTCGCCGCAGACGGCAACGGCCGCCGGACGGTGGCCGTCATCTTCGACAAGACCTCCACCCGGACCAGGGTCTCCTTCGCCACCGGCATCGCGGACATGGGCGGCAACGCGCTCATCATCAACCCCGGCGAGGCGCAGATCGGGCACAAAGAATCGGTCGAGGACACTGCCAAGGTGCTCGAACGCATGGTCTCCACCATTGTGTGGCGCACCGGCGCGCACGCCGGGCTCGTCGCCATGGCCGAGAACTCCCGCGTTCCGGTCATCAACGCCCTGTGCGATGACTACCACCCATGCCAGCTCCTGGCCGATCTGCTGACCGTCAAGGAACACAAAGGCTCGCTCCAGGGCCTGACCATGGCCTACCTGGGCGACTCGGCCAACAACATGGCCAACTCCTACCTGCTGGCCGGCGTGACTGCGGGCATGAACGTCCGCGTCGCCGGACCGGAGGGCTACCTGCCGTCGCCGGAGATCATCGCCGCCGCCGAGGACCGTGCCGCGGAGACCGGCGGCTCGGTGCTGGTGACGGTTGACGCCGCCGAAGCGCTCCTGGGCGCCGACGTCGTCGCGACCGACACGTGGGTGTCCATGGGCCAGGAGGCGGAGAAGGAAGCGCGGATGAAGCTGTTCCGCGCCTATTCCGTGGATGCCGACGCGATGAAGCTCGCGGCGCCGGACGCCGTCGTGCTGCACTGCCTCCCGGCCTACCGGGGCTACGAGATCGCCGCGGACGTCATTGACGGCCCGCAGTCGGTGGTCTGGGACGAGGCCGAAAACCGGCTGCACGCGCAGAAGGCACTCATGGCCTGGCTCATGCACCGCTCCGGTCTGGCAGTGGTTGACGGTCTGGCGCCAGTCGGTGGGCTCGCGCCACTCGATGGGCCGGCACCGGTGGGCGGACCGGCCTGATGTCCGTCCAGCCAGCCTCTCCTGGGGCCAGCCCGGCCACCAAGACAGCCCGGCAGGCGCGGATCACGGCGATTCTCACGGGCGAATCTGTCCGTTCCCAGGCCGAGCTCGCGGCGCTGCTCGCGGACGACGGCGTCCAGGTCACCCAGGCCACGCTGTCACGAGACCTCGTGGAACTCGGCGCCGTCCGGGTCCGCGGCAAGGACGGCGTGCTGGTCTACGCCGTCCCGGGGGAGGGCGGCGAACGGGCGGCCAAGAGCGGCGTCACGCAGGAAATCCTCGACGCCCGGCTGACCCGGTTGTGCGGGGAACTGCTCGTCACCGCCGAGGCCTCCGCCAACCTCGTGGTGCTTCGGACCCCGCCGGGCGCCGCGAACTTCCTGGCCCTCGCCATCGACCACTCCGTAATGCCCTCGATCCTGGGCACCATCGCTGGGGACGACACCGTCCTGCTTGTCACCCGGGACCCCCTGGGCGGCGCGGACATCGCCGCACGCTTCCTGCAGTTCGCCGAGGAAGCCGGCCAATAAGCCACACCATGAGCCCTTCACAGGACCGGGCACCCGGGTGTGTGACAGGCTTGCAACAGAGCTTTTCCCAGGCTTAATGCATCACCAAACAACTAAGGAGCATTTCCGTGACTGAGCGTATTGTTCTGGCCTACTCCGGTGGCCTGGATACTTCCGTAGCCATCGGCTGGATCGGTGAAGCCACCGGCGCCGAGGTCATCGCCGTGGCGGTCGACGTCGGACAGGGCGGCGAATCGCTGGAGACCATCCGCCAGCGCGCGCTGGGCTGCGGCGCCGTCGAGGCCTACGTCGCCGACGCCAGCGACGAGTTCGCCAACGAGTACTGCGTGCCCACGCTGAAGGCCAACGCCCTCTACCAGGGCCACTACCCGCTGGTCTCCGCCATCTCCCGCCCGGTGATCGTCAAGCACCTGGTCAAGGCCGCCCGCGAATTCGGCGCCACCACCGTCGCCCACGGCTGCACCGGCAAGGGCAACGACCAGGTCCGCTTCGAAGTCGGCATCCAGACCCTCGGCCCGGACCTGAAGTGCATCGCCCCGGTCCGTGACCTCGCCCTGACCCGCGACAAGGCCATCGCCTTCGCCGAGGAAAAGGGACTGCCGATCGAGACCACCAAGAAGAACCCGTACTCGATCGACCAGAACGTCTGGGGCCGCGCCGTCGAAACCGGCTACCTCGAGGACATCTGGAACGCCCCCACCAAGGACATCTACGACTACACCGCCACCCCGGAATTCCCGCCGGCACCGGATGAGGTCACCATCTCCTTCGAAGCCGGCGTGCCGGTCGCGATCGACGGCGTCAAGGTCACCCCGCTGCAGGCCATCAAGGAACTCAACCGCCGCGCCGGTGCCCAGGGCGTGGGCCGGATCGACGTCGTCGAGGACCGCCTCGTGGGCATCAAGTCCCGCGAGATCTACGAGGCACCGGGCGCCATGGCGCTCATCACCGCGCACAAGCACCTCGAAGACATCACGATCGAGCGCGAGCAGGCCCGCTTCAAGGCGACCGTCGGCCAGCGCTGGGCCGAGCTGGTCTACGACGGCCAGTGGTTCTCGCCGCTCAAGCGCTCCCTCGACGCCTTCATCGAGGACACCCAGAAGTACGTCTCCGGCGACATCCGCATGGTGCTGCACGGCGGCCAGGCGATCGTCAACGGACGCCGCTCCGAGACCTCGCTCTACGACTTCGACCTTGCCACGTACGACACCGGCGACACGTTCGACCAGTCGATGGCGCGCGGCTTCATCGAGCTGTGGGGCATGTCCGCCAAGGTTGCCTCCGGCCGCGACATCCGCGTCGCAGGAGAGTAGCCCCTGTGGCTGAGCAAAAGTCTGAGGCTACAAATACGGGAGCGCTGTGGGGCGGCCGGTTCGCCGGTGGCCCAGCGGACGCCCTCGCCGCGCTGAGCAAGTCCACGCACTTCGACTGGCGGCTGGCCCGCTACGACATCGCCGGGTCCAAGGCGCACGCCCGCGTGCTGCACAAGGCCGGGCTGCTGGACGACGCCGAACTGGACGGCATGCTGGCCGCCCTGACGCAGCTGGATGAGGACGTCGCCTCCGGCGCCTACCTGCCGGCCGAGTCCGATGAGGACGTGCACGGTTCGCTCGAGCGTGGCCTGATCGAGCGCGCCGGTACCCAGCTCGGCGGCAAGCTCCGCGCCGGCCGGTCCCGCAACGACCAGGTGGCCACCCTGGGACGGATGTTCCTGCGCGACCACGCCCGGATCATCGCCCGCGGCGTGCTCGCCACGATTGACGCGCTCGTGGACCAGGCCAAGGCGCACAAGGGCGTGGCCATGCCCGGCCGCACCCACCTGCAGCACGCCCAGCCGGTACTGCTCAGCCACCACCTGCTGGCCCACGCATGGGCGCTGCTGCGCGACGTGCAGCGGCTGGCCGACTGGGATAAGCGCGCCGGGGTTTCGCCCTACGGCTCCGGTGCCCTGGCGGGCTCCTCGCTCGGCCTGGACCCCGAGGCCGTCGCCGCGGACCTGGGCTTCTTCTCGGCGACGCACAACTCGATCGACGGCACCGCCTCCCGCGACGTCTTCGCCGAGTTCGCCTGGATCACGGCCATGATCGGCGTGGACCTGTCCCGGGTTTCGGAGGAAGTGATCCTGTGGGCCACGAAGGAATTCTCCTTCGTCACCCTGCACGATTCCTACTCCACAGGCTCCTCGATCATGCCGCAGAAGAAGAACCCGGACGTGGCCGAACTCGCTCGCGGCAAGGCCGGCCGGCTGATCGGCAACCTGACCGGGCTGCTGGCCACCCTGAAGGGCCTGCCGCTCGCGTACAACCGCGACCTGCAGGAGGACAAGGAACCGGTCTTCGACGCCGCCGACACCCTGGAGGTCCTGCTCCCGGCAGTCTCCGGGATGATCGCGACGCTGAAGTTCAACACCGAACGGATGGAAGCGCTGGCTCCCCAGGGTTTCGCGCTGGCGACGGACATCGCCGAATGGCTGGTCCGCCAGGGTGTGCCGTTCCGCGAGGCGCACGAGCTCTCCGGCGCCGCGGTCAAGCAGGCCGAAAGCCGCGGCGTCGAGCTCTGGGACCTCACGGACGAGGAATACGCCGCCATCTCGGAGCACCTGACGCCGGAGGTCCGCACGGTCCTGTCCACCGAGGGTTCGCTCAACAGCCGGAACTCGCAGGGCGGCACCGCACCGGCCGCCGTCGAACGCCAGCTGCTGGCCCTCGAGGGCGAGCTCGCCGGTGTGCGCGAGTACGCGGGCTAATTAGCACACGCGAGAGGGGCCACGCGGGCAGGGTTCCCTGGCCGAGCTTGCGAGGCTAGGGTGCCGGTGGGGAGTTCCGGCAGCGTCTCGGCCGACGCTCCTGCATTGCCTGCAGGAGCGTCGGCGGATTTCTTGCCAAAAGTGAGCGAGCGTTGTGCGTTTGCCGCCGAAAACTCCCCGCTAGCATTGCGACATGAGCGAATCGTTCCGCCAACTGCTGCGTGCCCTGCCCGACTTCCCGGAAGTGCTCCCGGACTTCGACCCTGCGGCGGCGCCCGCGGACCCCGCGGAGCTGTTCCGGCTGTGGCTGGACGAGGCCCTGGCGGCCGGGGTGCCCCAGCCCAACGCGTGCAGCCTGGCCACCGCCGATGAGCACGGCCGGCCGTCGTCGCGGATGCTGATCCTGAAGGACATCGACGCCGACGGCTGGCACTTCGCAACCTCCAGGGAATCCCGCAAGGGCAAGGAACTCACGGCTAACCCGCATGCGGCGCTGAACTTCTTCTGGCAACAGCAGGGCCGCCAGGTCCGCGTGGCCGGGGACGTCGTGGAGCTGTCCGCGGAAGCCTCGGCCGCCGACTGGCGGGCCCGGCCCGGCGCCGACGGCAGCGAAAATGCAAACAATGAAAACACAGACTGGCAGCTCTACGCCCTCCGGCCGCGCGAAATCGAATTCTGGCAGGCCCGGCACGACCGCCGGCACATCCGGCGCCGCTACGCGCCCCGCTGACCGGGCATCGCTCAGTTAATCCGACTTAATCGGGTGGCTCGGTTTAGGATGGGCGCCATGACCTCAATCACACCAGAGAACCTTCGGGCAGAACTGCACCGCGCCGCCGGAGTCGTGGCCGGAATCGCCGCGAAACTGACGGAACAGGACATCAAAGCGCCGTCGGAACTGCCCGGCTGGAGCCGCGGCCACGTGCTGGCCCACATCTGCGGGATTGCCAACGCGATGGGCCGGCAGCTCGAATATGCCGCCCGCGGCGAGGGCGTCGAACTCTATGACGGCGGCTTCGAGGGGCGGAACCGCGCCATCGAGATGGCGGCCGGCCACAGCCTCGCGCAGCACCGGGCCGACCTCGACGCGGCGTTGGACCGGGCCCTGCGCGCCTTCGACTCCCTCGACGCGGCCGGCTGGCGTGAGCCCATCACCTACCGCGGGGGAGTCGTGTTCGACGGCGGCCTGGCACTGTGGCGCGAACTCGTCATCCATGCCGCCGACCTCGGCACCGGCCACGGACCGGAAACCTGGAGCCGCCCGTTCTGCGGGCACCTTTTCGATTTCCTCTCCGCGCGGGTACCCGAGGGCCAGCGCTTCGTGTTGCAGCCGCTTGGCCTGCCGGCGGTAGCCATCGGGAGCGGCGGAACATCGACCGTGATCAACGGCATGCTCACGGACATCGCCGCGTGGCTCGCCGGCCGCAACCCCACCCTCGGCAGCCTGCGCGCCACCGCCGCG
The DNA here is from genome assembly GCF_056393985.1 of Arthrobacter sp. 10T425. NCBI lineage: Bacteria > Bacillati > Actinomycetota > Actinomycetes > Micrococcales > Micrococcaceae > Arthrobacter > Arthrobacter sp. 10T425. The sequence goes on along the minus strand of NZ_JBFTGZ010000019.1, from coordinate 9,424 downwards.
GCCGACGGCGTCGACCTTCCGAAGCTGCTGCCCTGGCCTGCCGGCGTTCCGGTCAACAACTGAGCCCGCCCGGGTCCGGCAGGCCGTCCCTCGCACACGGTGCGCCGGTCAACAACTGAGCACGCCCGGGCCCGGCAGGCCTATGGAATAAGGCCTAGGGCCGTGCCGTCGCGAGGGCTGCTTCGCGTTCCCGGTCCAACAGGCTGCCCTTGACGGCCAGCCCCCAGCGGAAGCCGCCCAGGGTCCCGTCGGTGCGGATGACGCGGTGGCAGGGAACAAACAGTGCCGCCGCGTTGAAGGCGCAGGCACTGGCCGCCGCCCGGACGGCCTTGGCGTTGCCGGACAGCTCCGCATACTCCGTGTAGGTCACCGGGCGCCCCGGCGCGACCGTGCGCAGCACGTCCCAGGCATGGCTGCGGAACGGACCGGACTTCTGCAGCACCGGCACCCCCATGGCCGGCTCCGGATCGCCGGCATAGAACGCCTCCACGGCTTCGGAGATCCCGCCGAGCCCGGTGACGGTCTCGAATTCGGCCGGAAGCAGGTCAGCGTGGATCTGGCCGGTCAGCTCGCCGGGAACGGCGGTCCAGCCCGACGACAAGACAGCCCCGTCCCGGGCAATGATGGTGAACGGACCGTCCGGGGTGGACATGGTCAACAGCTGGGCTTTCATGGTTTCGCTTCCTTCGGAGTCTGCTTCGGAGTCTGCTTGTGGTTCTGCGTTGGAGCCTGCCTCGGCGGCAGGGACGGCTTGCGCGCCGCGGCCTGGGCAGCCGCTGCTGCGCGCCACAGGTGCATGGTGGCGTAGGAGCGCCAGGGGCTGACCTCACGGAAATCCGGGGTAAGTGTGGCGCCGTCGGGGGTCTCGGCGAGTGAACGGATACCGTTGCGGACCGCGGCGTCGTTGGCCAGGAACACATCCGGCGCGCCGATGACCCGCATCGCGACGTATCCCACGGTCCACGGCCCGACGCCGGACAGGGGCAGGAGTTTGGCCTCCAGCCCCTGCACGTCATCGCCGTAGCCGAAGTCGAGGTCGCCCGAGGCCATCGCCGCCGCGGCGTCCCGGACAGCATCGATCCGCCGCTGCGGGCCTCGGAGCAGTTCGAAGCCGGTCCCGGCGATCTGCTCGGCCGTCGGGAAAAGCCGGTGGAGGCCGTCGTCGGGCACCAGGCTCGCGCTTCCGACCGCGGAAAGCTGGACCAGGGCGGTCCGCGCGGCGGCCACGGTGATCTGTTGGCCGATCATCGCCCGGATCAGCAGTTCCTGCGGATCAACGGCGCCGGGCATCCGCATGCCCGGCGTGCGCGCCACCGCGGCGGCCAGCCGGGAGTCGGCCTCGAGGGCGGCATCGATGGCGACCGGATCGGCGTCCAGGTCCAGCAGCCGGCGGACCCTGCTCAGCAGGGCGGCCAGATCCCGGAGGTCGACGGCGCCGATGGTCAGCACGAGCGGACGCCCGGGCGCGCCGGCGTCGTAATCCACGCGGAAGCGGGCATCGCCGTGCGTCAGCCGCAGGGTCCGGGCGTAGGAAGTGGAGGTACCTTCCTCGATCCCGGGGATGGCGCGGACTGCCAAAAAATCAAAGACGCCCGGGTCGAACGGTTCGCGGTACGGAAGGTTGAGTGTGAGCGCTGTGGTCGCCGCGGGGGAGCGGTGATGCCTGGCTGTGGCCCGGAGCGCGGAAGGCGTCATCGCAAAGACCTCGCCGATGGTCTCGTTGAACTGGCGCACGCTGCTGAATCCGGCGGCGAAGGCGATGTCCGAGACTTTCATGGCGGTGGAGACCAGCAGGGTGCGGGCGGTCTGGGCGCGGCTCGCCCGCGCCAGGGACAGCGGGCCGGCGCCGAGTTCGTGGCTGAGGATCCGATTGAGCTGGCGCGAGGAGTATCCGAGCCGGGCCGCGAGCCCCTCGACGCCGTCGCGGTTGATCACGCCGTCATTGATGAGCCGCATGGCCCGGCCGGCGATATCGGAGCGCACGTTCCAGGCCGGCGTACCCGGCACGGCCTCGGGCAGGCAGCGTTTGCACGCACGGTAGCCGGCGTCGTGCGCCGCGGCGGACGTTTCATAGAACGTGACATTGTCCGCCTTGGGCGTCCGCGCGGGGCACGAGGGCCGGCAATAGATGCCGGTGGTCCGGACAGCTGTGTAGAACTGCCCGTCGAATCGGGTGTCCCGGGCATCGATTGCCCGGTAGCGCTGCCAGAAGTCCATCACCCCATCCTGCCAGCTTCGCGGAGCAGCTGCTAGCGGAATTCGGACACGGCCGTCCTCTCCTTCGGCGGTGTTTGTTAAAGTCTGAGCATGACTTCCAGCCCGCTTCCTGCCCAGTCCGGCGCGGCCGAGACCGTCCGCGAGCTGCTCTCGGCCGATGCCCGGCACGTGGCGCCGCTGATCCTCGGCGCGGTGCTGACGCACGACGGGCCCGGCGGATCCGTCTCGGTTCGGATTACCGAAGTGGAGGCATACCTGGGCCCGCATGATTCGCACCACCCTGACCCCGGGTCCCACACCTTTCGCGGCCAAACGGCCCGCAACGCCCCGATGTTCGGCCCGGCCGGCCACCTCTACGTGTATTTCACGTACGGGATGCACCATTGCGCCAATATCGTGTGCGGGCCCGAGGGCGTGGCATCGGCGCTCCTGCTGCGGGCCGGCGAAGTGGTCGCGGGACATGAGCTGGCGAGGGCCAGGCGGCCGACGTCGAAATCGGATGTCGACCTCGCGAGCGGGCCGGCCCGGCTGGCCACCGCGCTGGGACTGACGACGGCGGACAGCGGGCGGGATGCCCTCGCGCCGCCGTTCCGGCTGGAACCGGCCGCGTACCCGCCGGAGGGGGTCGCCGCGGGCATCAGCTCCGGTCCGCGCGTCGGCGTCTCCGGCGACGGCGGCAGCCACGAGTACCCCTGGCGGTTCTGGCTCAGCGGCGACCCGACCGTCTCCCGCTACAAGGCGGCAAAGCCGGCAAAGGCGCCAAGCGCCCGCGGCGCGTGAGGTAGCGGGCACTGTGTGCGCCCCGTTCCCGCGCCCTGATGCAGGCACGTGTGGTGGGGGATGATGGAGCAGTATGGGCGAGGGAAAGCGCGGAAAACCGGGCAGCGAGCTGGAGCGGCTCCAGATCTTCGCGGAGCTGGCCACCGAGTACTTCCGGATGGTGGAACTGTTCACCCCCGATGGCGGGCAGGTCGCGGCGGACTCCGTCGAAGCAGAGCGCCGGCACTGGATTGAGCTCTTCCGCGCGGCCCTGCTGCGCAAATTCATCGTTCCCGAAGAACACGTTTCGCTCAAACTCGTGGTGCGGGCGCTGCGCCTGTGCAACTACTCGGCGGACTCCCGGCTAGCCCAAGGCGCAGCGGAAGCGGCCGGGATGTTCACCAACGGCATGATCCGGGACCGCGAGGCGCTGATGGCCGAAATCGCCCTGGCCGACCATGACTTGTTCGAGGACGTCCTCTATGGACGGCTCCTTCACGGTGACGCCGACAGGTTCCGCCGGTCCGGATGGGCCGGGGACTACGCCCGGCTGAGCCGCGTGGCAGCCGGGCGGTTCGACGCCGAACGCGCGCTCCGAAAAGCGCTGGACATCGTCTCCTACGGGCTTGCCAACGAACTCCTGCGCCCGCCGGAGCCGGACTCCGTGCCTCCAGATGCCGGGCCTCCAGATGCCGTGCCTCCCGATGCCGGGCCTCCCGTTCATCCGGACGCCTTGCCTCCAGCGGCAGGGGATCAGGGGTTCCAGGTGGCTGCGAAGCTGCCCAGCGAGTAGCCGGCGCCGACGGCGAAGGGGGCGAGCCGGCGCCGCAGGTCCTCGCGCACGTGCGGCCACTCCTGCGAGAGGATCGAGAAGACGGCGGTGTCCGCGCGTCCCCCGCCTGGCGCCGCGCGGTGGCCGCGGAGGACCCCCTCGAATTGTGCGCCGAGGCGTTCGATCGCCGTCGCACTCCGGGTGTTGCGGGCGTCGCAGCGGAAAGCCACCCGGTCCACTTCCAGTACCTCATAGGCGTAGGCGAGGAGCATGTGCTTGCACGCCGGATTGACGTGGCTGCCCCAGAACTGCCGCCCGTAAAATGTTCCGCCGATTTCCAGGCGCTGCTGGTTCGGAACGTAGTCGCGGAGGGACGTCGTGCCCAGCAAGGCGCCGGTGCGCCCGTCCGTCACGGCGAACGGGATGGTGGCGGGATCCTCCAGCCGTGACCGGAACAGCGCCGCCAGCTCGCGGGCCGTCCCCGGCATCGGTGCCGCCATGCCTGCCCACATGCCGGCGTCCACAAAATCGAAGAGGCCTGCCGCATGGTGCGGGGCCAGCGGAACCAGCCGAACCCCATGGCCGGAGAGGACGATTTCGTGTCGCATTCGAGCATTCAATCACCGGCGGGATGGACAGGAGCGGCGAATCCGGCACCGACAGCGTGAACATTGGATGGCCGGTGGGTTGCCGGGGAGCTGGTGGGCAGGGAGGCCGGGGCCCGGGAGGCTTCCCGCTACCAGCCAGTAAGGTGGATGGGTGAATCAAAGCGACCCGAACCAGACGACGACTGCAATGCCGGTGGATGAGCTGATCAAGAGCCTGTGCGCCACCATCCCGGACTATCCCAAACCAGGGGTCAGCTTCAAGGACCTGACCCCGGTGTTCGCCGACGGCGCCGCCTTCGGGGCCGTCGTCGATTCCCTGGTGGGACCTTTCCAGGGCCAGTTCGACGCCGTCGCCGGAGTGGAGGCCCGCGGCTTCCTGCTCGCGGCGGCCGCCGCCTACGCCACCGGGACCGGGGTCATCACGGTCCGCAAGGCCGGCAAGCTTCCGCGCGAGGTGTTCTCCGAGGACTACGCCCTGGAGTACGGCACCGCCACCCTTGAGCTGCACACCACGGACCTGGCGCCGGGGAGCCGGGTGCTGATCCTCGACGACGTGCTCGCGACGGGCGGCACGCTCGGCGCCGCGGCGCGGCTGTTCGAGCGGTGCGGGATCCACGTGGCCGGCATCGGTGTGGTCATGGAACTCGACGATCTTGGCGGCCGCACGGCCCTGACCGGCCACAACGTCCGGTCCCTGTTGCGGATCTAGCGGGCCTGCCGGGCTGGACCATCCGGGACGTGTCGGTAGAATTCCCTGACGAAGACTGCCTTGGCATTGTTCGGCGACATGCAACAGCCGTGCCGCCGAAATGGCTGTAGAATGGTGGGTCTGTCTTTTTCGATAGGGGAACGTTCGATGCACGACGCTGATTTGGCCCATGAACGCGACTATGTGGCCGGACTTTACGCCCGGCTCGATGAGTTGCGGGCGGAGAAGCGCACCCAGCTGGCCCAGGTGCGCCGGGCCGGTGCCGTGGGCACCATGCAGAACGTTTCCGAACGTGATGCCTTCGCCGCCCTCTACGAGGACCGCCTCGCCCAGCTCGACGCCGTCGATGACCGGCTTGTGTTCGGCCGCCTGGACCTGGACTCCGGGGAGGCCCAGTACATCGGCCGCATCGGCTTGACCACCGAGGACCTGCAGCGGCTCATGGTGGACTGGCGTGCGCCCGAGGCCGGCCATTTCTACCAGGCCACGGCATTCGACCGGCAGGGCGTCCGCCGCCGCCGCCACCTGATCCTGCAGGGCCGCGAGGTCAAGGCAATCGAGGATGACGTGCTCGACGCCGGCATGCTCGCCGACAACGATTCGCTCCAGGGCGAGGGTGCCCTGCTGGCTGCCCTGAACTCCAAGCGGACGGGCCGGATGTCAGACATCGTCGGCACCATCCAGTCCGAGCAGGACCGGATCATCCGTTCCTCCATCTCCGGCGCCCTCGTGGTCCAGGGTGGCCCGGGCACGGGCAAGACCGCTGTCGCCCTGCACCGCGCCGCGTACCTGCTCTACACGCACCGGGACCGGCTCAAGAGCGCCGGCGTCCTGCTGGTGGGGCCGACGTCGTCCTTCATGAAGTACATCGAACGCGTGCTGCCCTCGCTCGGCGAGACCGGCGTCGTCATGGCGAGCCTGGGCCGGCTGATGCCCGGCATCACCGCCGTGGCCGAGCCGGACTCCGCCGTCGCCGCCATCAAGGGCCGGCTCGACATGGCCGAGGTGGTCGCCAACGCCGTGGCCAACCGGCAGCGCATTCCGGCCGGAAACCGGACCCTTGAGGTGGACGGCCGCAAACTGGTCCTCACACCCAGGCAGGTCCGCCGCGCCAAGGAGAGGGCGCGCGCCACGGGCAAACCGCACAACGAGGCCCGCGTCTCCTTCGTCAAGATCCTGCTTCGCGAATTGACCGAGCAGATGACGGAGCTGGTGGAGGCAGGCAACATCGGCAACAACGCCGACCGCTCGTACCTGGCGGAGGATGTCCGCTCGGCCCGGGATGTCCGGATCGCCCTGAACCTGTGCTGGATGCCGATGACCCCGGAGAAACTCGTGGGGGAGCTGCTCAGCAAGCCGGCCATCCTCGAGGCATGCACCCCGAACCTCAGCCCGGAAGAACGCGCGCTGCTGCTCCGCCCGGCCGATTCGCCCTGGACCGAGTCCGACGTACCGCTGCTGGACGAGGCTGCCGAATTGCTCGGCGAGCTTGATGCCGCAGCCGGGCGCGGCCTGGCGCAGCAGGAACAAGACCGGGCCCGCGACCTGGCCAACGCCAAGCAGACCCTGGTCAACATGGAAACCGCCGGTGTGGACGTCCTTGTCACGGCCGAAGACCTGGTGGACCAGAACCAGGAGCGTGAGACGCGGCTGACCGCTGCAGAGCGTGCCACCACGGACCGTTCCTGGGCCTTCGGGCACATTGTGGTGGACGAAGCGCAGGAGCTGTCACCCATGCAGTGGCGGTTGCTGGTCCGCCGCTGCCCGCTGAAGTCCTTTACGATCGTGGGCGACATCGCGCAGACCAGTTCTGTTGCCGGCGCCAACTCCTGGCACAGCGCCCTGGGCCCCATGTTCGGCGACCGCTGGCAGCTCGAAGAGCTGACCGTCAACTACCGCACCCCCTCCCAGATCGCCGAGGCCGCCGCCCGCATGGCGACCGCGGCCGGACTGGTGGTTTCGGCACCCAAGGCCGTGCGGGAAGGGCGCTGGTCCCCGGTCATCGACAAAGTCGGCCAGGGCCAGATCGTCAACAAGCTCGTCGAGGTGCTTCCGGAGGAACTGGACGCCATCGAGGGCGGCCTGCTGGCAGTCATCGCCGACGGCGGCCTTCTCCCCGAGGCCAGCGCGGCACTGCGGGCCGTGTACGGCCACCGGGTCGGGACGGGCGCCGGGAGTTACGCGCAGGACATCGTGGTGATCAGTCCCCGCGAGGCGAAGGGGCTGGAATTCGACGGCGTCGTGGTCCTGGAACCGACCGACATGCTCAACCACGAGCACGGCCGGGTGGGTGACCTGTACGTGGCCATGACCCGGCCCACCCAGCGCCTGCGGCTCATCGCCGCCGCCGGAGTCCCGGCAGGCATCGAGGAGTAGGCCCGGGCCGGCGGGCGTCACCTGCGCTGCGGCCCGGTTGATCCTGCTAACTTAGATTCCGTGTCCCAGCTAAATATTCTCGATGCCCAGCAGAACGATCCCAGCTTTGCCAATATCTGGCAGGAGCTGAAATGGCGCGGCCTTGTCCACGTCTCCACGGATGAGGCGGAGCTCGAAAAGCTCCTCGCCGGCGACCCCGTGACGTATTACTGCGGCTTCGATCCGACCGCGCCGAGCCTGCACCTGGGCAACCTGGTCCAGCTGCTGCTCATGCGCCGGATCCAGCTGGCCGGCCACAAGCCGCTCGGACTCGTGGGCGGCTCCACGGGCTTGATCGGTGATCCGCGTCCGACGGCGGAACGCACCCTGAACACCAAGGACACCGTGTCCGAGTGGGTGGGCTACCTTCAGGCCCAGGTCCGTCGGTTCCTGAGCTTCGAGGGCGACAACGCGGCCCGGATGGTCAACAACCTGGACTGGACGGCGCCCCTGAGCGCCATCGACTTCCTGCGCGAGATCGGCAAGCACTACCGTGTCGGCACCATGCTCCGCAAGGACGCCGTTGCCTCCCGCCTCAGTTCCGACGAAGGCATCAGCTACACGGAGTTCAGCTACCAGATCCTGCAGGGCATGGACTACCTTCAGTTGTTCCGCGACTACGGTTGCATGCTGCAGACCGGCGGCTCGGATCAGTGGGGCAACCTCACCAGTGGCACCGAGCTCATCCGCAAGGTTGAGGGCAAGCACGTCCACGCCCTGGGAACGCCGCTCATCACCAACTCTGACGGCACCAAGTTCGGCAAGAGCGAGGGCAACGCGATCTGGCTGGATCCAACCATGTGCAGCCCGTACGCGTTCTACCAGTTCTGGCTCAACACGGCGGACGCCGACGTCGCGGACCGACTCAAAGTGTTCACCTTCTTGAGCCGCGCCGAGATTGAGGAACTGGAGCTCGCGATCGCCGAACGGCCTTTCGCCCGCGAGGGCCAGCGAAAGCTGGCCTACGAGGTGACTTCGCTCGTCCATGGCGTGGACGCCACGGAGAAGGTCATTGCGGCTTCCGCCGCGGTGTTCGGCAACGGCGACCTCTCCGTACTGGACGAAGCGACACTGAAGGCGGCGACCTCCGAGCTGCCCTCCGCCACGGTTGACGCCGGCGCCCTGGGCATCATCGAGCTGCTGGTCGCCTCCGGTCTGTCTGAGAGCAAGTCCGCCGCCCGCCGCACTGTGGGGGAGGGCGGCGCCTACGTCAACAATGCGAAGGTATCTGACCCGGACGCCGTTATTGCGGCCAGCGAGTTGCTGCACGGGCGCTACCTGCTTCTGCGCCGGGGCAAGAAGAACCTGGCAACAGTGGAAGTCGCCGCGCCCTGACCAGCACGGGATCCTGACTGGTACCGGATCCTGACTGGTACCGAAAACGCACCTGCACGCTCCTTCCCGGCCGATTTGCACGGCCGGGGAGGAGCGTGTATTGTTTTCTGAGTTGCCGCCGTTGAGTGGTGACAAACCCCCACAAATGAGAAGCAATTCTTCATGCGCCAGGCGCACATAATGAAAATTGCTTCCATACTGCCGGGCGGATTCGCTCCGCAAAGCGAAATTCTGATGAAAATCGCGAATTTGCAAAGTGGAAATGAATGAAATAAGCTGTAAACATCGCAGCGAAGAAAAGCGGAATAAAGAATTCATGAAAATGAATTGTTTCGGCGAGTATTCGAATGTGTCTGTTGTTTGAGAACTCAATAGTGTGCCAAGTTTGTTGATACCAATTTATTGTATTGAATTGGTTGAATTTGCCGGGCCCGCCACCCCGTGGTGTGGTCTGGTGTTATTTGGCTGGTTTCAAATTTTGTGCAGCGTGTGYATCCCGTTTTCCCGGGGGCGCATGTTGTGTCTGTTTTACTTCAACGGAGAGTTTGATCCTGGCTCAGGATGAACGCTGGCGGCGTGCTTAACACATGCAAGTCGAACGATGATCCG
>NZ_JBFTGZ010000018.1:0-99305 GCF_056393985.1 Arthrobacter sp. 10T425 | reverse complement strand
CCGAGGATTTCCAGGGCCCGGTTGGCGATGACCTCGTTGGCGTTCATGTTCGAGGAGGTCCCGGCGCCGCCCTGGATGACGTCGACGACGAATTGTTCGCTGAGTTTGCCGTTCATGACCTCGGTGCAGGCTTGCCCGATGGCGGCGGCACGCCCGGCGTCGAGCAGTCCGAGCTCGTGGTTGGTGCGGGCGGCGGCGAGTTTCACCGCGGCCAGGCCGCGGACCAGGTGCATGTTGGAGGACAGTGGCTGGCCGGTGATGGGGAAGTTCTCCACGGCCCGGAGGGTGTGGACGCCCCAGTAGGCGCCGGCGGGAACATCCCGGTCGCCCAGGAGGTCGTGTTCGGAGCGGGTGTCCGGGGCGGTATGGGCGTTGGTCATTGGGTCCTCACAGGGCTTCGTTGACGGGTTTGGACGGAAAATCTGGGGCAGGCCTGAGTGACGCCGCTGCCAGCACGGTGGGCATGGTTGTTCCAGGGCAAAGAGACCGCGCGGGGCCTGCGGCGATTGCAGCAGGGGAGGGTGGGTGAAATCCGAGGTTTAGGATCTAGCGCGTATGGCCGGACCTGGAGTTTCCGCTTCCGGGGACGATGGTGCCCAGGGCGCATTCAACCCCGTGCAAATGCATCCTCATGGCCTGGGATGCTTCGTCGGCTGATCCACTCTCGATGGCAGCGAAAATGCGGGCGTGCTCCTGACCCGATTCTTTGCGCCGGTCCGCCACGAGGTTAAGCGTGTTCGATTGGTTGGCCATGGCGTCACAGATGTCGGACAGGAATGATTCGAACACGCCATTGCCGCTGCACCGGGCGATGGTCACGTGGAACTCGGTGTTCAAAAGCACCCACTGCTGGAGATCGTCCTCCTCGGACATTTCCCGGAGGATTTCCCGAAGGGCCTCCAGGTCTTCGTTGCTGCGGCGTTGGGCGGCGAGGCCCGCGGCCGGCACTTCCACGTGGGGGCGGGCTTCCACGAGGGCGCTGGCCGAATATTTGCCGAGTTTGAGGTCCTGGGCCACCTTGTCAGCGATGACGAAGGTGCCTTTACCCGTGTGGGTGGCCGTGAGTCCCAACGCGGTGCAGGAACGCAGCGCCTCCCTGACCATCGTGCGGCTCACGCCGTACTGTTTGGCCAGCGATGCCTCTGAGTCCAGGCGGGTGCCGACAGGGATCTTGCCGCCTTCGATTGCGCTGCGGAGGGATGCGAAGACCGCTTCGGCCGCGCCGACGCGTACCACTCGATCTTGCGCAGCTGTCCAGCTGTCCAACAGGTCCATACGAAGACTATGGCACTTGTCACACTGCCCGTCAAGGAAGTCTCGAATATGTCGTGACGGGTGCGGCCTCACTCGCCACGTGTGGCCGATGGGGAGCGGCGTTTTTTTAGCCGAGTTGCTGCGGTTGCTGGTGGTCGCCGGCGAAACGTGTCGGGTGCGGCTGGTGATTGCGATGCTTTGAGCTGGCCATTTTGCGGTGTGTACAAAGTACACACATTGGGCTTCGGACCGGGCCGTACCGGTGTCGGATCGGACAGAATTCCGCATGTTTCCGCGGGAGCCCAGTGATTGCGAGGGCAGGAATGCAGTTCGAGTCCCACCTCGGGCACGTGTTTTCCCTGGTCAGGGGCTTGTGGGCCGCTGAATGTGTCCAAATCTCCTTTATGGGCCCCGGCGGGGGCCCATTTTTGTTGGTGTCTGGGGCGGTCTGGCGGCTCCTTCTCTTGGCTTGGACAGCGGTGTTCCTGCTTACTTCTTCATGGGCGGGAGCGCTTGGACCTGCATGACTTGCTGAGTCTTGGGGATCAAATCTTCGTGGTTATCCGCCGTGGCCGCGGGAAAGGCGTGAGCGCCCGTGCTGGGTTGCTGAACGTTAGCGGGTGGGCATCTTCGCGGCCCGAGTCGGACCTCACCGGTGAGGTCGGCGCGGCTGAAGGCGGGTCAGCCGATCCGCTGGGCCAGGGGCAAGATAATCCTCCGGACCGCGCACATGGGTGATACGCCAACGGTGATGCCGACATAATCGCAACGTCGTTGATGTGGCATGAGGCGTTCTCCGGTATTCATCGTCTCGATCCATCCGATCGGATGGAACCGACGCGAATTCTCAACACAATCACCTGGACCGCTTGGGCAAGTCCAGCCTCCACGAACCTTAAGCCGTCAGCGCGTGCCGGCCGCATGGACGGCCGCGGCTGGCTGGCCCTGCCGTGACTGGCTCCACGCCATCCAGCCACCCGATGCAGCCATGAGCAAGGCACCGGCCGGTTGTGTCGGAAGGCTGCTGCCCGTGGTCGCCTGCCCCAGCACGACGCCGAGGAGGTAGAACAGTACGGCGCCGGCAATCCATAGCGCCCCGGCCCAGCGGGGGAGCGTCCGGGACTGCCAGACCGCGACTCCAAGCAAGACGTTGCCAACGAACGCGAGCAGGAGCCCGAGCAGGAACGAGACCGTCATGGCGGATGGAAACTCCAGAAGCATGACGTCCCGGTTCCCTTCCAGATACGCCTTCCCGATCGCGGGAGTGGCGAAAGTGGAGAGGACAGCGGGGACCATTAGCAAGGCAGTTCCCGCGACGGTGATGACTGTTGCTGCCAGTGCCAGGCGGCCGACGCGGCTGTTGGCCAGGCAGCAGCCCAGCGCGAACACCCCGAAGATGGCGAGGATGGTGCCTCCGTAGCTGCCGAGCAAGTGGCTGGATTGATATGAGCCCGAGCTGACGAACCGTGCCCAGGCGTCTGGATCCTTTTGCTGGTCCGGCTGAGGCTCAAGCGTGGCCCAGGCGGTGATCAGACCGTAAAGGGGCAGTGTCCACAACCCCGCCCGGATCCAGTGGGTGATGTTCTGTGCGTTCATGGACCGCCTCCTTCCCCGACCACGTGCCCGCCGCCTGCCCGGAAACAGGGCGACGCCTGCCCCAGCGTAGTTCCAGAACGCATCCCGGGCTAGGGTGCGCGTTGACTCACGGGAAAGGTCCGCGGTACTGCAAAGCTGCGGTGCATCCCGGTCTGGGCGCGCGCTGAGCCGGGAGCAGATGGCCGACTGGCGGGCAATCTACCCACTCCTTCGAATCGGGCAGCGAATCGTGCCTGCACGGTATCTGCGCGCGCTCCGCTGACCGTAGGCTCCATCCCCCGGGGGACAGAATGAGGCACACTTCCCGACCAACTTTCTGGGTTCCCCGCTCCCTCTCAAACTCGATTCGGGCTCGGGAGCGCCCGTTCCATTTCGAGAACCATTCGACGGAATCGCAGGTAAAGGCGGCGTCGAGGCATTGCCCCGGTCAATGGACCCTAGCGACCCGGACCGGGTCCGGCTAGCATCCGGTTGTTACTCCCTTAAACAGAAGGGTCGCATGTCCGAGGAACCAGTAAAGAACCTCGTGCTCGTGCACGGCGGCTTCGTCGACGGATCAGGCTGGCAAGGTGTCTACGACCTGCTGATCGCGGACGGCTACAGAGCCAAAATCGTCCAGAACCCGACCGTGTCCCTTGCCCGCCACGTCTCCGCGCCCAGGATGAGGATCGGCGGCTGGCGGTCCCACCTGAGAGACACCCGCAGGCGCCGACTGGTCCGATCACCCAGAGCTGACCGCTTCACGCAGGTCCCCACCTCGTGACCGGACCCCATTCCCCCAAACAGGTTCCGTTCAAGCAAGGACAGATCATGCCTGACACATATGTAATCGAGGAGTCGGACTACCCGGTCGTCTTCTCTGACAGCCCTGACTCTCCGGCCGCTGAATTTCTGGTCGAAGAAAGACCGCGCTCAATCAGGGACCTCTACCGCCTCGGAATCATCCACCCCGCCATCCCGGAGGAAGATCTGAACGACATCCAACGCAGTCTCGAGCATGCCTCTGTGCCTGATGTGGTTTTCTCTGAGGGTAACCACGGTGTTGTGTCGTCCCGAGAGATCGAGGGCACTGCAACCATTCCACAGGAAGTTGTGATGGTGCGTGACGCGGTCAGTCGCGCAACGGCGATGCTTATCGCTCGTGGCCATTCTCCTGCCCTGGCGAAGCTGACCGCTGAGAAAGGTGCGCGTTTCATTTCACCGGTCCGCGACGCATTTCCGGTATGGAAGGAGGTCCGGCTTCTGGACCGCGACCTCGAAGTGCGAGGCCTGCTGTTCCTCAAACGATCGATCAACGCGCTGACGGCCGGGAACGTGAAGTTCCACCAGTACGGCTGGATCGTACCGGAGAGCAGCCACTTCCTGCTCACCTGCAACGAGATGGTCGGTGCCCCGCCTACACCATTGGAGATTCCCCTGGTGGTGGAGGAAATGACCAAGCCCGGCCCGCATCCGCCCATAGAGGGCTATACAGATCGTCTTGCCATCTCCGAGATCCTCGCTCGAGTGGAGGCTGTCACGGCCGGCTGGCGCTGAACTTAACAGCAGCAAACCCATCAGAGACTTACCCTCACCAGAACAGGAGATCCTAAAATGGGCGGCATCGACAAGCGGGGAACGGATGGCGGCGATGGCGCGGCTGGCGCTGCCGGAGGAGACGGACCGCAGGGACAAGGGGGATTCGGAGCGGTGTGCAGTGGCTGGTTCTTCGTCACCGACACTGGTGCCACGCGCGGCGGACGTGGCGGCGATGGCGGCATCGGCGGCCCCGGCGCGGATGGCTTGCCAGGCGGCAAGGGCGGCACCGTTGAACTACACGTGAGCGTCCTCGGCAGCGACGTATCTGTCGACGCTTCAGGCGGCAACGGAGGGAAAGGTGGAAACGGAGGAAAAGGTGGCGCCGGCGGCAAGGGCGGAAAGGGCGGCGACGGAAACGACTGCGAGCCCGGCGCTTACGGCGGCGCAGGAGGGAATGGAGCCCAGGGCGGGGTTGGAGGTCGGGGCGGCGACGCGGGCGCAGCCGGAGACATCCTTGTCTTTTACATTTCCGACCAAAGCGGTGGCCAGAGCGTGTTCAAGGCGAAGTCAGGAGACCCCGGCAAAGGAGGAGACCCGGGCCCGGGAGGTGCCGCGGGGGTCACCGGCGACAGCGGCGCCCGAGGCGACTTCAGCCACGCCAGCACTGACCCTGGCCAGCCATCCACACCGGGCCTCGCGGGGCCCAGCGGCGCTCCCGGTCAAATGGGCGCGGCGCGCGACGACAAAGACAAGGTCAAATTCCAGCAGGTGACAGTGATTTAGTGTCGAACATCCCGCCCCAACACGGCTCGCGCAACCCTGCTCCCAGATAGTCCAGGGATTTGAAGTGGCTCGGGGCAATGCGGTGGCCACCAACCCGAGGAAGGGGTGCCGTTCCGCTGTCCGAGGTCGTCTAGATAGTCGAGCATGCGCCTGCCAGGTCGCCGGGTCCTACGGATTCTTCCGCGGGCGAGCCGCGTCAACGTCAGGGCTGCCCGGTCCGGGCTGTCGTCGACCAGTCCCATGGACCAACGCTACCCACCCCGCCAAGGCCTACTTACCTTTCAACTGTGGCCGCAGGGCGTATGCCGGTGGATTTCTGCCCATCATAAAGGCCATGGCGTCGGTGACCCAGGCAGATCTGAGCGACAGTTGCTTCCGCGGCGGCCGAGAAGGGGCCGAAGTGGCCCTCGACGGCCCCGGGGGATTCCTCTTTGATGACGTCGGCGTTGATCCCTGCGCCGGGCATGACACCCTCGGCCGGCCCGGTGCTCCGCGACGGGGCCATCAGGTTGGAGACATTGCTCGCCGCATACACGCCGCGGATTCAGGCGGGCTAGTGTTTGGACAAGCGTGGACGGGAGCGCTCGATGATGCTGGTGGTCGCAGCAATTGCTGTGAGGGCTGTCGCCAGCAGAAGTGGTGCCCAAACCGTCTGTGCGATAGTTGCACCCGCGACGGCTGTTCCGGCGGATCCTGCTGCGATCTTGAGTGCGCCTACCCAGATGAAGATTTGGCCGCGGGCCTCGATGGGTGCGTATTCGCTTCGCGCGGCGAGGGTTGCGAAGAACATTGCGTTGGCGATCCCTGCCAGGCCGAAGGCAATGAGGGATGTGGGGAGTGTCGGAGTAAGCATCACGAGTATCAGCGTTGCCGCGACGAGTGCGGAGAGGGAGCTCATGAGAGGGTCTGCGTCGCGGCGAAGCGGTCGGAGCATGAGCCCTGCTGATCCGAGGAGATTCCCTATCCCGTAGGCTGCGACCAGTGTTCCGGCGGCCGCGGCGCCGCCGAACGCGGGAGCTGTGGCAACGGCGTAGATCGGTAGCGCGGCGACAGAGAATGCGACGGTCACGGTGAGTCCGAGTGTGCGGCGCAGCGGACCACGTTCCCATATGAGGCTCAGTGTTCGTCCGGGTGATGGCACCCCAACGGCCTTGTTGGGCGGCTCTTGCTTGGGGAGTGCGAGGACGGCTCCAGCACCAACGACGGCGGCTCCGGCCAGAACCAATGTCGCGGTGAGTGCGTCGGATGCTGCCGCGATCCATGCCACTGCTGCCGGGCCGAGGGTGCCGCTGAGTCCGTAGCTTGCGACGTCCCAGCTTTGTGCTCTGCGTTGGCTGCGCTGCCCGGGGCCGGCGATGGAGGGCAGGCGGCTGCTGATCCCGCCGGTGAGCATCGGCCCGAAGATGCCGGAGACGAAGAGCAGCAAGGCTGGCCAGATCGGCCAGGCGACGGGCAGGAGCAGTGCAGCAGCACCGAGCAGCACCCCGTGGAGGACTGCGGAGCACGCGATGACCTTGCGTCCGTCACGGGCTGTATCGAGGCGTCGGGCGATGAAGGGGCCGAGCACGTGGGGTGCGGTGATTGATGCTCCCAGGATGCCGGCCAGCCAGCCCGGCATCCCGCAGGCGTGCGCGAGCAGCACGATGGCGACCACTGCGCCGCCGTCTGCGCTTCGCACCAGCGTCGCGGCGAAGACGTAGCGCGCCAGCGCCCCGCCCCGGCGGTACTTCCCGCGTGAAACGCCGAGGCCGGCGCTACGGGTTAAGCCCGAGCTCATCGACAATCCTGCCAACATGGGCACGCTGCTCCGCGGTCAATCCCTGGAGGGGAAGCGGCAGGCACGATGGTGATGCCAGTCCCAGCTGTTCGGCTATGGCCGCAACGACCCGGATACTCCCGCCAAACTCGGCGAACGACTCCCACAACGGTGCAAGCCGTTCGGACTCAGCGGTCGCGTCTGAGACCCGCCCTTCCAGAGCGGCCCGGGTGATCCGCAGCGCCAGGGCGGGCAAGGTGCCGCCGATGACGGAGTACCAGGCATCGCACCCGGCGGCCAGTCCGGCGGCGGCCTTTGCGTCACCGGAAACTCCGATGGTCACGTGCGCCGGGACGGCGGCTCGGATTTCCTGAACCCGCGCCTGTGCCTGCTCCGGATCGGCCGGCACACCGGGGATTTTGATGGAGGCGATTCCGGGCAGTTCCGCGATGCGTCCGTAAAGCTCGGTCGTGAAGGTGAAATGGGTGGTGCCCGGGTTGTCATAGACGATCACGGGCAGCGACGAGTTCGCGGTGACGGTCCGGAAGAGTTCGAACACGTCATCTTCGGTGAGGGGCTGATAGGTCATGGGCGCAAGCAGGAGTGCGGAAGCCCCCGCCTGCTCTGCCATTTCAGCGTTCGCGAGGACGTGTGAGGTCCGCAAGGCCCCAACACCAATGAACACCGGTGTCGCGCCGGCGTGCTCGACGGCAAGACGAGCCACACGGCTCCGTTCCTCGCCGCTCAGATACGCGTAGGAGCCCGTGGATCCGAGCGCGGTAATGGAGCCAACCTTCGCCTCCGAGAGCCGTTCGATCAGGCGAACAAAGGCAGACTCGTCAACAGCATCATCTGCCAGAGGGGTCAGGGGGAAGGCACTCAAGCCGGTGAACATGGTTATAACTCCTTAGGTCTGAATAACAGGGAAGCAAAGTCTGAGGCACTCCCTGGGGGACTTAGCTGCGGGCCCTGTCAGCAGGGAATTCCCGCGTAGCGACAGTCTGGCGGACCCCCTATTTGGAGGACTGTCGCTTACTTTGGCCCTTGGCCGATGAGGTCGGGGGCGATGCGGGCGCCGGCGTGTTCGCGGGAGCGCGGTCGCCGTCGGCCACCGCGTTGCGCGGCGGCCCCTGCAAGGACGACGAGCGTGATGCCACCGAATTGGGCGAGTGAGGGCTGCTGGTGCAGCACGAGCAGCCCGAGGAGCACCCCGATGGCGGGTTCGAGGGCCATCAGGGTACCGAACGCCGTGGGCGTCATCCGGCGCAGGGCGAGCATCTCGAGCGCCATTGGCAGCACCGGCATCAGGACGGCCAGTCCGAAAGCGACGGAGAGGACACCGAGGTTGAGATGTCCGGCGGACTGCGGGATGCCGACGACCGCTGCCGTGGCAGCTGCGACGGGAACGGTGAGTGAAAGCGCACCGATGCCCGTGAAGCGGTCGCCGATCCGTTGGGTGAGCACAATGTAGACGGCCCACCCGACGGCTGCGAGCCCTGCCAACCCGATACCGGCGAGGTTGATGTCACCAGCCCAGGGTTCGGTCAGAAGGACGACGCCGAGCAGCGCCAGGGCTGGCCAGATAAGCGCCCGTGCGCTGTGGCTGCGCACCCCGGCGACAGTCAGCGGACCGAGGAACTCGATCGCGACGGCGGTGCCGAGCGGGATGCGTTCGATGGAGGCGAGAAACGCGATGGTCATCAGTCCGGTGGCGACACCCAGCCCCAGTAGCACGGGGACGTCGGGGCGGCGCAGCGCGCGCAATGGGGGTCGGGCAACGGCCAAGAAGACGAGCGCCCCCACACTGAGTCTGAGCCAGGCAGTTCCGGCCGGCCCCACCGCCGCGATCAGATCCACTGACAGTGCCGAACTCAGCTGGACTGAGAGCATGGCCGCCACGGCCAGCCCCCACGGCGGAACGGGGACATTCTTGGGGACGCGCTGGCTCACGGCTGGCCCCTTCGGGCCTGCCGGTCAACGATCGCGCGTATCCGGGAGTGGACGAGCATGTCAGTCTCTTCGTTGGCTGGCGTGCCCGCGGCTATCAGGCGGCGGGCAACGCCGACGTCGGGACCCAGTAGGGTCAGCCGGGCGATCAGGTCCTCGGCTGCGGCGTGGAGCGCCTCATCGGTCATGGGTTCGAGCGCGTCGAGGATGAACAGCGCGGAGGTGGTCTCCTCGCCGAGCTGGGTGCGGCGTGCCTGGCGCCAGTTCCAGCGCCGGCAGGTCACGCCGGCGTCATCGCGCCACACCACCTCGCCGGATTCCGGGTGCTCGATCACCGTGGCGCCGTCGGCGGCGGTATCAAAGGCTTCCTTGCCGGTGGCTCGAACCAGCCGCGGCGCACCGCTGTAGCGGGTCAGATCCTCCCCACCCAGCGGGACCTGGTGGAGCACCGAAACGGCGTTATAGAGGTCGGTGAGACGGTTCACCCGGGGCAACCCGGACACCGCCCGGCGCAGGAGCGCCTCCAGGCTGTTGCGCGTGCGGTTCGGTTTGGCGCCGAAGCCCTGATAAGCCTCGCGCCACGCAGCCACGTGCGGGAGCTGCTCAACCGGCCGGCCGTTGAGCAGCTCCCGGGCTGCGGATTCCGCCGCCTGGAGCATCTCCTCACCGGCCTGGTCACTCGGGCCAGGGACGAGTCCGCCAACGGCCAGCAGCAACGCCCGGTAGTCGGGCCGCAGCGCGAACACGGTGGCGTCAACATGGCCGCCGTCGAGAAATTCCTGAAGCATGCCCGACTCAGGCATCGGACGCCTCCGGCCGGTGACCTGTCCCCACGCCCGGCTCGAAGACGGCCAGGGAGAACCTCGCCGGCTCCGTGCCCGGATTGGCGTAAGAGTGTGCCACGTCGCCCGGGAACGTCACCGCATCGCCCTCATCGAGGGTGAGCAATTGACCTGCGACCTCCACCGTGACCGTGCCCTGCTGGACCTGCAAAAGCTCCTTGGTGCCCGACGTGTGGGCCTCGCTCACATGACGGTCGCCGGGACCCAGCGTCCAGTCCCACAGTTCAACCACGTCCGGCGGTTCGGTGCCGGCCACCAACACCCCGCGGCCGCCGTACTCACCGCTCCACAAAGCAGCGCCCTCACCACTGCGCGTGACCTTCACCGGCTTCGGGCGAGGTGGCTCGACCAACGCCGGCAGCCCCACACCCAGCGCGTCGCTGATCCTCAGCAGAGTTCCCACGCTGGGATTCGCGGCACCCTGCTCCACGTTGATGACCATCCTGCGGCTTACCCCTGCAGACTCCGCAAGCTGATCAAGCGTCCAGCCCCGCGACTGCCTCTCCTGCTTAACCCGGGCGCCGATTGCCAGCGCCAAGCTCGTTGTACTCTCATCCATAAGTGCATCATACTGCACTTATAGTGCACTTATAGTGCACTCGACTACTGTCCGTCGTTCGGCCCCCCATCAAAGAGTGACCGAAAGACCCTCTTGAGCTTCTACGTCGCACCTCGTACCGCCAACCAGGGCCGAACCGTGCAGGATTCTTGTAGACGACCGCCAGTGAGAAACACGGCAGCGACCGTATCCGCTGCTGTCTTGGCAAACAACACCCTTCAAGACACCTCGTCGTGTCTGGAGGATTGAAGGAATCGACAGCGTGCTGGCCCGCCTCGTGTCGTGTCGTGTCGTGGAAATATGTCTCACCGTAATTCGTCTCAGGCGGGTGCTGGCCGGGGGTTTCTGAGGCACAATAGCCGGCGGGACATCTCGGGTATACGCGTGTGAGTACGTCGGGCCAGGACGCCGGCCCTCACGGCTGTGATGTTCGCGCTGGCATGCCATCGTTGAGTCGCCTCAGAGTCGATCGCGGACCTCACTGCGCGGATTCCTTATGTCTCGGGGGGAGCTCAATGTTTCTGGGGGAGCGAATGCAGTTCGAGTCCCACCTCGGGCACGTGTTTTCCCTGTTCAGAGGCTTGTGAGCGTATGACTGTGTACAAATCTCCTTTATGGGCCCTTGCGGGGGCCCATTTTTGTTGGTGGCCGTTGCTGCTGCCGGGTGGTTCCTCTCTTGGCGACGACCAGGGTGCCGCCGGCCCGGACAGCGCCCAGGGCTTCGTTCAATCCCAGCCGATCCTTGTTTCTGCGGGCCGCGCGCCGTGGTCACCATTGGTCAGGCCCTCGGGGGTCGCCCAGCCCCGTAAGCGCCTTGCGCGGCGTTGCCAGGTCCTGTTCGTTGGTGCAGACCCGGACGCAGCCAATGATCTGCGCGGGTGCAACTGTCGGGATTGTCCACCCTGAGCGGGACAGTTTGCGGCCGGGGTATGCGCGATTCCAGGCTCCAGTATCTGCATCGGATTTTCTCGCAGCGCCAGTGCGGGCGGATGGTGTTGCGGTGGGGGACCGGCGTATGCGTCGCAGTGCGTCACATTGTGGCGCTACGGCGGATACCATCGGAGGGTGAAGGCATACCGCCGGCGCAAGAGACGAGCCTTTCTGCATCGGCGTGCGTCCCCGGCAGCCAAAGACCGGAAGGCCGCCAGGCGCCGGCCGGCCGCCAAGGGGCTGTCGCAGGGGGAGGTGGCTACGCGGGTCGAGCGCGGGCTTACCAACCGCGTGCCGGACACCACTAGCCGGAGCCTGTGGCAGATCTTCCGGGCCAACGTCTTCACGCTCTTCAACGCAATCGTCGGCACGAGCTTCCTGCTGCTGTTGTTCCTGGGGCAATGGCGGGATGCCCTGTTCGGCCTCGCCGCTGTCAGCAATGCCGTGATCGGCGTCGTCGAGGAATACAGGGCGAAAAAGTCCTTGGACCGACTGGCTGTCCTCAACGCCCCGCTCGCGCGGGTCTTGCGCGAGGGTCAGATCCACGACATCGCCACGGCCGACGTCGTAAAAGATGACCTCCTGGTGTTGCGGGCCGGGGATCAGGTCACTGCCGACGCTGCCGTACTGGAGTCGTCCGGCCTCGAGGTGGACGAATCGCTTCTCACGGGCGAAGCAGACCCGGTGGGTAAGGATGCGGGGACGGAAGTACTCTCCGGATCGATCGTCGTGGCCGGCCACGGCAACGCCCAGGTTGTCCGGGTCGGAGCGGCGTCGTTCGCGAGCCGGCTGACGGCAGACGCGCGACGGTTCTCACTGGTGAACTCCGAGATCCGCAACAGCCTCAACCGTGTAATGCGCTGGATCGCCTGGATCCTGCTGCCCGTTGCCCTCATCGTGCTCAACGGCGAGATCCAGGCGCGCGGCGGCTGGCAGACCGCCATTTCCACCGGTGCCTGGACCCCCGCACTCGTGGGACTCATTGCCAGCATGATCGCGATCGTCCCGCTGGGACTAGTGCTGCTGACGAGCGTGGCCTTCGCCGTGGGCGGACTCCGGCTGGCTAAACACAACGTACTGATCCAGGAACTCGCCGCTGTCGAGGGACTGGCACGCGTAGACGTACTGTGCATGGACAAGACCGGAACCCTCACAGAAGGAGGACTGGTCTTCGACGCGGTTCACCCGCTGGCGCCGCAACCGGGATGGGAGCAGGCCCTCGCATGGTTTGGCGCCGAACCCGAGGCAAACGCCACGGCACGCTGCCTGAGCACGGCCTTTGAGGATGATGGCGGCCTTCAACCCGTCCGGTCCGTGCCGTTCTCCTCCGCCCGGAAGTGGAGCGGAGTCAGCTTCAACGGGAGCGCCCGCGGTGCGCGCACCTGGATTCTCGGAGCACCGGAAATGATGCTTGTGCAGGGCGACGACGCAGCCGCACGTCTGAAGCCGTCGATCTCGGCGCCCGACGGCGCAGTACCGCGCCAGAGCGACGTCTTGCGCCAGGCCGGCGAACTGGCCGCATCAGGGCTGCGGACCCTGCTCCTGGCCGGCGCGGATCAGTTGCCAGCCAATGGGAAGGCGGAGCAGCTGCCGGCGTCGCTCCACCCTGTGGCGCTGCTGACCTTCCGGGAACAGCCGCGCTCCGATGCCCGGGAGACCCTCAAGTTCTTCCGGACCGAAGGGGTCGGGTTGAAGATCATTTCCGGCGACGATCCCCGCACCGTTGCCGCCATTGCCCGCAGGGTTGGCCTGGAGGTCACGGAGGGCTTCGACGCACGCTCACTGCCGGAGGACCCGCTGCATCTGGAGGAGGTGATGGAATCAAACACGGTGTTTGGCCGAGTGACGCCCGCCCAGAAGAGGGCGATGGTCGAGGCGCTCCAGCGCCGGGGACATACTGTGGCCATGACCGGCGACGGCGTCAACGACGCCCTCGCGCTCAAGACGGCCGACCTTGGCATCGCCATGGACTCCGCGGCGCCCGCCACCAAGGCAGTCGCGCGCCTGGTGTTGCTCGACGGCCGCTTCGACCGGCTTCCCGGAGTCCTCGCTGAGGGCCGGCAGGTCATCGCCAATATTGAGCGGGTCTCCAGCCTCTTCCTCAGCAAAACGGTCTATGCGACCGCCATCGCGGTGACCTTCGGGCTCCTGCAGTGGACGTTTCCGTTTCTTCCCCGCCAGCTATCCTTCACGGACGGCCTGACGATCGGAATCCCGGCCTTCTTCTTGGCGCTCATGCCGAACCCGCGCCGCTATCAGCCCGGATTTCTGCGCCGGTCCCTATGGTTCTCCGTCCCTGCCGGACTGATCGTCACGGCTTCCCTGCTCACACTGAACGCATTCGCGCCGCTGGCCAGCGCGGCCACGTCCGAACAAGTCAGCAGCGCCTCTGTGCTGACGCTGTCCATGGTCGGACTGTGGATCTTATCGGCCGTGTCGCGCCCCCTCAACGCGGCGCGCCTGGCCGTGGTGTTGGCCATGAGCGCCTCCCTGCTGGTCTCGCTCAACCTCCCGCTCGTGCAGGAATTCTTCCTGCTTTCCCGGCCACCCGGCGGGTTGTTGCTCGCGGCCGTGGCGTGCGGGGCCGCCGGGGGCCTCGGAGTCGAGGTCCTGGCCCGGATCCACGCCCGGGCCTTCCCGCAACAAGGTCCGGTGGTGAAGAGCGGTTAAATTGGCTCATCAGTTATTAGCGTGAGCCGGGACACTGGGGTCCATTATCGGTACTGGCGCCATAGTCCAGAATATGATTCGAGAGTAATGGTCGGGATGTCCCCGGTCAGCGCAGACAATCTAGGGGATACGAACTTCATGTCCGAACAAACCGGACGCCGCTCCAGGCGCGGCTATACGCCCGTTGACCCCGCCAAGTTCATCCCAATCCACCGTCCCAGTAACGCATCGCTGCGCGGAGCAGTAGTCACCGGGTTCGTTCTGTGGATCGGGGTTGGAGCAATTTCCGCGGGATTGCTGGCCTCCTGGTTCAGCACTGAATTGCCTATCTTTCTAACCGCTGCAGTGTTCGGTGCAACCCTTGTCACGGTTTTGGGCGTCCGACACACGACGTGGCTAGGCCGGCGCCGACGGGAAGATTTCGTCCGTTGCGGCGGTGACCCGGCCGGAATGACCGACTTGATGTTCGGATTCATGCGTGGATTCCGGACCCCCAAGGGGGAGTGGGAAGTTCCCGAGCAGGCCTCCGGCGACTACCAGGGCACCTGACCATCCCAGGGCCCAGGAAGATCCCGGTAAGGTGAGACTCTTCGTCGAGCCCGCACACGACTGCGCCAAGGCGACGCCCTGGTCGTCTGAACGCTCCCCCAACGCACGGCAGCGCGGTGGGGTTCGGCGGAACCACCCGGGAACCGCAGTCCGAACACGGCGGTTCAACATGAGCGCGTCTAAGACTCCGAGCCGAGGTCGACGCGTCCGGACAGGAGAGGCTACGTGGGCGGAACGAGCCTGAAGGCGTATCGGGTCTCCGAGCCACCGCTTCCTGGGTTCATCTTGAAATCGACTCTGTCGGCGCCTGCTCCCAGCTGCACTGTCGTTTTGAAGATGTTCCCATTGCAATGGACCTGCACCGGGGCGACGACTTCGACACCGGACCAACTGGCCACCGACAGTTCGGTCCCGGAGGGTCCTTCACACAAGAACTGCAATTCGTAAGTGCCGGATTTGGCGGACATTCCGAAGCTGGTCGGGGAATTCGAAGCAGCGGAGCCGGCCAGCTCTCCCGGCACTGCGGGTTTCAGTTGCTTTGATGACCATTCGCCCATGTCCTGTTGCGCTGAAGCCATGGGGTCAGTGTTGGGCCCTATCGCAACTCCGGCGGCTGCGGGCCCGCCGGTCGACGGGATCGCGCTGATCGTGATGGGACCGCCCGCGTGCCTGAGGAATCGCTGGAATGTGGCGTCGCAGTCAACGTCTGTTGACAGCGGAAGCCCATCGCCCTCAACGATCGTCAGCTTGGCGAAGTAGCCGCCGGCACACGCGGCCGTGACGACATAGTCCCCGGGAGCAAGTACAGTGGCCAATTTCCCGGCAGGCTCTGCTTCCGTTGGCATACCAGCGGCCGTTACGGATGCACCAAGCAAACGGGCCACGTCACCAACGTTTTCCTCAAATGACCGGGGCGGCACCGTTGCCCCTTTGGACGATGAGCTAACTGTCTGCTCAGGCGGGTCACTGTACGTGCAACCCGCCAGCGCAAGGACGAGTCCGGCCAAAACAAGCAGTACTCTTCCGCGCTGAGTCTGCATCCCCCAATGAGCTGACATGTTCTGAGCCTACAACCCCGCATTTGGGTGACTGGGGGAGACGGGTCGATCGGAAGCTGCCGCGAGCATACTCGTCGGGCCGAAGAGTATCCAGCCGACGGACACGAGGATCACCCCGGCGAGAAAACCGGTGCGTTGTGTGTCCGAGCCATTCAATCCCCCAAGAATTGTGAACCCCTAGACTAGCCGTGGCACACCTACCGACGGCGATGTATCACGATCATTGGCTTCCCCGGGTTCGTGCCTGGCACGCGGGATCCATGCGGCAGCTGGGGTGGCTTCTGGCACCCGCAGCCGTTCCTGCCATAGCGCCGCGTCTTATCGCAGCGCCCGCTGAGGGATCGGCTTACGGGAACGCTTCGTGGCGCAACGAGCCTCCACCAAACTCCCTGGCTCACTACTTCCATCAAGGTACTGCTCCTCATGGGAGCATGTACTCATGAATCGACGCATCATGGGTCTAGGGATCGTTTTTTTCGTGCTCTACTTTGTACTCGGACTCGTCGTGGGTGGGCTCGTCCTGCTGTGGAGCTTCCACTACCAGTGGTGGGTTTTCGTCCTGCTGATACTGGTCCCAGCGCTTTTATCCTGGGCTACTCTTGCCCTGCTGGAAGGCCGGCGTAAGACCCCGTCCATATAGAGCACGAACGGGAGTACTTGCCGACCATCTGCTCATTGACAGGTCGGCAACCTAGCCAGGAGCCAGATCCACGAGTCGAGGGCGGCGGACCTTGGTTACATCCTGGTCGCGGAAGAGACCGAGACCGCGCGTGAACGACTCTTATGGGGCAGACCGTGGAACGGGCAAACGGACTGCTCTGGGTCTGCGTGGGGCGGGTGAGGCACTTGCAGGGCCTGAGCGAAGTGGAAGGAATCCTAATCGGGCAAGAGGGCGGTCCGGGCGCCGTCGATATACTCGCTGGATGCGGATCCGTCCAATAGATCTGGTCGACGTGCTGGACTATCTCGTGGTGCTGGGTGTGTTCATCCAGCTGTTTCCCGACGTCATATCCGAAACATTCCTGTTGGCGCTCTTGACGGCGATCCTGCTGAAGGTCGTCCTTGAAGTCGTGCTGTGGGCGAAGAAGAAAATCGTTGCGCGAATCCGGTCGGCCGATACTCGGCGGGTTCGAATTGTCAGCGCGTTCACCCTGTTGCTGGTGCTGCCGGGGAGCAAGTTCATGGTGCTCGGACTGGTTGACCTGGTATTCGGCGACGCTGTCCGTCTCGGTGGCTTCTTTCAAGTGACTGCACTGATCATCGTTCTCATGCTCGCGCGAGGCGGCGTGCGACGGGTGTTCAGACGGGCCGACGAGAGCGCATCAGCTTAATCGAGGCCATCACGACGTGCGCGCGTGGGTCGTCTGAATTCAGGTGTGTGCTGCCCAGATCGCCTGGAGTGCGCTCTTCACTTCTTGGGTGCGGCTGGTGGCTGCGATGCTTTGAACTGGGCAATTTGGGAATGTGTACTTTGTCCACACTTCGGGCTTCGAATCGGGCCGGATTCCGCATGTCCGGGGGAGTCCAGTGTGGTGCGGGGGAGGGAATGCAGTTCGAGTCCCACCTCGGGCGCAGTGTTTCCCCTCGTCAGAGGGGGGTGGGTCATTCGGGTCTCCTTTCTGGGTTGCTCGGGTGGCCGTGGTTGTTCTTGTACCTATTCATGCTGTGGGGTCCTACTGACGACATAAACTGCGGGGATTTATTGAAGACCTTCTTCTCCGGAATCCTTTGTTTACCGGCGGCTTGGGGGAAGGCTGGTTCCCGTTTGTCCGGCCAAGAGGGGTGTGTGGGGTGTCCACACCGGAGTGAGTGTCCTGCCGTTGCTGCTTTGTGGCTCGCTCCTTGCCTGCTTCCCACGAGACGGGCAGGAAGACCCCCGGAAACCCAGGGATCTTCCTGCCTCAACTCACGCAACTTCAGGTAAGGGGTTTGCTGGGTGCAGCGGACCCATCCGAGGTGCCTCTGGCGCAGGCAGTGCTGTCACACCGTGGGGGCGATGTTCTGGTTCAACCGGAATAGATTGGTGGAGTCGTATTCGTTTTTCAGTTCCACGAGCCGCCGGTATGTATCCGCCGGGTACGACGCCCGGACGAGCGCCGTATTCGCTTCACCTGTGAAATTCACGTAGGCCGTCACATCCGGACCGAGCGCAGACGTCACGCCCCGGGCCCATTCGACGACATCCGCGAAGCCTTCCGCTGTCGGCGTGCGCGCAACAACATTGACGATGAATTCCTGGTCGCGGAGTGCGAAGGCCGTTGCTTCGGCAGGAACCCGGCCGACCGCGCCGCCAAGGTGGTGCAGGTGAATCTGCGTCATGGCGCTGGGCAATGCCGCAAACGAGTCCAGCAGCACGCGCACGGACGCGTCGTCGGCGGCGCGCAGAAATGCCGAGCGGAAATAGTTGTGCACGCCCCGCGGGTACAGCGGATCGAGCGCCTGCTGCCATCCCGCGTACGGGTTGGCCGTGAACACATCGGCGATGACCGTGCCCAATGACCGGAAGGGTGCGGTGGCAGCCTCGCCGGCATCTAGATCGCCGGACCAGCACCCTCCCACAGCGATGACCGGCTTGCCGTGCACTGATTCTGGCAGGAACGGGACCGGCGGCGCCATGGTCATGTTGACCAGCGTGGTCAGCTCATCGGGGGCCGCCGCGCAGGCCGCCCGATAGCCGCGCAACACCTGCTCCGCTTCTTCTGCGGGGTAGAAAACCAGGCCGGAAAGGACCATGGGCCCCACTTCGTGCAATTGATACTCGAAGGACGTCACCACACCGAAATTGCCGCCGCCGCCGCGCAGCCCCCAGAACAGATCGGGGTGCTCATCGGCACTGGCGTGAATAAACTGCCCGTCAGCAGTGACGACGTCGGCGCCGACCAGGTTGTCGCTGGCCAGCCCGTGCTTGCGCACGAGCCAGCCGATGCCGCCGCCGGTGGTGAAGCCGGCGATGCCGGTTGAGGACACCAGGCCACCGGTCACCGCAAGCCCGAATTGCTGGGTCTCTGCATCCAGGTCCTTCCAGGTACACCCTGCCTGTGCCGCCACGCGGCGGCGGGCAGGGTCCACCTGGACCCCCTTCATCAGCGAAAGGTCCAGCACGATACCGTCGTCGACGGTGGAAAACCCGGGGATCGAATGTCCACCGCCGCGAACCGACAACGGCAACCCCTCGCTGCGCGCGAGATCGACCGTGCGGATCACGTCTGCCACACCCGCACAGCGTGCGATGAGCGTCGGGCGCCGGTCGTGGGCCCCGTTCCAGATGCTGCGTTCGTGGTCGTAGTCCGCGTCCCCTGGCCTGACGACCGTGCCGCGCAGCCCGGCGGCGAACTCGGCGATGGTGGCCTCGCCGATGCGGGTCGGCCTAGTCTGCGTCGTTGTCACGATGCGTTCCTCCTGATTGCTGTTGGTTGGTCAGATCTATTTGTCAGATCCAGGAATCACGCTAGTGAACCGTACTCAACGAGCACTCAACGCCGTCTCAACATCATCATCCGGGTCCCGCCTACGCAGTGCGGCCAGCCGCTGACCGGCGATGAGGCATTTCGTTCGGTCGAAAATTTCCCCAGCCCTGTCAATTTCTCGGGCCGCCCGATGTGGGTCGCCGAGCTCGTTGGATAGCTCTGCCACCATCAACCGTTGCCAGCCAGTGTGTCGCCGCCATGGGGCGACTTTTTCCGCTGCCTGCCTGTACATTTCCCGCGCTGCCCGGACCTCCCCGGAGATCAGTTCGGCGGCACCGAGAATGGTCAGCGTGGCGCCCATTCCCACCTGATCTCCCGCGGACTCGAACCCTGAAAGGCAACGCCGAGCGTCTGTCAGGCCGCGGTCGATATCACCACCCATGGCGCGGAGCAGGGCGATATTAATCTCGGTCAGCAGCTCGCCGCGTCGGTCGCCCAGACCGAGCCGAAGCTCCCGCGCCAAGGACAGGGCCTCATCGGCCGCACTGTGGTCGCCACAGTCGCGCAGAATGCAGCCAAGTTGGTGGAGTGTTTGCGCCCTGGCCAGGTCATCTCCTAACTCGGCGAAATGTTCGGCTGCATCCGTGATGACGGATATCGCAGACTGCGTGTCTCTCGAAAGCCTGGCCGCGTAGCCGATCGCGGACAGCACGTAGCCTTTGGCTTGGATGACGCCGACCCGCCGGCCCAACAGCAGGGTTTCCTCGACGCAGGGCACCAGCCGTCCGGCGATCGGGACCAGTTGCAGGCTGGGCGTGATCACCGGCAGGAAGGGTGGGGTGCTGGTCTCAGACTGCGCGAGTTCGCTCAGGCAGGTGTTTAGGTGACGGGCGGCGAGTGGTCCGTCCTCCCGGGACAACGCGCACTGGCCGAGCAGCCAACTGCTGGCTGCGCAATGTTCGGGTCTGCCACCCTCGACTGCCTCGGTGTGCACGTCGGCCGCCAGCTGTTCGGCCTCGTCCAGGTCGAAAGTGCTCCAGGCGAGCGAGGTCTCAATGAGCCGGGCCATCGTCACCTCGTCGGGGTTGCCGATCTCCCGCATAATTGCCAGAGCCTCCGCGCCGAGCGCCCGATGCCGATCGCCACGGCCCTGCCGGCTGTCCAGCCCGGTCAGGCCGATCAGAGCGGCCGCGCGAGGCCGGGTCGAGTCGGGAGCCACCGCCAAGGCACGCTCCACCCAACGTGCTCCCTCGACCGCGTGACCGCGGAGGAACCAGAACCGCCACAGGCTGGCCGCGAGCCGGAGCGCGGTCCCGGGCTCGTGGGCGCACGACCAGCGCAACGCAGCGCGCAGGTTGTCGTGCTCGCGGTCGAGCAACTTCGGCTGTTCGATGACCACCCCGGTGGCCCGTTCGGGATTGTGGGATTCGGCGACGGCAAGGAAGTAGGCGCAATGCGCAGCCGCCAGTTGAGCCGCCTCACCTGCATGATCGAGATTCTCTTGGCCAAACTGGCGGACCGTCTCCAATTGCCGATATCGGGTCCCGGCGCCCCTCCTTTCGGTGACCACCAAAGACTTGTCCACCAGCTTGGCCAACAGGTCGAGCAGTTCGACCTGCTGGAGGGGCGCGTCAGCGCAGACTGCTGCCACAGCGTCGAGGGTGAAACCACCCGCGAACACAGACAGCCGGCGCAGCAGAACCTGCTCCGGTTTGGTGAGCAGTTCGTGGCTCCATTCCAAGGTGCCACGCAGCGTCTGGTGCCGTGTGACGCCGCTGGTTCCCCCGCCGAGCATGGACAATGCATCGCCCAATCCCTGGACGATCTCGGCCGGTTCGAGTACGGCCGTCCTGGCCGCGGCCAATTCGAGGGCCAGCGGCATCCCGTCGAGCCGTCGGCACAACTCTGTCACCCCCTGCGCGTTGTCGGCGTCGAGCGCGAAACCCGGCCGGACCTGCGCTGCCCGCTCAACGAAAAGCCGGACAGAGGGCAGACGGCCCAGCACGGCCACGTCGAGAGCGTCAGACGGCAGGGGCGAGGGCAGCGGCAATGACGGCACCCGGTAGGTGTACTCCCCGTCGGCATGGATTGGCTCCCGGCTGGTGGCCAGAACTTTAATCCCAGGGGATCCGTCAAGTAGCGCGACGACGAGTTGCGCGCAGGCCGCGAGCAAGTGTTCGCAGTTGTCCAGCACGAGGAGCAGCGAGCGTCGCCGCAGTTGGTCGACCAGCGCTTGCACGCGGCTTGGTGCCGCGCCGGAATCCAACCCGAGGACCTCGGCTACGGCATCGGCCACCAGCAGCGACTCCCCAACGGCCGCGAGGTCGACGAACCAGACTCCGTCCACGTACCCAGGACGAACTGTCTTCGCGGCCTCCAAGGCTAGTCTGGTCTTGCCGCTGCCGCCAGCCCCGGTGAGGGTGAGCAGGCGAGCATGGCCCATCAGCCGCTCGACGTCAACGAGCTCACGCTCGCGCCCGATGAAGCTTGTCAACGGGGATGGCAGATAGCCGATGGCATCGTCTTTGCCGGTCACTCCGGCGGGCTGGTGGAGGCGTTCCTCGGGCGGCGAGCCGGTCAACAATTCGCGAAACAGTTCCACCGTCCGGGTGTCCGGGTCGGTCCCGAACGCGTCGAGGAGTTCGTCGACCAGCCGCTCATATCGTGCCAATGCTTCCGACCGCCGGCCCATCCCAGCCAGCACCACCATCTGCGCGCGCACGGCTCCCTCGTGAACGGGATCGGATTCGAGCGCATGGGTGAGGATGACCAACGCTTCCTCCGGTGAGCTTTGCGCCACCGTGGACGCCAGTTTCACCAGTACCTCGCGATGGATTTCCCGGAGCTCATCGCGGCGTGTCGTCAGCCAGTCCGCATCCGGCAGTTCCGGCAGAAGATCACCAGTGTACAAGTCGGCCGCATCGCGCAGGCCGCCCTCGACACCTGCAGCCAACGCTGCCACGGCCGAACGTTCGAACTGCAGGACATCGACATCGACCGGGCCAGTGTCATCCAGCACGACCACTTCACCGCGGATGGCGAGCAGCCCGTCGCTGCCGGCTCCAGCGCTAGCGAGCGCACGGCGAGCGACGTACAGGGTCTGATGCAGATTCCGTGCGGCGGCCACCGGCTCCATGTCAGGCCACAGGCGGTCCAGTACCTGCTCGCGACGGTTACGCTGACCACGCGCCAGCGCCAGCATTGCCACCACGGCCTTTGCTTTCTGCAGCCGCCAGTGGCTGTTCTCGACGGCGTTCCCGTTGACGTACACGATGAACGAGCCGAGAAGCTGGATGCGCAACCCGCTTTGGGTAGGCTTCATGGTTCTTCAGTATCCGCCCGCCAACCGGGGTTGTCGAACAACGAAATTTCCACACGCGCGCTGCCTTGGCGCACTCTGTGAGCGCCCCATCAGACAACTCATGACAACGGCACCGCAGGTCACTGCCCGGGGTGTGGCACGTCGGGGGCCCGCTTACGGGAGGCTTCGCTGCCGTTTTACGGGGCACCTCTTTGCGGAACGCCTGAGCCGTTAGCCAGGGTTGCCGGCTGCCGGTATCGGTTCATCTTTTAGGCCGGGCGGGCGCTAGTTGAAAGGCTGCTTTCGTTTGGTCCGTGTTCTGTGAGTTGCTGAAGTTCGCGGAGAATCTCCAACTGCTGGCGGTTAATGTCCATCAGGAGATCGATCTCTTCCTTGGACTTCAGGTTCGTAGTGTAGTCATGCTGGGCCATGGCCCCTGCGATGGCATCCTGGCGTTTGGCGGCGATGAGCAGAATTGCTCCTTGCAGACCGGCCAGCATGGACAGAAAGAGGTTAAGAAGGATGTAGGGGTACGGATCCCAGGCATGGGTCGCCAGCGCCCAGGTGTTTACGGCGGCCCAGACCAGCATGAAGGCGATGAAACCTCCCACGAAAGGCCAGCTCCCCATCCCGTTTCGCATGAGGTCCGCGGCCTGCTGCCCGCGGGTGAGGGAAGCCTTGTGCTTGTCGTGCCAGGTGTTCGGTTCTCCGGTCATCCTCCACCCTAACCAGACCCGACGGCTGGGACCTGCTTCTCCGTTAGTCTGCGCCATGAGTCCTAGCCCTCCGGTGCCGTCGGTTCTCCCGGCACCTGCCCCGTGGCGGTGACTCCGGGACTGGTGCTCAGCTGCCGGGACGAAATGGAGGGAATGCAGTTCGAGTCCTACCTCGGGATGGCTCGCTTTTGGTGCTCTTCGCTCATGCCCCGGTGGCTGTGGAGCATCAGTCTGAGTTGGGCGTTCGTGCCGCCTTCAATCCGGTTGGTAGTGGAGGCCATCTCGAGTCCGGTGAACTCGTGGTTCTGCCGCTACGTATCACCTTCCCCGGATGAGGCCCACGCCCGCGTTACGGGTAGACAATGGTCGGACTTGCGTGCGGCAGGGTTCCCTGCCGCATTCCATTTCGGAAAGGGGCCTCCAGTGTCCAGACCACACCCGATCCTCGCCGGATCGATCGCAGCCGGGGCAGCCATCGTACTGCTCACGGGTTGCGGCACGTCCAGCCCCGGCACCAGTGTCAGCAGCGCCAGAGCGGAGAAGAACGTTTCGCAGGCCTGCGCTGCTGCCAGTGCCTTCGCCGGATCCCTGACAAATTTCAAACAGACACTTAAACCTGGTGCCACGATAGAACAGATCAAATCGGCACGGGAACAGGTCGCGAAGACCTACGACGACCTGGTCAAGGCCAGCCAGGATGTAGCCAAAGACGAAACGGACGCAGTTAAGACGGCCGAAAACAAGTTCGACGCAGCCGTCAGAGCCGTCCCGGATGATGCCACCCTTACTCAGGCGGCCGCCTCCCTGCGGGACGACGCCGCCAACGTCCAGGCCGCGGTCAGTGACCTCCAGACGGCGACTAAATGCTGACCTCAAGGCCCCTCCGGGCAGGTCTGCAGCTAGCCTCAGTCCTGCCCGGCTGCATTCCCGACCCACTCCGCTCCTACAGAAAGCAGGGAAGTTGATATGAGTTTCTGGGAAAACTTTTGGGATATTTTCTGGTGGTTTTTCCTCCTATACGCGTTCATCGCCTTCCTCTGGGCGTTGTTCGCCGTCATCGGCGACCTGTTCCGCGACGACATGCTGAGCGGTTGGTGGAAAGCTGTCTGGATCCTCTTCCTGGTCTTCGTGCCCTTGTTGGGTGTGCTGGTCTACGTGATTGCCCGCGGTAAGGGCATGACGGAGCGGTCCATGGCACGGGCCCAGGAGAACCGGGAGGCCTCGGATGCTTACATCCGCAGCGTCGCTGCACCGAGTCCGAGCGACGAGATCTCCAAAGCCACGGCTCTTCGGGACTCCGGAACAATCAGCGCTGATGAATTCGAAAGAATCAAGACCAAGGCTCTGGTCTGAGAGCGCCATCGACCCAGCACCGCGTGGCAGCAGATGCAATGACCATGGACGAGGTGGTGTCTTAGTCCTCGACCAGGGTGCGGTGTCCTTCTGCGCAACCGCCAGACTGTCGCTC
The DNA here is from genome assembly GCF_056393985.1 of Arthrobacter sp. 10T425. Taxonomy (NCBI): domain Bacteria; kingdom Bacillati; phylum Actinomycetota; class Actinomycetes; order Micrococcales; family Micrococcaceae; genus Arthrobacter; species Arthrobacter sp. 10T425. Next base: position 74,951 of record NZ_JBFTGZ010000018.1, on the reverse strand, counting down.
CATGCCATTGGGCGGCACGGTGGCCGGTTGCCAGCCGTCGAGGGCGTTCCCGCAGGCGGTTCGGACCGGCCGAGGCTGCGAGGCATAACCCGATCAGTGGACTCTCTGGCTGCCCACAGGAAGCCGGGCTACTATCCGGCTGTCACTCCGTTTAGAAAAGGAGAACCCCTTGTCTGAAGAATCAGTAGGGAGCGTCGTGCTGGTGATGCACGATCTGCCGGCCGCGGAGGGCTGCGGTGTCATGGCCGTCCAGAACGCGGCGCTGTCCCTTGCCGGCGCTATCGGCCGTGGAGCCTGCCGATGCCTGGCTGGTCGCGTCGGCAGTCCGGTCCCGCGGCCAATGCCTTGGGTTGCGGGCTGATGTCTACAGACCAGGTGCCCACAACCCGGCGCCCTCTCGGCCAGGGTCACAGCATGGCCAGGCACTCGGTCGGGGCCGAGACACTGATCAAAGCCCGAAGCTCCACCGTCTGGGACGTCATCACCGATGCACGGAACTTCACCGTCTGGGAATCCGGCATCACGCACATCAGGGGCGAGTTGCGCAACGGTGGCACCATCAGAATCCGAACCCACACCGGAGGGGAGCGCACCTTCCGGCTGCGCGTCCATCAGATGCCCGGCGAGGTGATGACCTGGACCCAGGGCCTGCCTCTGGGCCTGCTCACCGGGGTGCGTACCTTCACGCTTGAACCGGTGGGCGGCATGACGCACCTGCTCGTAAGAGAAGAGTTCACTGGCCCGCTTTGCGGGCTGCTGCTCCGGGAGTTTGCGTCCGACACGCAGCAGGCTTTCACCGATTACGTTAGCGCGGTCAGGAAACGCGCCGAAATCCTCGGCCGACACGTTCGAACCACGGGATCATGAGCGCCATCGGAGAAGCGCGCAGCGTCCAAGAGCGCCCGACGCCGCCCGAGCGTGCTCTGGGCCATACTCCCCGACGGAGCACTAGTGGCGCTCTGAGGTTACGACACCGGTTGTCTGCAGAACACGTTCAGAAAAGCCACGGATCCACCCCCGCGGGCCCTTGTTGGGTCGGCCCTATCGGTTTAGTGTGGGGCCCGTCGGGCAGTGTGCGCATGGATGCACGCTGGATGGGGACCGGACGGGATCATCCAGCACGCCTTCGGTGCCTTAAAAGCGAAGGAACGTAATGGCGATGATGGCTGAACCGGAAATCCACCCGCCGCCCCCTTTGGCCGGCCGGGGCCTCTATCTGCTGGACGACCACGAGGTCGTGAGACGGGGCCTGCGCCATCTGCTGGAGTCCGAAGGTCTCAGCATCGCCGGAGAATCAGGATCCGCGCACCGGGCGTTCCGGCGAATCCCTGCCCTCCGCCCGGAGCTGGTCATCCTTGACGATGATCTCCCCGACGGTTCAGGTGCCGACGTGTGCCGGGCCATCGCTGCGGCGGACCCGACCATCCGGTGCCTCCTGATGACCGGAGATGCCAACGAAGCCGTGCTGATCGACTCGATTCTGGCCGGCGCATGGGGGTGCCTGTCCAAACGGGACGGCAGCTGCGAACAGCTCAGGCTCATCCGCCGTGCCCTGGCCGGGCACACCGCGTACAGCGGCCGGTTCCGGACCGCGCTCGTTACCCCGCTCGTCGGGCCCGCAACCCAGTCCCTGGATAGGAGACTCCTGACCCTTACGAGACAGGAAATGAATACCGCCATCCGACTGGGGAGAGGGCTGACCAACCGCCAGATCAGCCAGGAAATGTCGCTGGCGGAAAAGACCGTGAAGAATCTGACCTCAACCATTCTGAGGAAACTCGGCATGGCGAGCAGGACGCAGGCCGCCGTGTTCATCACCAGGGCGCTGAATTCTTCTAACGACCCTGCCGACGGCGGATACCGGTTTAGCCCATCCCCGGCTCTGATCGCGGAGGTCACGGCAGCGCTGCTGACCTGCACCAGCGAGTCCTGCACCGTGCCACCCACAGACGAAGTGCGGGCAAGGGACGTCCGGCGGCTTACCGACGCACTCCTGGCGACCCGGACCGATCGGATGGGACCCCACCTGCTGCCCGGCCGGACTTAAGAACCCGGAATGCCGCGAACCGCGCGCCCGGCTCCAGCACACAGAAGATTCGGCGGGTTTGCGGGGTGCTGAGGGCAACGCCTAACTGGAAGTCCGGCGTCTAAAATCCTTTGCCTGGAACCGCACGGTGCCCCCTCGTCCGCTGAGGGAGTCCGGCTGCGCATTCAGTGCAGCAGCGGTGGCCGTTCTTCTGCCGGTCCACGACCCCAGGCAATTGGTGGACACCGGGCGTTGGCGCGAGCACTTGATTGCGTCAGTGAGACAGCAGTACGCCGACCTGTGTCCGGATGTCCTGAACAATCTCGTCGATGCTCAATGCGGCATTCACGGTCGCTGCCATGCTGAGGAACATGATGGCGCTGACGATGCGGGCCGTCGTAGCGGCATCGTGCGCACGAGCCGGTTCCTGCCTGCCCAGGACGGCAGCGATGGCCTCCTCGGTCTCCGCGACGATGGAGAGGGCCTCAGCGTGACGGGGCTCCGCCGGATCACCGAAGACCATTTCCCGCAGGTACGTGCGTCCGTTGTCGACCTGGACGCGGTTGCATTCCACGATCGGCCGTACGATTGCCAGCACCGCATCGAGGATATCCGAGGTGGTTTCGGCATCAGCCCGACCTTGCTGAAGCGCTTCGGCGTAGTGTGCGTTCTGCACGAGGAGGAGAAGTTCGCCTTTGGTCTTCGCGTAAAGGAACAGGGTCCCGGTGCCTATGTCCGCCTTGTCGGCAATCTGCTGGGTCGTGACATCCTCGATGCCGTGCTCGGCCAGCAGTTCGCTTGCCGCGGCCGTGATGCGGTCCAGCTTCTGCTGCTTGTTCCGCTCGCGCCGTCCGACCGGCTGGGAGGCGAGAGACATGGTAATGGATCCTCCGGAATAGATTCTGACTGCACTCAGTTATGAGTGTAGTCACTACTGTGTGGGTTCGAATGTTCCTTCGTTCATTCTCCCACGCAAGGGCCGAACCCCAGTGTTCCGCCCCGGCAGAGTGGTGGCGCTATACCCCGCGACGCAAAGGACCGCACACATGACTTCCTCCCTCTGGCAACCCTTCACCATCGGCAATGTGGAGCTGCCGCACCGGCTCGCGCTGGCCCCGCTGACCCGGAGCCGCGCAAACCCTGATGGCACCCCCGGGGAACTGGCCGCGGAGTACTACGGCCAACGCGCCTCGCTCGGGCTGATCATCACCGAGGGCACGCAGCCGTCCGAGGATGGCCAGGGCTATCTGAACACCCCCGGCATCTACACTCCTGAACACATCGAGGGATGGCGAAAGATCGCCGACACGGTGCATGCAGGCGGCGGAGCCCTGTTCATCCAACTGATGCACGTCGGCCGGATGTCGCACCCGGATAACACCCCGCACCACCGTCAGCCCGTGGGCCCGTCGGCGATCTCGGCCGAGCAGGACATGTTCACTCCAACGGGCCCGCAGAAGACGCCGGTGCCGCGTGAGCTGACTGCCGAAGACATCCAGGCCACCATCGCCGGGTTCCGCCACGCCGCAGCCTCCGCTATCGCAGCGGGAGCGGACGGCGTGGAGATCCACAGCGCGAACGGGTACCTGCCGCACCAGTTCCTCTCGCCAAACTCGAACCACCGCACGGACGAATACGGCGGATCCGTGGAGAACCGGTCCCGGTTCGTCGTCGCGGTCGCCCGCGCGGTGGCCGAGGAGATCGGGGCGGACCGGACCGGCATCCGCATCTCACCGGCGTTCCCGCTGGGCGGAATCAATGAAGGGGACCCCGCCGACGTCCGGACTCAGTACCGCCACCTGGTCGGCGAACTCGCCGCTCTGGACCTTGCGTACCTGCACGTACACCACCTCGGTGACGACGAACTGCTGCGGTCCTTCCGCGACGCGTGGCCTGCGGCCATCCTCGTCCTCCGCTATGGGCGCGACCGCGAGCAGATTGCCGACGACATCGACGCCGGGCTCGCGGACATCGCGCCGCTGGGCCGCTTCGCCCTGGCGAACCCCGACATTGTTGAGCGTCTGCGCACCGGTGCGCCACTGAACGAGGTGGACCCGGCAACCCTGTATGGCGGCGGCGCGGCCGGGTACACCGACTATCCGGCCCTGGCACACGCCTAATCGTCTGCCGCAGGTCGCACGCCACCGACCTTCCATACCCCGTACCGATCAGAAAGAAGAAACAGCCATGCCCTCACTCAACGGAGCAGTCGTCCTCGTCACCGGAGCCAACGGCGGAATCGGCACGCAGTTCGTGCACGAAACCCTCGCCCGGGGAGCTGCAAAGGTTTATGCCTCAGCCCGCACCCCCCGCGCCTGGAACGACGAGCGCATCGTTCCGCTCGCCTTGGACGTCACCGACTCCGCCTCCATCCAGGCAGCGGTCGACGCGGCACCGGATGTGACCGTGCTGATCAACAACGCCGGCGCGTCGGTCTCCAGTGCCGGGATCCTCACCCACACGGACGAGGAGATCCGCAGGAACGTCGAGACGAACTTTCTCGGGCCTCTCTTCGTCGCCCGCGCGTTCGCTCCGGTCCTGTCGGTGAAGGACGGAGCGATGATCATCGACATCCACTCGGCCCTGAGCTGGTACGCCGTCGCCGGCATCTACAGCGCCACCAAAGCCGCCCTCTGGTCCGCGACTAACTCCCTCCGCCTCGAACTCGCCCCCGCCGGCGTGCACGTCGTCGGCGTCCACGTCGCATACGTCGACACCGCGATGGCCGCGCACGCCACCGACCCGAAGCTCGACCCGGCCGTGCTGGTGCGCACCGTGTTCGACGCCACCGAGGCAGGGCAGTACGAGGTCCTCGCCGACGACACGTCTGTCCAGCTCAAGGCCGGACTCAGCGCACCCCTCGAAGCGGTCTACCCGCAGTTGGCGGCGACGAACGCATAAGGGAACAACCGGTGCCACCGCGTTCACCAAAAGTGAGCGCGGTGGCACCACTCCCGCCGCAGGGAGTGTCTGAATAGCGGAGGATCCGGGGTTGGCCTGACACTCCGGGGGAGTCACTAGCCGGGGGCCGCGTCACGGGTGGCGATACTTTTGATCACTCTGCTGACGCGCTTGTGGGTGTCCTGTTCGAGCTGGCCAGCGCGACGGAACGCCACGCCAATGGCTGTGCCCGCCCGTATTCACGGACGGGCACAGCCACAGTGACTCTCTGCTCTGTTAGCGGGATCTTGTCAGGTACGTGCTGGTCAGTGGGCGAGGAATTCCACGGCGACGGGGGAGAACCTGTCGTGGAACTGGAAGATTCCGCCGTGGCCCGAATCGGGGTAGATGATCAGCTCGGATCCCTTGATGCGCCGGTGCAGGTCCCCGGACAGGACCGACGGCACCATGCGGTCGTTGTCGCCGTTGGCGATGAGGGTGGGGTGGGTGAGCCTTGACAGGTCCGACGGCGCGGAGCGGCCGAACTTCCGGATTGCCTTCAGCTGAGTCTGGAAGGCTTTGGTGCTGATCGGCTTGTCGCGGTCGACAGTGCGCTCCTGCAAGCGCTTGATGAACGCCTTCGCGGCCGGCTTGCCGGTCGCGTCGCGGTTGAAGAACAGGAACTCCTTCGGGTCCGAGCGCGTCAGGGTCGCGCGGAGGACGTCCCAGTAGGTGGTGCCGACGACCTTGTCGATGTCCTTGCCGCCCCGCGGCCCGGTACCAGCCAGCACGAGCTTGCGGACGAGGTCGGGATGCTTGAGGACCAGGTCCTGGGCGATCATGCCGCCCATTGAGAAGGAGAAGACGTCGACCTGGTCGAACCCGAGGGCCTTGATGAAGGTGTAGGCGTCGTCGGCCATCGCCTCGATGCTGTCCGGAACCTGCCCGGTGGAGGCTCCGACACCGCGCTGGTCGAAGGTGATGACGTGGCGGTTCTTCGCGATGGGCTCGATGATGCGCGGGTCCCAGTTGTCCAGGGTCGCGGCAAGGTGCACGAAGAACACGACGGGGATGCCGGTCTTGGGCCCCAGCTCGCGGTAGGCGTAGGTGATGCCACCTGAAGTGATGGAGCGTGTGGCGGCCTTCGCGTACGAGGTGACGACAGAGCCGTTCGGGGTGTCAAAGCTGCTCATGCTGGTAGTCCTCCTGGGTGGTCTGTGAGGTGAATGGCTGCCGGCGGCTCAGGAGGGAAGTGCGACGACGGCTTTGCCGCGGAGGCCACCCTTGGCCAGCGACTCGAGCGCCTGTGGGGTCTGGGCGAAGTCGAAGACCCGTCCAACGACCGGGCGCAGCACGCCGTCGTCAACCAGGGCGGTGATCTGGCGCAACTGGTCGCCGCTGGCATGCATGAAGAGGAACTCGTAGCTGACGCCGAGCTTCTTCGCCTGCCGCCGGATCCGGCTGCTGAGCCCCGCGATGGCCAGGCGCAGCACAGGGTTCAGGCCGGCCTTGCGTGCGAACGCCGGGTCCGGCGGGCCGGCGATTCCGATCGCCTTCCCGCCGGGCTTGAGGATGCGCAGTGACTTGACGAGGTTCTCCCCGCCGAGGCTGTCGAGCACCAGATCGTACCCGGTGCGGAGCTGTTCGAAGTCCTGCGTACGGTAGTCGATCACAGTGTCCGCGCCGAGATCGCGCACGAAGCCGGCGTTGGAGGCACTGGCGGTGGTCGCGACGGTGGCGCCGAGGTGCTTGGCGAGTTGGATCGCGATCGACCCGACCCCGCCGGCTCCGGCGTGGATGAGGACCTTCTGCCCCGGACGTACGTTGCCTTGCTCAACGAGGGCCTGCCACGCCGTAAGTGCAACCAGCGGTAGTGAGCCGGCCTCCTCCATGCTGATAGATGCGGGTTTCAGTGCCAGATCGGCCTCGGTGATGGCGATGCGCTCGGCGAACGTGCCGATGCGGTCTTTGTCGGGGCGGGCGTAGACCTCGTCACCGGGTTTGAAGCCGCGCACCTTCGCCCCGACACGGATGACTGTGCCGGCGACATCGTTGCCAAGGATCAGCTGGAGCTTGTACGGGAGGATCTGCTTGAACTCACCCAGGCGGATCTTTTCGTCCAATTGGTTGAGGCCAGCTGCCTGGACCTGGACCAGCACATCGCGATCGCCGACCGTCGGCTCCGGGACGTCTGCTGCGCGAAGCGGCTCCTTGTACTTGGTGACGACGAATGCCCTCATGGCGTGCTGCTCCTCTATGACGTACGGTTGGTTAAACATGAGCCTACTCAATTTTGAGTTGACTCAGAAATATTGTCAAGTGAACCGTTAGGTGCGCGCGTTCATTTGAATATTCGGGCCACATTCCCGCGATGGATCTTCAGGAAACATGCAATCTCCGCATAGGGGTCCTGATCGGTGATGGTGACAGCCGGTGGGAAGCCGCAGAGGAACGGGACCAGTGCCGCGCCTGCGGGGCGCTTGCCCGTGTGCGTGAGTCTCATCCGGGCTTCAACGTTGATCGGTCGCTGTCAGGTTTTCCGGGAGGATGCGGAGGTCCGCGTACTCCCCGGCGGTGTAGGGTCAGCGCAGTCAGGACACCATGACTTCGAATTGGCGTGTGGCCGGGAGGGGCTGGCGGACCTTTGTCCGGCCAAAGATAGCGTGGACATTGTCCATACCCGTATGCACCTTATGCCGCTGCTGGTGGCTGGGCACCTACCTGCCTATTTCAGCTGACGCGAGTTCATGCAGCCCACGAGTCCTATGTGACATGACTTTCAATGGCAGTCACGCGCCGGTGCCCTTCCCGATCCCGCCGGTCTGGGAGGGTGCGCCAACCAGGATCTGTTGGATCGCCGGAGCCACGGTCGCCACCAGCTTCTCTATGTCCGCGTCGACCAACACAGGCACACCGATGATCCGCCTGCTGGTGACGATACCGACCAGCATCGATGAGGCGAGTCCAGCCCGGAGAGCGGCATCGTCATCGCTGCGGCCGATTGTGCCGTGCAGCAGGCGGGATTGGATGAACTCACGCAGTTGTGCGCTTGCCTGGTCATTGACGATCGCACCACGCAGCATCGCCATCAGTGGTTCGGAATCGGTGGCGGGGCCCTCCCAAGCGTCGAGGTAGGCGCGGACGACGCGTTCTCCAAGATGCTCGTCCGGCCCCTCGAAAGCCGTGTTGAACCGTTCGAGGGCCGACGCTGGGACGGACATCACGGCCGCGAACAGCTCGTCTTTGGAGCGGAAGAACTGCATCACCTGGGACACGTCCACGCCGGCATCGGCGGCGACACGCCGGATCGTCGTCGCGCCGAAACCGTCGGCGGCGAACCGGGCCCTGGCGGTGTCGAGCACCGCCTGTCTGGTGCTGCCGGTCCCGGGCCTCCGGCCGCGGCGCGCTTTCGGCAGGGATTCCTTCTGTTGGGTCATGAGTCAAACCTAGCAACCGATATAGATTTTCTCAACAAGTGTTGAGTTTTTGAACTGGCCGACGTAGGCTCGCTTGGACGCAAGCCCCGGAGGGCTGAACTGACCGAAGGAGCTCGCCATGAGCGATGACCAGAAAATGTTCGTACCATCCCATCCGCTGCCGGCCGCGAGAACGGGCGTGCTGACCGCGTTCGAACCCGGGACCCGGACCCTGGAAGCAGGGTTCCGGATTGCGCCTCAGTTCCGGGCCCTGCCGGTGGATGTGGTGTTTGAGAAGGACGTCGCGGTTCAGTTGCGCGACGGAGTCACGATTCACGTCGACATCTTCTGTCCCGCTGGTTCTGAGCAGGTGCCGGTGATCGTGGCCTGGAGTCCGTACGGCAAGGGTCAGGGCACATCCCTTAGTGTCATGGGCGTCTTCGGGCTGGTTGGCCTGGACAACGGCATCGTGTCCGGTCTGGAAAAGTTCGAGGCACCGGATCCCGCATACTGGTGCGCCCAGGGCTACGCGATCTGCAACCCGGACATCCGCGGCGTGGTCGACTCCGACGGCGACAGCGTGCTGTGGGACCGGCAGGAAGGCCGGGACTGCTACGACCTGATTGAATGGCTCGCCGGGCAGCAGTGGTGCTCCGGCAAGGTGGGCATGAGCGGGACCTCCTACCTAGCGGTATCCCAGTGGTTCACCGCCGCAGAACAGCCCCCGCACCTGGCGGCGATCAACCCGTGGGAAGGCGTCAGCGACGTCTACCGCGACCTGGTGATGCGGGGCGGAATGCCAGACATCGGCTTCGCCCGGCAACTCCAGGAAGGCAGCTTCTTCGGCAAAAACCGGAGGGAAGACATCCTCTCCGAAGTCGAGCGCTACCCGCTGATGACCGATCTCTGGGAAAACAAGATCCCCGACTTCGGCAAGATCACCGTCCCGGCGTACATCGTGGCCAGCTACTCGAACACCCTCCACACCGCCGGGACATTCCGCGCCTGGCGGCGCATTGCTTCGGAAGAGAAATGGCTGAGGATCCACAACAGCCAGGAATGGCCGGACTACTACGACGAAGAGAACGTGGAAGACCTGCGCCGCTTCTTCGACCACTACCTCAAGGATCAGGACAACGGGTGGGAGCAAACGCCCCGCGTCCGGTACGCCGTTCTCGACCTCGAGGGCGGCGACCAAGTCGGCGTCGCCGCCGATATGTTCCCGCCCGCGGACATCGCGTCAACGAAGTTCTACCTGGACGGCCGCTCCCGGACCCTGACGACGACCGCCCCGGCCGCCGCGGCGGAAGCCGCGTACGACGTCGACTCGAACCCGGACGCGGTGTCCTTCCTCACCCGTTTCGCGCAGGAGACCGTCATGGTCGGCTACCCGAAGGCGCACCTCTGGGTCGAGGCGCGAGGCGCTGACGACATGGACCTGTTCGTCCTCGTGCAGAAGCTCGACGCGTACGGAACGCCTCTACAGGCGTTCACCGTCCCCAACCAGAGCGCCATGGCACATGACCTCACCGATCGCGGGGCCACGATCCTGCGCTACAAGGGCTCCGACGGACGGCTTCGTGTCTCCGCCCGCCACCTCGACGAGACACTCTCGACCGACGACGTGCCCGCCCACAGCTTCGACCGGGTCCAGAAGCTGTCGGCCGGGGAAATCGTCACCATCGAGATCGACCTGTTTCCGATCGGCCTCGCCTTCCATCCTGGAGAACAACTCCGCTTCATCGTAAGCTCCCGGAACCTGCTCGGCACGCTGATGCCGGGCATAAGCGAATACGTCGGCGCCAACAGCGGAACGCACGTCATCCACACCGGTGGAGAGTACGCCTCCTACCTGCAGCTGCCCGTCCAGACGCCCACCAAATAACGAATGACCATGACCAGCGACGCCCGCATGACCTCAACCCCTGCTCCCGAACACTGGGTGCGCCTGGCTGGCGAGGACCGCGACGGAAGCATCGAAGCCCTGGAACTGGTTTCCACGCGGGGGGCACTGAAGCTGCTGAAGGGCAACCTTGGCCGCGCGCGGATACGGGCGGGTCACTGGGGACGAAGGCGGGAATCGTCAGTCTCCCATTCATCTCGGGTGATCGCGTACTCGACGTCGCCGTGCTCTTCGCCCGGAACGGACACCGGCCAGTCCGCGACGAAGGCCCGCACGAGGCGCATCCCGGATTTCTCCATCACCCTTCGGGAGGCCGTGTTGACTGCCATGGTCGAGGCTACAACCCGTTGCACCCCGAACTCGGTGAACCCCTTGGCGATCAGCGCCCGCGATCCCTCCGTCGCGTGCCCCTTTCCCCAGGCCGCGTGGCGCAACCGGTAGCCCAGTTCCGGCTGATCTTGTGGATCGTCGGGGCCTGGCCGGAAGTGGAACCAGCCGAGGAATTCCCCGGTCGTCTTCTCGATCGCGGCCCAGAACCCGTAGCCGGGAAAGCGCTGGTAGTAGTCGAGGAATGCCGGGAGGAAGTCGCCTTCTATCTCGTCCCGGGGGGTGGGGATACCGCCGGTGATGTACCGCATCACGCGCGGATCGCTGTCCAGTTCCACGAGTAGCTCCGCATCGTCGGGGGTGAACTGCCGGAGCAGAAGTCGTTCAGTCTCCAGGAAGGTGAGCATGCAGACATTCTCGCACCGGAGGAAGACCCGTCACGCCGATCGGGGAGGTCGGATTACCGTCGCTGGACGATCGTACTGGCCGTTGGGATTGGTCCCGGGTTGTACCTGGGCCGGAGCGGGCCGGATCCCAGTTCGGAGTCAGCCGACGCGGCGATAGCGGATGTGGGTGGCCAGCGGTGAGTGGAGCACCTCGGCGGGCTCGAAGCCGAAGGATTCAACCCCGTCGAAAATACGTTCGCCCGAACCGAGCAGGACCGGTGCGATGTCGAGGGTGAGCTCGTCGATCACGCCGGCGATCAGTGCCTGCCGGACGGTCGAGGCCCCGCCGGCGATGTCCACGCCCTTGTCCCCGGCGGCCTGGCGGGCTGCGGAGTAGGCCGCGTCGAAGCCCTCGGTGACGAAGTGGAAGGTCGTTCCGCCGTCCATCTGGATCGGGTCGTGTCCGTGATGGGTCAGCACGAACACCGGCGCGTGGTACGGCGGTTCGGCTCCCCACCACCCGGCCCAGTCCTCATCCCAGTCCCCGCGGACCGGGCCGAACATGTTCCGCCCCATCACATACGCACCCCGTGGGCGCATGAGCCACTCGTTCGCGACCTTGTCGGCATCGTTGGCCCGCGGGTCGCCGATGTGCCAGCGGTGCAGCTCCAGCCCCCGCTTGCCCAGGGGGTTCTCGCGGCTCTGGTCCGGCCCGGCGACGAAGCCATCCAGCGAGATCGACATGTGGCAGGTGGTGTCCGGCATCGCGAACCTCCAGAGTGATAGCGACTTGCATGCGGTCGTGGGGATTCTGGGGATCCTAGCAGGTGATGGCATCCTCGACCACCGTCTCCGGCGGCTGGTCCCGACGGTCTCCTCACCCGGGCACGTGGGCCAAGCTGCTGGCTTCCAGGAATCCAGTAGCTGTATCGGATTTTCTGGCAGCACCAGTGCGGGCGGATGGTGTCGCGGTGGGGGACCGGCTTGCGGGCGGCAGATTCAACTGGAGGAGGCAGGCTGGTCGGGGCGGGCCAAGTCGGCCTGGATCGTGCGGATGATCGAGGCGAGGATTCCGGATGCGAGAAGTCCTGGCCCCAGCGGACCGGCGGGATTCGCGCCCAGCGGTGGCAGGCGCCGGAGCGCGGACCGGGCTTCGGCGCTCATGTGCTCGAGTTGCCAGTGGATCTCGTCGTCGATCGTCTGGGGCCGACCGGGCGCGGCCAGTCCGGCCGCTTTCGCGGCATACGCGGCTGCCCCCAGGGCGTGCGCGCCCATGTGGGCGACGGCGGCGGCTTGCGTGGCGGACCGGGCGGCAGCCACCGCAGCAGGGCTGGTCACCTCGCGTGCGGCACGGCCGGCCACAAACCGCCGGCGGATCTCGTCGGCGGCACTGAGTTCACCGCGGGCGAAGGCCCGCGCCCGGGCGATGGCGTCGCGGGGGCGATCATCTGCCGGCGCCTCGGCCTCAAATAAAGCCACAACCCGCTCAGCGCAGTCTGCGGCCCAAGTCGCGACGACGCGGCGCTCGGGCTCACTCAGCGTCTGCGGAGAAGCCATATCAGCACCATACACATGCTGTGCAGACCGGTCGGCTTACGGGCAGTGCGATGGACGCGAATCTCGGTCTCGATACGTGGGCACGTCTGGATTCCCGGCCGGAACCCTGGACATGACTTGGGTGTGCCGGACCCGCCCCTAAAGCAATGCCGCCTGTTCCGGCTGGAGGTCTCTACCGGGCGGGTCGCAACCTGGGTTCCCATCGGACTGCGACAGAATCGGAATCGGGTTCAGCCTGTGGGCCCACTGACGGCAGCAGAAACTCCCAGGCCGGGCAGTGTCGACTTGAATCGATCGACCGCCACAACGAAAGCGGGTCATTGTGGGCATCTTCAGGAAGAAGTCTCCCGAACCGGAACCGCTTGATTCGCACCTCACGTTCTTCACGATTTCAGGCGCTAACCATTTCCGAACGATCACGCGCGAAGTTTTCGCCGAGATGGGACTCGAAGTCCATGTTCAGCCCGGCCACGCTGTCGATGACTCCGGGCGTGAATTCGGATTTTGGAACGTGGCCGCCGCTTGTGGTGACCAGCCGCAATCCTTGTGGCGGGACCTGATACGCGAACATCTTCAACGCGTTCTGGCGAGCTTCGACGCACCCGATCCGTTCGACATCCTTGCCCCTGCTGATGTAGCGAAGCAGACTTTCGCACGCCTTTATGATGAGGCGAGCATGCCAGGGATCGACGGCTACCCGCACAGGGAGTTCGCGCCGGGCATCGTCGAGATGATCGCGCTCGACCTCCCGGACACGGTTACCGTTTTCAGTCACAACAACGCAAACAAGTTCGGCGGGTTCGAAGCCCTCAGAACCCAGGGTATTGCGAACCTTCGCGGGCTGGCAGTCGAAAAACTCGAAACCCTCCCTGCACCGGGAGGGGGCTCGTTCACGGCTCTGTTAGGTGAATCTGTCTATACCGGGAGCCGGGCTCTACTTCTTCCCGACTTGGCCTCACAACTCATCGGCAAGCGCGTCCGAGAAGAATTCGGCTGGCTCATGAGCGTCCCGAACCGACACCAAGTCGTTTGGCACATCATCGAAGACGCCACCGTCATTCCAGCGGTTAACGGAATGGCCCGATTCGCCGCCATGGGATACAGCGATTCACCTGCACCGGTGAGTCCACACGTCTTTTGGTGGAACGGGACGAGCTACGAGCAACTTACCGAGGTGTCCGACGATGGTGGCCTGGGGATACGAGTAAGTCCAGCATTCCAGGCCGTCCTGGAATCGATAACTGCGGACAGTTAGAGACTTCGCCGAAGAGCCTGATACGGCTCGCGAGAAAACGGTTGTGGTTCCGTCTCGCGATGGGTGAGGAATAATACCCTCCATGACCAGCGGGGAGATCGGTAAGAGGGAAGCCCAAAAGCCGGCAACGCGCACCGGTGCGCGTGTTGACGTCGCCCCAACTCTGCCGGAATCCATGACCGGCAGGGCAAGCCCGGCAAAAGCGGCGGTCGGCGACAAGCCAGTCTTCGCATATATCGCCAGCCTGCCACAGCCGCAGCGGGGCATCGCCGAAACGGTCGATGCTTTGGCGGCAAAGACGCTGCCCAGCCTCCGGCGCTCAGTGAAGTGGGGCATGTCCTACTACGGAGTCGGCGACGGGTGGTGCTTCAGCTGCGGCGGTTTTGCTGGCCATGTGAAGCTCATGTTTGTGAATGGCGCCGCGCTCGAGCCTGTACCTCCGGTGACACCGGTGGGGATGGGCAAGTCGACTCGGGGTGTGGAGCTCAAATCCATGGACGACGTCGACGAACGCCAGATCGCGGCGTGGATGAAGCAGGTCGCGTCCGTGCCGGGTGTCGGAGGCAAGAAGCGTTGAACCGGAGGCCTGCCGCCGAGGCAAACAAGAGCACGACGGCGGATCCGGCCCGCCGTCGTGCTCTTGCGTCTATTTCTTGACGCCTATCGCAGTCCGTGTTACTTGGTGACCTGAAGTCCGGTGTCCCAGTTGAAGTCGGCGAACTCGGGGTTGGCCTGCATGGTCATGAGGACGAACTGGAAGCCTTCGAGTTCCCGGGAGCGCTTGAGCGGACCGACCACCAGGGGGCGCATGCCGCCGGCGCTGACGAAGCTGCTCACGGCGGCGGTGGCGTCCGCGTTGTCGCCGGCGATGAAGACGTCCAGGGGCTGTCCGCCTGACTCTCCGGCGACGAGGGTGCCGGCGAAGGTGGTGTTGAACGCCTTGACCACGTTGGCGCCTGCGGGGGCAAGCTGCGCGATTTCTTCGGCGGCGGAGGTGCCGGGCTCGACGACCAGGGAGTCAAAGGTCTCGAAGTTCACCGGGTTGGTGATGTCGACGATGGTCTTGCCGGTCAGGGCCTCGCCGTAGGCGCTGACGACGTTCTTGGCGGCGTCGAACGGGACAGCGAGGACCACGATGGCGCCCTGCGGGGCCTCGGCGGTGGTCCCGAAGGTGACTCCGGCGCCGAGTTCGGCGGCCAGTTCCTGCGCTTTGGTGATGTCCTGTCCGAGGATTTCCACGGTCAGGCCGCCGGCGAGTGCTCGGGTGGCGATGCCGCGGGCCATGTTGCCGTTGCCGATGATGGTGAGGTTCGTCATGGGTGTCTTCTTTCCGAATATGCGGGCCAGGAGGGTTTTCATCAGATTCTGTTCTCTTGGGGGAGTGATGCTTGAAGCTACAACTAAATGTACGTCAGGAAAGTTGAAGCGTCAACTATTTTTTCGAACGGAACGGAGTATTCGCGCCTATGACGGCCGCTGGGCCGTATCCACGGCATCTTGAGCGAGCAGTTCGCCGGTGCGCACGATGGTTGCGCGCCTGCGCTCTGCGTCCGGCGGTCCGGTGATCACGAGGGGGACATTCGGGCTCGAGACCCAGGCGTGGCACAGGGTGACGATGGTCAGGAGCAGGTCTTCCGCCGCGGCCTCGCTCAAGGCCGGAAGGGCATTCCGGATCTCGGTGACTTTGTTCGCCGAGCGGAGGGTGCGGGCCTCGGCTCCTACCGGATGTCCCTGCTCAAGCCCCTCCCAAAAGGTAAGGCGTGCGAGGCTGGGGCGGCTCCTGGAAAAATCAAAGTACCGTCCCGCGAAATCTCCGATCGCACCAGGACCCATGCCGGCGACCGGAAGGTCGTTCAGGGCGGTGACGAGTTCGCGTGTGAGCGCCGCTTCAAAGAGTCCGGCCTTGCCGCCAAAGTAGAAGTAGATCCGTTCGCGGTTGCACCCGGAGATCCGCGAAATCTGATGGATGCGCGCACCGGAGAAGCCACGATCAGAGAACTCGGTAATTGCGGCATCGAGGATTTTCTTCCGCGTCGCATCAGTGTCCCAGGCCATGGCCCCCATCATAACTCCAACCGTTTGTTTGCTTTCGCGAAACAGCACGCAGTAGCATCAATTCCAACCATACGTTTGGAGATTGAGTGGAACACGAGGGTAAGGCGCTAGCGGCCGATGAAACGGATGGGCATCATCACCGAACCGTCGGTGTGGCATCGGTCCATGTGAGGGCTGCTGTCACCTGGGTGGCGATCTTTCCGCTGGCCGCAATCGGGATGAGTATTTTGGCCGCTTTGGCGCCGGGGTGGCCACCGATCCTGCGTGCTTTTACGCTCACTCTTGTGGCCGTTCCCATTGCCGTCTACTTCGCCGTTCCCCGCCTTCTCCTGCTCCAGGCGAAGCTGGGCCACGTTGCCACGCGCACTCGGGCGCGGCACAATGCGAAACGCCATGCGCGGGTTCGCAAGCCACGCCGGGGTGCATGATCGGGGCCGGCCTGCCGGAACGTTACAACCTGTGGGCGTCGGGGCCTGTGGCGCAGGCGTGACTGGTCTCTACCATTGCAGCGACCACGTGCAGCTCATTCTCGTCGCGGGGCCCGTAGACCATGACCATGCCTCGAGCCAGCCGGATGCCGGCCAGCGGGTGGGCCACTGCCCAGCCCTTGGCGATTGCCTCCGCGGCCAGTTGGGGCGGCAGGGCCAGGTGGAGGGAGCCGTCGTGGGGCGGGTGCTGGTGGGCAAACTCCCCGGCTGAGGGGACCAGGAACGCATCCTCGGGAGCGTCAGGTTCAGGCTTTATCATCAGGCCCCGCGCGCCTGGAACGGAGATAACGGACTGCGAAGTCGAGACTCCGGCGAGCGAACTGATCCTGGCGAACAACTTTTCCTGAAGGTCCAGTGGCGCATTGTCACTGCGCTGTTCCTGCGGGATTGTCCATGACACGGTGGGGCGCTGACCGGCCCTGCGGGGAAGAGTGCCGTCCGGCAGGGCCGACCAGCGTCCGCCGGTGGTGCCTTCATCCGCTCCGGGACGAGCCAGGAACGACAGTCGCTCGTGGATCCAGCCCCCGAGTTCACGGAGCGTCTGGCCGCTGATCTGGTGCCCTCCGGGGTCGCGGCGGGCGTAGGCGGGGGCGGCGGAATCCGTCAGCAAGTAATTCCAGGTGCGGTCCAGCAGTTCCGTGGGGATGACTTTGTCCTGATCGCCCTGAGCGACGAAAACCGGAAGGCCTGCCAGCCGGGCCGGCGCGACCGGGACACCGGCGTCGAACGGCAAGGTGCCGTACAGAATAGCCGCACCGGAGAATCGTTGCGGATCTGCAAGGACCAGCCCGCCGGCGAATGCTGCACCCCCGCTGAAGCCGACGAGCACGACCGGCCGGCCTGCGGGGGCGACGGCATCGAGCCAGGTTCGGAACCACGCCATGGATGCCGTCAGCGACTCGGCGACCGGACGGCCGATGCCACGGTTGGCAAACCATGCATAGCCGCCGCCCTCTGCGATCGGCGCCCGGACGGCGGCGTAGGCCGGGCCGGGCGGCAGGTGGTCGGCGAGGGCAATGATCTCGCGCTCGCTTGAGCCCCGGCCGTGCAACAGCACCACCAGGGGAGCCGCAGGGTCGGACGACCCGGCCGTCGTCGCCACTGCCGAGGTGCCCGGGTGGCGGCCGTCAGGATCGGTGGACTTCTCGGAGATGCGCATGAATGCTCCTGCTCGGGGGTGTTGGGCACAATTAGTTTCTCTTGAAGCTTCAACTATTATTGCGCATCGCGTATTCCCCCAGCGACTGTTGCGAATCAGCGGGGCGTCGCAACAGGGTTGGGGGAAGTGGCATTCGCTGCCGGCTGTGGGTCTTACGTGGTGACGACGAGTTTGCCGCTGACGCGGTTTTCCTCCATGTCCGTGTGGGCCCGGACGATGTCATCGAGGGTGTAGACCTTGCCGATGGGTACCATCGCGGTGCCGTCACTGACGGCCTGCAGGAATTCCTGGAGCACGCCGCCGGGGAGGTCGGGGGCGCCGCCTGTGTAGGAGGTGAGCCGGACGCCCCGCGGAATGTAGTCAATCGGATAGAAGTCCGGGACCGTCCACTGGTTTGAGAGCATCCCGGTGAAGCAGACGACGCCGTGGACCCGGGTGGCGCGCAACGTGTCGGGCAGCGTGGGGGTGCCGACGAGTTCGAGGGCGGCGTCCACGCCGCCCGGAACAATGCGGCGCACGGCAGTGGCGAGGTCGCCGTCGTCGATCAGGACATGGTCGACGCCGATCGAGGCGAGCGCTTCCCGCTTGGCTTCGTCACGCGTTGAGGCCAGGACGGTGAGCCCGCGGCGCTTGGCAAGTATTGCGGCGGCCATGCCGACGGAGGAGGTTCCGCCGCGGATGAGCAGGCTCTGGCCGGCCTGGATGTCCAGGCCAATGGTGAGGGAGCCGTGGGCGGTCTGAAGCATCTCCGGGACGGCGCCGATGACGGACCAGGGCAGCTCTGATTCGAAGGCAATGACCTGCCGGGCCGGCACGCACGTGTACTCGGCGTAGCCGCCGTCGAACACGCGGCCCATGCCCCCCATCAGGGTGGCGACCTTCTGCCCGGTGCGGAACTCGCCGCCGGGGGAGTCGGCCACCTCGCCGACAGCTTCGATTCCGGGCACGCGCGGGAACGTGACGCCCTCGGCCAAGCCCAGGCGGGTGTGCAGTTCCGAGCGGTTGAGCCCGAACGCCCGGACCCGGATGAGCACCTGGCCCGGCAGTGGCACGGGGATGGGTCGGTCGCGAATGACCAGCGCCTCGGCCGGCCCTGGGCCGTCCAGCACCACGGCCCGCATGGTGCCGCCGCTCACTGACCGGCCGCCGTCGAGTCCACGGAGGGCCGCTGGGCGCTGCGGACCCGTGTCAGGAGGTCCAGCAGGGTGGTGGTCTCCTGCGGACTCAGGGCCGGGGTGAACCAGCGCGCGAGTTCGGCCTCGATCACTGCGCGTCCCCGAGCGACCACCGCGGCCCCCGCTTCCGTGAGGTCAAGGAGGGAGGAGCGCCGGTCGTCCGGGTTCATCTTCCGCGAGCAGTACCCGGCCGCCTCAACACGGTCAACCAGCTTGCTGGCGCCGCCCACGGTTATGGCCAGCGCCGACGCGATGTCGAACACCCTGCACGTGCCAAGGGAGGAGACAACGACCATCGCCTCGAACCTGCCGAGGGGAAGTCCGCATTCCTGGCGCAGGCGGGCGTCGACCGCATCCCACAGCTCGGTTTCCAGCCGGGTCAGTGCGCTGAAGAGGGGATAGAAGTCAGTCTGGCCAGTTCTGGTGTCCATGGATCAAGATTAGCATTTGGATTCCATGGAAGATACTTCCCCGGATTCTACTTACCGGCCGGCTGCAGCTCTTTGGCGGACTCGTGTGCTCCTGCTCGAGGGCTAGACTCTGATCGGACGTCCCGGCGACCATCGACGATGGGCGAATATTTCAGAGGAGCCTTGATGGCTGGCGGCAGCAGTGAGCCCGGTAGGACTGTGACCTCGAAGGTGCTCTCCATCCTGGAAGCCTTCGAAAAGTCCCGGGGTGCCCTCAGCCTGACGGAAATCGCGGAAAAATCCGGGCTGCCCCTGAGCACCGCCCACCGGCTTGTTAACGAGCTCACGGACTGGGGATTACTTTCCCGCGAGCCCAACGGCCGCTATCAGCTGGGCATCCGCCTCTGGGAGCTTGCCCAGAACACCGGGCGGCAGCTCCGCGACGCGGCGCGCCCATACATCCAGGATCTTTTCTCCCTCACGGGCGAAACCGCGCACCTGGCCGTCCGGTCCGGCCACGAGGTGCTGTACATCGACCGCGTCTACGGCTCCAAGCGCCTGCCCCGAGCTTCCCGCGTCGGCGGACGCCTGCCCATGCACGCGACCGCCGTCGGGAAGGTCCTCCTGGCCTTCGAGGAGGATTGGGTCCGCGACGCCTACCTGAACCGGCAGCTCGAGCGGCACACCGCGCACACCCACGTTGACCCGAGAAAGCTGGCCGCCGAACTGACCCAGATCCGGGAGCAGGGCTACGCCACTACGCTCGAGGAAGTCCGGCTGGGCTCGTGCTCCATCGCCGTCCCGGTCTTCCACACCGGCAGAATCGGCGCCGCGATCGGCCTGGTGCTTCCCACGAGCCAGGCCGCCACGATGAGCCGCCACCTTCCCGTCCTGAGGGGCATCTCGGCGCAGATCGAACGCGCCACCGCGCGGATCCCGCTGGAAACGCTGCTGGGCAGCCACACTGCGGCATCGCACTAGGCCGAACCCTGCAGCTGCAGGCCCGCGGCAAAGTGACTTCCGCTCAGTGGAAGCCTTTCCTGCCATCCCGAGGTGACGGGGGCCACACTGGAGGAAGAACCCCCGGCATGCACTGCTGCTGTCAGCGGGACCGGAAAACCAAGGAGCCCAGATGTCATCGTCGACTGAAACGGCCGGCCGCTGTCCCTTCGGACACGGCGCCGAAGCCCCTACGGGGCACCACGGCTACGAGCCGTTCCAGATGAAGGATCCCTTCCCCGCCTACGCCGAACTCCGGGCTGAGCAGCCCGTGATGTTCGACGAGCGGATCGGCCTCTATGTCGTCTCCCGCTATGACGACATCAAGGCCGTCTTTGAAGACTGGGAGACTTTCTCCAGCGAAAACGCCCAGGCGCCTGTCCGCGAACGCGGTGCCGCGGCCAAGAAGATCATGGACGACGGCGGCTTCACCGCCTACTCGGGCCTCTCCGCCCGCCGCCCGCCGGAGCACACCCGCATCCGCGCCGTGGTGCAGAAGGCCTTCACCCCCCGCCGGTACAAGGCCCTGGAACCGTTCATCCGGCAAAACGTCGTCGGACTGCTTGAAGAAATGCTGGCCCGGCCGGAAGGCCGCGGCGACATGGTCAAGGACCTTGCTTACGACGTCCCCACCATCACCATCCTCACCCTGATCGGCGCAGACGTAGCCCAGGTCGACACCTTCAAGCGCTGGAGCGATTCCCGCGCCGCCATGACGTGGGGCGACCTCACTGACGACGAACAGATCCCGCACGCCCACAGCCTGGTGGAGTACTGGCAGGAATGCCTCCGGCTGGTCAGGGTGGCTCACGAGGAAGGCGGCGACAACCTCACCGCGGACCTGGTCAAAGCGCAGCAGGACGGCGCCGAAATCTCCGACCACGAGGTCGCTTCCGTCCTCTATAGCCTGCTCTTCGCCGGCCACGAGACCACCACCACGCTGATCTCCAACGCCCTCCGCGAACTCCTGGCCCGCCCCGATCAGTGGAAGCAGCTGGTGGAGGACCCGAAGAAAATTCCCGCCGCCATCGACGAAGTCCTGCGCTACGCCGGCTCGATCGTCGGCTGGCGCCGCAAGGCCCTCAAGGACGCTGAAGTTGGCGGCGTCGCCATCGAAGAAGGCGCACAGTTGCTGCTCCTCATGGGCTCAGCCAACCGGGATGACACCAAGTTCGACGCCGGCGAGGACTTCGACATCACCCGCCCCAACGCCCGCGAGCACCTGTCCTTCGGGTTTGGCATCCACTACTGCCTGGGCAACATGCTCGCCAAGCTTCAGGCCAAGATCGCCCTCGAGGAAGTGGTCCGGCTCGTCCCGGAGCTGCAGCTGGAGCATCCGGAAACCATCTCCTTCCGGGAGAACCTCTCCTTCCGCGTCCCCGAGACCGTCCCCGTCACCTGGAAGGCCTGAGAAATATGCAGAGCAACGAATACGTCCAGTTCTTCGACGGCGGCATCGAACCGAAGCTCGAAAACCTTGGCGGCAAGGGCGCCTCCCTGGTCACCATGACCTTCGCCGGCATGCCCGTCCCGCCCGGCTTCGTGGTCACCACCGCGCAGTTCGATGCCTTCATGGAGGAAGCCGGGATCACCCGGGACATCCACCAGCTCCTTGCAGGACTGGACCCCGAAGACATGGGCCAGGTGGATAGGGTGTCCGCCGCGATCCGGGCGGACATCCGCTCCCGCGCGGTGCCTCAGGCCCTGCGCGAGCTCACCGTCGCCGCCTACGAGTCCCTGATGTCCCGCTTTGAGTCGCCGGTCCCGGTGGCCGTTCGCTCCAGCGCCACCGCCGAGGACCTGCCGGACGCCTCCTTCGCCGGCCAGCAGGACACTTACCTCTGGCTCGACGGCGTCAAGGCCGTCACCGAGCACATCCGCCAGTGCTGGGCCTCGCTCTTCACATCCCGCGCCATCATCTACCGGCTCAAGAACAACATCCCCAACGAGGGCCTCTCGATGGCGGTCGTGGTGCAGAAGATGGTCAACGCACGGGTCTCCGGCGTCGCCATCACCATGGACCCCACCAACGGCGACCGTTCCAAGATCACTATCGACTCCTCCTACGGGGTGGGGGAGATGGTGGTCTCCGGCCAGGTCACGCCGGACAACATCATGCTGGACAAGGTCACGCTGGCGGTCGTCTCCGAACACCTCGGCGACAAGCACGCCGAACTCGTCCCGGACGCCGTTGCCGGCCGCCTGGTGGAGCGGGAGGTCGACGCCGAACGCCGCGGCCGCCGCAGCCTCACCGGCGCCGAGCTCACCGCCGTCGCGCAGATGGCCAAGCGCGCGGAGAAGCACTACAAGTGCCCGCAGGACATCGAGTGGGCCCTCGATGCGGACTTGCCGGACGGGGAGAACCTGCTCCTGCTGCAGTCCCGCCCGGAAACCGTGCACTCCTCGAAGCCTGTTGTCCCATCCTCGGCAGCCGCCGGCGGCTACTTCAGCGGACTCAGCCCCGCCACTTCTGCGGCAGCGCCCGCTTCCCCGACGGCGCCAGCCATCACGACGCCGGCCGGCCCGGCGCCGTCGTCCGCCACCGGCTTTAGCCTCGGCAGCATCACCGCCTCACTGCTGAAGCCGTCCTTCTAGAACGTTCCGACCCGCTAGTCCGCTACGTCACCCAGGCTCAACGCCGAGCCCGTATTGAAAGGACCGCCATGTCCCTGAAGTCCTTCCCCAAACCCTCCGAGCTCGCGGTCCCCGCCGGGGCCGAGGGCTGGGAAAAGATCTACCCGTACTATCTGGTCTTCCAGGACAAGCTCAAGGAGCAGGAGGACGCCAAGTTCTGGTTCTGCGACAGCCAGCATTGGCCCACCGTGTTCAAGCCCTTCGAGACCATCGGCGGCGAGTTCGCGGTCAAGTGCCTGGGCCAGTACAACGCACGGCACCTGATGATCCCCAACGCCAACGGCATCGAGTTCCGCGTCCACCTGGGCTACCTCTACATGTCGCCCATCCCGGTCCCGGCGGACCAGATCGCCGCCCGCGTGCCCCTGTTCGAACAGCGCGTTGGCCACTACTTCCAGAACTGGGACCAGCTGCTCAAGCAGTGGCACGTCAAGGTCAAGGGCACCATCGACGAGATGGAAACCATTTCCTTCCCCAGGCTCCCGGACCTGGTCCCCATGGAGGACATCCTCTCCGGCAAGGGCAAGGACGGCTCCGAGAAGCTCCTGGAGAGCTACGACCGGCTCATCCAGCTGGCCTACCAGAACTGGCAGTACCACTTCGAGTTCCTCAACCTCGGCTACATCGCCTACCTGGACTTCTTCAACTTCTGCAAGCAGGTGTTCCCCAACATCCCGGACCAGTCCATCGCCACCATGGTGCAGGGCGTGGACATGGAGCTCTTCCGCCCGGATGACGAGCTCAAGCAGCTCGCCAAGCTTGCCGTGGAACTTGGGATCCAGGCCCACTTCAGCAACACCGACGACGTCGAGGCCACCCTGGCTGCCATCGCCGCGGCCCCCGGCGGTGACCGCTGGACGTCCCAGTACGATGCCGCCAGGGACCCGTGGTTCAACTTCACCGTGGGCAACGGCTTCTACGGCCACGACAAGTACTGGAACGAACACCAGGAAATCCCGCTCGGCTACATCGCGGACTACATCCGCCGCGTGGACGAGGGCCAGGAGATCATGCGGCCGGTGGAAGCGCTCATCGCCGAACGCGACCGCATCATCGAGGAATACCGCGAGCTGCTGGAAGGGGAAAACCAGGCCCTCTTCGACGCCAAGCGCGGGCTCGCCGCCACTGCCTACCCCTACGTGGAGAACCACAACTTCTACATCGAGCACTGGACCATGGGCGTCTTCTGGCGCAAGATCCGCGAGCTGTCCCGCATGATGCAGGCCGAGGGCTTCTGGACTGAACCGGACGACCTCCTCTACCTGGGCCGCAACGAGGTCCGCGACGCGCTGTTCGACCTGGTCACGGGCTGGGGCGTCGGTGCCAAGCCGATCGGTCCCGACTACTGGCCGGCAGAGATCGAGCGCCGCCGCGGAATCGTGGACGCGCTCAAGACCGCCCGGCCTGCCCCGGCGCTGAACACCCCGCCGGAATCCATCACCGAACCCTTCACCCGGATGCTGTGGGGCATCACCACCGAGCAAGTCCAGCAGTGGCTGGGCGCCGGCGAGAAAGTGGAGGGCGGGGGCCTGCGCGGCATGGCTGCCTCGCCGGGCGTGGTGGAGGGCCTGGCCCGCGTCATCACCGACGCGGACCAGCTCTCCGAGGTGCAGCAGGGCGAGATCCTGGTGGCCACCGTCACCGCACCGTCCTGGGGCCCGATCTTCGGCAAGATCAAGGCCACGGTCACGGACATCGGCGGCATGATGAGCCACGCGGCGATCGTCTGCCGGGAGTACGGTCTTCCGGCGGTGACCGGAACGGGTTCCGCCTCCACCACCATCAAGACCGGCCAGCGGCTGCGGGTGGACGGCACCAAGGGCACCGTGCAGATCCTCGATGCCGACCAACCGGAGCTCCTGGCGACCGGACCCGGCGCCCACGCCCACACCCACAGTCATGTCTGAGCTGAACGCGCCGGCTGCAAGGACCGTCCTGATCACCGGTGCCGCCGGCGGGCTGGGCCGGGCGTTTGCGCTCGGCTTTGCCGGCCGCGGCTACCGCGTGGCGGTCGCCGACATCAACCTCGAGGGCGCTGAGCAGACGGCCAAACTGGTCCGCGAACTCGGCGCCGAGGCCGCAGCCTTCCCGGCGGACGTCACCAGCGTAGACTCCACTGAGATCCTCGCACGGGACTGCGCGGACTTCGGGAACGGAAGCATCGACGTCGTCCTCAACAACGCGGCGGTGTACGCGGGGGTGACCCGCAGCCCGTTCGAGGACATCGACCCGGCCGAATGGGACCTGGTGATGAACGTCAACCTCAAGGGCCCCTGGCTCGTGACCCGCGCGGCGAGCCCGTACCTGCCCGAGGGCGGGCGCGTCATCAACCTCTCCAGCGCCACCATCTTCAGCGGCTCGGAACAGTGGCTCCACTACGTCGCGTCCAAGGGCGGCGTGGTGGCCATGACCCGGGTGATGGCCAAGGAACTGGGGCGCCGGGGGATCACGGTCAACGCGATCGCCCCCGGCTTCACGCTCACCGAAGCCAGCTACGGCCTGATGGAGAACGCCGAGAACTACGGTGTGGAGCGCGGGGCCATCAAGCGGGCCAGCCAGCCCGAGGACATCGTGGGCGCGGCCCTCTTCCTGGCTGGGCCGGACAGTTCCTACTACACGGGCCAGACCATGGTGGTGGACGGCGGCCGCCAGTTCATCTGAGGCGCTCCCTTGCCTGCCATCATCCGATTCAACCTAAGGAGAACCACATGCCAACGGTTCATTTCACCGACGCCGGGGGCGCTGTCCGCGACGTCCAGGGAAACCCCGGCGATTCAGTCATGGAAACGGCCGTCCGCAACGGCGTCCCCGGGATCGTCGCCGAATGCGGCGGCTCATTGTCCTGCGCTACCTGCCATGTCTTCGTCCGCGAGGACTGCCTTTCGCAGCTTCCGCCGATGGAGGACATGGAAGACGAAATGCTCTACGGCACCGCCGTCGACCGTGAGGACAACTCGCGGCTGTCCTGCCAGCTCCGGCTCACGGACACGGTGGAGCTGTTCGTCACCACCCCGGAAACCCAGGTGTAGCCGTGGGCGCGGAAGCAGTGGAGCAGGCAACTGACGCCCTCGTCGCGGAGCAAAACACTCCAACGCGCACGGGGCTCCTGATCATCGGCGCCAGCCAGTCCGGGGTCCAGCTTGCTGTATCGCTGCGGGCACTCGGCTTCGACGAACACATCACCCTGCTCGGCGACGAGGACCACCGACCCTACCAGCGCCCGGCCCTGTCCAAGGAGTTCCTGCAGGGCACGGTAGAGAGCGAATCACTGATCTTCCGCTCCAACGATTACTGGGCCGGACACAACGTGGCCCTGGTCAAGGGCGAATACATCGTCCGGATCGACAAGGAACCCGACGGCTCCGGGGTCGCGCATTCTTCCGCCGGAAAACAGTTCCCTTTCAAGCGGCTGGCGCTCACGGTCGGCGCCCGGGCCCGCAAGCTGGAGATTGAGGGCGGGAACCTCGACGGCGTGCTGTACCTCCGCAACGCCGACGACGCGCTGGCACTCAAGGCGCGGGTGGGGGATGCCACGGATGTGGTGGTGATCGGCGGCGGATTCATCGGACTGGAGGCCGCGTCCAGCCTGCGGAAGATGGGCAAGAACGTCACGGTTCTGGAATTCGGTCCGAGGCTCGTCGGCCGGGCCGTGGGAGATGAGACGGCCGGGTACTTCCTGCAGGCGCACCGTTCCCGCGGCCTGGACATCCGGCTCAACACCAGCGCCAAGCGCTTCACAGCCAGCGAGGGCGGTAGCGCGGTCGCCGGCGTCGAACTCCAGGACGGCACAGAGCTCTCCGCGCAGATTGTGCTCGTGGGGATCGGCGTCATTCCCAACACACAGCTGGCCGAACAGCTCGGGCTGACGGTGGACAACGGGATTGTGGTGGACCGCTTCGCGCTGGCCTCGGACGGCACAACGGTGGCGATCGGCGACTGCGCCAACATGCCCAACCCGGTGCCAGGGTCGGAGCCGGGGGAGCGGATCCGGCTGGAAAGCGTCAACAACGCCATCGAACACGCGAAGGTAGCCGCCTACTCGCTGACCGGGCGGCGCGAGGAATACGCCGGGATCCCGTGGTTCTGGTCCAATCAGGCGGACCTCAAGTTGCAGATCGCCGGACTGTGCAACGGCTACGACCAGACGGTACTCCGGCGGGACGAGGACCGCGGGAAGTTCAGCGTCCTGTACTACCGCCAGGGCCAGGTCATCGCCGCGGACTGCGTCAACGCCCCGCTGGACTTCATGGCCGTCAAGAACGCACTGGCAAAGGGCCAGAACATCCCTGCCGACGCCGCGGCGGACCCCGCCACGCAACTCAAGACCATCACCACGGACAGCTAACTGCACTCAGACAGTACGCCGGCCCACCCGAAGGAGCATTATGAGCACCCCCAAGACTCCGGTCGCAGCCAGCCCCGCCGCTGAACCGGTGGACGTGCCGGCCCAGGCCTTTGCCGCGGAGTACAGCGTCCGGCCTGTTCCCGCGGCTGGTCCGGTAGACACCACCGCGATCTGCAATACCCCGGCTGCCGTTCAGGAACTCGACGCGCTGTGGAGGGCCGTGGTCCATGAGACGCGGACGCGCGGAAACGACATCCACTTGCCGATTTCCTTGGCCTACGCCGAACGGCTGTGCCGGGCCTATCCCGGCGCCGACGCTGAACTGGTGCGCGTGGCCACCGTGCTGCACGACACTGGCTGGGCCCACGTTGATGAATCCCGCATCATATCCGAGGGCTTCACCGGTGACTGGCGGAAGGCTGCCATCCGCTACGAACACGAGCAGCAGGGCTGCGACGTGGCCCGCCGGGTTCTCCCCGCCCTGGGATACTCCACCGAATTCATTGAGCGCGTCTGCGAGATCATCGACGGCCACGACACCCGGCCGGTGGCCCGGTCCCTGGAAGACGCCCTGATGCGCGATGCCGACAGGCTATGGCGCTTCGACCGCGCCGGGATCGCCCTCGCCTCCTCGTGGTTCGCCATGGACCCGGCCACGTACACCGACAGGCTGGCCACCGAGATCGTGCCCGAACTCATCACCCAGGCCGCCCACGATATGGCCGCCGCGGACCTAAACCGATCCAACGCCCTTCTTAAGACGGCGGTGATCCGATGACCTCCGCCACGCATGATGCTCCTGCCCTGGTAGCCCGGACGGAGCTGTCCCTGCCGCATACGCATGTGGATACGATCTTTGTCGACGGCGCGTGGCAGCCTTCGCGGGGCACCGGCCGCAACCCGGTGACCGACCCCGCTACGGGCGAAGTGTGGGGCTCGGTGCCGGACGGAACGCCGGAAGACCTGGACGCCGCCGTCGGCTCTGCCCAGCGTGCCTTTCAGGGCGAGTGGCCCCGGCTTACCCCGTCTGAGCGCGCCAGCTACCTTCTCCGGATCGCTGAGGAGGTGGAGAATCGGGCTCAGGAGCTTGCCCTGACGAACTCGCGGGAAAACGGCTCACCGGTGTCCGAATCCGCCGGGGCGGCAGCCAACGCGGCCGGTATCTTCCGGTACTTCGCCACCCTCGCCGCGTACCTTGAGCATGAGGATGTCCGCCCCTTCCCGCGCGGCGGCGGCGAGTCAGTAGTGCGGCGCGACCCGCTGGGAGTCTGCGCGCTGATCGCGCCGTGGAACTTCCCCATCAACCTGGTGGTCATCAAACTGGCGCCGGCTCTGCTGGCAGGCTGCACCGTGGTGATCAAGCCGGCGTCGCCCACGCCGCTGTCCATCCGGGTGATTGTCGAGGCCGTCGCCGCGGCCGGGGTTCCGGCGGGCGTGGTCAACCTGGTAACCGGCTCCGGCCGGATGGGGGATCAGCTGGTGAAGCACCCGGGCGTCGATAAGGTGGCGTTCACGGGATCGACGCCGGTGGGCCGGAAAATTGCCGCGGCCTGCGGGGAACTGCTGCGTCCGGTCACGCTGGAACTGGGCGGGAAGTCCAGCGCCATTGTGCTCCCTGATGCGGATCTGGACGCGATGTCCAAGGTGCTGATCCGGTCGTCGATGCGCAACACCGGCCAGACCTGCTACATCTCGACCCGGATCCTGGCGCCTGCGAGCCGTTATGACGAAGTGGTGGAGATGGTCACGGCCACGATTGCGGCCGGAAAGCAGGGTGATCCGCTCGAGGCGGACACTGTGTTCGGCCCTTGCGCAACGAAGTCCCAGTACCGGACCGTGCTGGAGTACGTGGAGTCGGGCGTGGCCGACGGCGCGCGGGTCACCACCGGGGGGCGAGCGGCGTCGTTAGGCGGTGGCCTTGAGGGCGGCTATTTCGTGCAGCCCACAGTCTTCGCCGACGTCACTCCGGAGATGCGGATCTCCCGTGAGGAGATCTTCGGCCCGGTCCTGTGCATCCTAAAATACGACGACGCCGATGGCCGTGTTGACGAGGCCGTGGCGCTGGCTAACAACACCGAGTTCGGGCTCGGCGGTCTGGTGTTCGGGCAGGACGCGGCGGCCGCTCTGAACGCGGCCGACCGGATGGACACGGGCTCCGTGGGCATCAACTTCTTCGCCTCCAACCATGCAGCCCCCTTTGGCGGCCGGCACGATTCCGGCCTTGGCACCGAGTACGGGATTGAAGGCCTGAACGCGTACCTGAGCTACAAGTCCATCCACCGCCGCACGTAGATAGCGGGATGCCCGTGACACGGTGAAGGCATTCGATCCTTTGGGCGGCAGGATCAAAGCGGGAATGATGCAACGAGGCGGGCGAGCGGCGGAGGCGCCTGTCCGGCCGGCAAGGCGTCGACCAGCAGTGGCGCGTATCGGACCTTGTTGCCGCTGCGTCCACCGAAGAACCGGCGCAACTGCGCCGTTATTGGCCGCTCTCGCAGTGACGGCTGGCGTTGCAGGAGCCGGAACGACGCGAGCTCGCCTTGAGCGGCGTTGACTTTGAGCACGGCACCGATCCCCAGGCAGCGGATGAGTTCGTCCTCCAGATCGGCGTGGCAGACGTGGAACCCAAGCTCGGCCAGCGAACCGGGCCCGATACCTGCCCGGCCGAGCGCGCGGGCGATGCCACGGGATTCCCCTGCATCACACAGGCCTAACAACCGGTGGCCTGCGCCATTCGGTCCGTAGCGGTCGAGGAAGTGGACGATGCTGGTCGCGCCTCCCATCGGTACGACCGACACCCGCAAGGCTGCCAGGTCATGGCCACGGCGGAAGGAAAGCGCCTCAACCGCAAGCCGGTCACTCTCACCTTCGACCAACACCGTCGTCGCCTGCATGGAACCAGTATGCCGAACGCATTGTCTGGTCGCGGGCTCCTCGCCGGACACGCAGAAGGTGGTCAGGCCGCGGACACGTCGACCAGGACCTTCCCGACGAAGCCTTGTTCTACGGCGTCGTGCGCTGCCGCGGTTTCCTCGAGCCGAAAGCGGGTGAGGGGCAGTCCGTGCTCATCGCCGACCCGCAATGCCCCCGCTTTCAGCGCATCCGCGACTGCGGCAACGGCCGCCGCCTTCTGCTGCTCCGTCACGGTGTACGTGAGGATGAACTGGAATTGGACGTTCTTGCCCATGCTCTCGCGAATGGGAATGCCCAAGGATTCACCGGGGTTGGCAGCATAAATGGAAATGGTTCCGCCCGGCTTCACCACCTTGAGGTCATTGCCGATGTTCGCCGGAGCATTGACGTCGACGATCGTATCAACGCCTCCAGGGGCTGCCTCGCGCACGGCCTGTGGGACGTCGGCAGTGCGGTAGTTGATCACACTGTGCGCGCCGGCCCGGCGGGCAAGTTCACCTTTCCGCTCCCCGCTCACGGTCGCGATGACGGTTGCCCCGGCCCAGCGGGCGAGCTGAATGGCCGCGTGCCCGACCGCACCCGCGCCACCGGTGACCAGCACCACCCGCCCTTCCAGGGCGCCCGGCGAAAGCCTGGCCGGGCCGTCCTGGCTGGAGGTCAGTGCACGATGTGCCGTCAGTGCCGGGATCCCCAGGGATGCGCCCGTGTCGAAGGACTCCATGTCTGGAAGGGCAACGGCCTGCGCGGCCGGCACCACCACGTACTCCTGGGCTGTGCCCTCGGTGCCGCCCCAGGCGACGTCCCAGAGCCAAACACGATCGCCGACGGACAGCCCCGGCACGCCGGATCCAACCTCGTCGATAACGCCGGCACCATCCTGGTTGGGCACTTTTGGTGCCTCCAGCCTGCTTCCGCTCCCGCCGGCGGCCCGGGACTTCCAGTCGGTGGGATTGACCCCGGAGACCACCACCCGGACTCTGACCTGGCCCGGTCCGGGTGCCGGCAGTGGCCTGTCCTGGAGGGTCATCGCGGACGATGGCCCTGTCTTTTCGTACACGATGGCCTTCACTGTTACTCCGCTTCTTCGGATTCCATAGGGGGAAGGGATGAGAGCGCCGTGAGAACCTGGGGTTCTCCTGGTCGCCATGATGGCTCGGATACCTCTGACGTCAATTGAGGCGCTTGATCCCACGCTAACGCAAAAGGGAAATGGGCGGCTCAGGTCAAATGGTCGAAGTCGCCGCGCGCCCAAGCAGCGTGCCGTTGTGCAGAATCGTGCAGAATGGCCTTGGCGCCGGACGCGATGACATTGTTGAAGTTGCCGTAGATCCGGTCGAAGTTGAGCTCTCCCAGCTGCGCGGCGATTCGCACCGCCACCGCGCCGGATAGCGGCACGTGGTTCGGGTAGCTGCGCATGAAAGCGATGGAGCGACGGTCCGGATTCGGATACACGCTGTCACCGGTCAGCAGAACTCCTTTGCCGCCGGCTCCTGCAGCCCAGTGCGCCACCGCGCTGCCCGGGAAATGGCCCCCGGTCTGGTGCAGGGTCAACCCTTCGGCGATAGGTTGACTGCCGGACCAGTATTTAATGAGCGGATCATTGCGCCCCAGCCATCGCCGGTCTGCATCCGCCACAAGTACGGGGACGCCGCCGAGCCGATGCGCCCACTCGACCTGCACACCKAACATGTGTGGATGGCTGGCGGCGATCGCCAGGACCGGGCCCCGCTTGAGCACTGCCTTCGCAGCGCTGTCGTCGACATATCCGACCGGATCCCACAACAGCGAACCCTTGTGTGTCGCCACAAGCTGGGCGGTCTGGCCGATCCCGACTCTTGGCTCTGTCCGGATCCCGACAAGGCCCGGCTCGTTCTCCGTCAACACCGTTTGCTGGCCCTCCTGCGCGAGCCCGTCCAGTGTGAGCCACTTTTGTCCGTCCTCGGGTACATACTGCCGCTCGTCGGTGCAGATCGGGCAAATGTCCGGGGCAGGTTCGTCGCGTTCCACGGCGCAAGTTGCGCAGATCAGCATGGCGGGTCCCTTCGAAGGCCTTGTGTCCTGCTCCTCTTGCCCACCGTAAGCGTGCCCGGCGTCGTCGGGAAGCCGATGCCGCTATCAACTTTCTAACGCGAACATCTGGCGTTCAGGCCCGTCCACCCCGCCGCGTCTTTGGCCATGTTGGACGGCGGTGATGTGCGCTGGCCGCGATGGCGGCCGCAAAATGGATCCCGCAATCCGGGTGTGCGTCGAATTGGGTGTCAGGAGCGTCGATACATATTCAACGCACCGACGGGGACAGCAGGGCGGCTATGACGTTCACCGCATACCAGCCCAATGCCCCAAGTGCACCCAGAACGGCAACGGAAACCACCCAAAATAGGGCCGAGAGTTTCGGCCTCGGCTTCTCATCCATAACAACCACCCCGCAATCAATTGGCATACCTCGGACCGAATCTTGCCTGAACCCCCTTGCGGAAAGCTTGGAATCGAGGCGAGGCCTCTAGCCCGCAGCTGCCTGGGGCAGAGGTAACCCCCCACCCTTGCAGCCACCACGAGGCACGCTTAGGATGGCGGGGCCGGGACGGCCTGGACGGCGATAGACCTATCCTGCCGTTGACGGACAGTGAGCCCTTTGGAGGTCCGACGTGAGTGAGCGGGATGACTTCATGGCCTGGGTTGGGTCGCGCCTCAAGGACGCCGAGACCGCCCTGCATAACGGCGACGCCGCGCCGCGGTTCGCCATCTGGTCCCGAAGAGAGCCCGTTACCGTGCTTGGCGCGTGGATGTCCGGCAGCGGTTCCGAGGACGTGGGGCGCATCTTCCGTCAGCTGGAAGCATCCTTCTCGGATTGCAAGTCATACACGCACGAGGTGATTGCTGCCGACGTGATCGGGGACATGGCCTACACCGTTGGGTACGAGCATACGAGCACCTCGGTAAACGGAGAGCCGAGGGACTACACACTGCGCGTGACCCAGATCTACCGGCGCGAGGATGGCGAATGGAAGGTCGCCCACCGCCACGCAGACACCCTGGCGCAGCTGGACAAGCCTCAAGACGCCCGAGCCCCGTCCTTGGTGTCAGGATCCGGCGGTCAGGATCCAGGGCGCCCCGGCCACTCTTTGCCGGCCCAGGGGTCGTAGTCGGCGATGAGCTCCTCCTGCGGCGGACGCTCATTTTCCGGGACGTGTTGCAGGTTCACCCGGACCCGGTACCAGAGCGAACTCGATCCCCGCATTCCGTCGACGAGTACGTCTGCGGGGTGCAGGGCTGATAAGAGGTCCGCATGCCGGGTCTTCCATTCCTCGAGCGCCGCGAGCGCCTCGGGTTTGGTCTTGGTCCTTGCCACCTCGATGAGCGGCATTACCGATTGCCGGCGGCCCAGACCGTCGCCGCCGCGCGGCGGCTTTTCGGCGGGGCCGAGCCCGGCAGCCAGACTGATGAGCCTGTCGAGTGTCCCTGCCGCATCGTCGATCCCGGCGTGGGGGTCGCCCATCGCCGCGAAGCGCTCAAGCACCGTTGGCACCGTGAATTGTTCCGGCCGGGTGGAGGTAACCTCGTCCCACGTGAGCGGAGTCGAGACCCGGGCGTCGGGCAGGGGCCGGATCGAGTACGCCGATGCCACGGTGCGGTCCTTGGCGTTCTGGTTGAAGTCGACGAACACACTCTCGCCGCGCTCCTCCTTCCACCACCGCGCGGTGGCGAGGCCCGGAGCGCGGTTCTCGACCTCGCGGGCGAGGGTCTCTGCGGCGAGCCGCACGTCGCGGTACGACCACTGAGGCGCGATGCGCACGAGGATGTGAAGTCCCCGCGAACCGCTCGTCTTCGGCCACCCCACCAGTCCGACGTCGTCGAGCACCTCCCGCGCGACATAGGCGACGTCGACGATCTGCGCCCAGTCGACCCCCGGCATCGGGTCGAGGTCGACCCGGAGCTCGTCCGGGTGCTCGAGGTCCTCGGCACGCACGGGGTGCGGGTTGAGGTCCAGGCATCCAAGATTCACGACCCACGCCAAGCCCGCAGCATCCCGGATGACGGCCTCTTCGGCTGATGTTCCGGACGCGTAGTGCAGCGTTGCCGTGTCGATAAAGTCGGGGTGGTTTTCAGGCACGCGTTTCTGAAAGAACGGCTCAGCGCCGATCCCCTTCGGGAAGCGCTTGAGTACCATGGGCCGGCCGCCTGCGCCCCGCAGCGCACCGTCGGCGACGGCGAGGTAGTAGCGGACCAGGTCGAGCTTGGTCAGCCCGGGTTCGGGGAACACCACCTTGTCCGGACTCGAGATGCGAACCTCGTTGCCGGCTATGTTGAGGATCTCGGCGGGGGTCTTCGACGAGTTCATTCCGCCACGCTAGTTCCGGACGGCTGCGCTTGGGAATAGCATTCCGGCATGGACGCCAAGTTATTCGCCTATCTCAGCTACAGTGACGCACCCGCAGCCCTGGACTGGCTCCAGGCCGTGGGATTTGGCGTTATTCAGCGGCACGACGGACCCGCAGGGTCAGTGCTGCACGCCGAGATTTCCATGGGGGAGGCGGTGCTAATGGTGGCAAGTAGCGATGCCGCCTACCAGCGGCCGCCACTTATCGGCCAGTCAACCGGCCAGGGACTGTATCTTCTGGTCGAAGACGTCGACGCCTTTCATCAGAAGGCCCTCGCCGCGGGCGGAACCTCAGTGATCGAGCCCGAAGCCACCCAATGGGGCGCCCGGCGCTGCCGGGTCCTCGATCCGCAAGGACAGGAATGGAGCGCCGGCACCTACCAGCCCGGAATAGTCTCGTGATGCGTCCTTGCTTGCCCCCGGGCAGGCGCTTTTAGGTGCCCTCCTGGGTGCCGGTGTCGAAGGGCTTGTCCGTGGCCGGCGGCTTTTCGCCAGGCGTACCTGTTCCGGCCTTGCGCAGCGGATCTACAGTACCTTCCGCGCCGTAGTCACCTTCGGTGTACTGGCCGATTTCCGACCCGGCCGTGCGTCCCGGAGCCGTGCCAGCGCCGCCGTAGTCGGCTGCTACGTAGCGCCCGGATTCCTTGGCTCGGTCTCCCAAGGGTTCGGGCAGGCCGCCCTCCTTGCCGGCCGCACCGTAGTCACCTTGGACGTATTGGCCTTCCTCGTCCTCGGCGTGCCGGCCTCTCTGCACGCCAGCCTTACCGTACGCTCCTTCGACGTACCGGCCCCGGAGCTCCTTATCTTCTGGTTTCACGTCCGCGGGCGCCTGGTCCGCGGGCAATTCGGAGTCGCTGCGGTCTGTCATGATCCTGCCCTCCAGAGACGAATCCATGCGTCTAATCCGGCGCAATTCAAGTCTAGTCAGGGCCACTGCACCATGACAGAGCGCAGTGGCCTCCGGCCGCCCGCCTTGGGTGGCCAAGAGTGTCAGGTGTGGGCGGCGGGAGCGGTGGTGCTTCGAACGACGAGGCGCGGGGCCAGCACTTCGGTACGTGGCGGCAGGGAGGGGTCGGCGATGCGGGCGAGGAGAAGCTCCGCGGCGCGGGTGCCTACGTCCCGGCTGACGGGGTCGACGGTGGTCAGGGAGACGTGGCGGATCCCGGCGAGATAGGTGTTGTCGTATCCGACCAGTGAGAGTTGTGCCGGCACGCTGATGCCGTGCTCGTCGGCGGCCGAGAGCGCACCGACGGCGAGGATGTCGTTGGCGGCAAAGACCGCTGAGGGGGGCTGGCCGCCGTCGATAAGGCGGCTCATTGCCTCAAAGCCGGAATGTTCGCTCAAGTCCGTTGGTATCACTCGGATGTAGTTCTGGAAGCCGTGGCGGGTCATGGTGTCCCGGTAGGCGTCGGCCCGCACGGTAGCAGAGCCGGTGGGAGCGGTGAGGAAGGCAATGTCGCTGTGGCCGAGACCAATCAGGTGCTCGACGGCCATCCGGGCGCCGGCGGCGTCGTCGTTGGTGACGCGGTCCGCTGCCGGGAGGTCGAAGGCGCGGGTGCCGGCGACGACGGCTGGCGTGAGCAGTGTGGCGCGGGTGAGGTCTTCATCGGCCGTGAAGTCTCCGGCGATGACGAGGCCGTCGACGCGCAATTCCATGAAGGCGGACACCGGGCTTTCCCCTGGGCGGGCCAGATAGCGGGGATCGCCGAGGACCATCCGGAGGTTCTGCTCCCGGAAGATGTTCTGCATGCCGTCGAGCAGCTCCACGAACCAGGGATTGGAGAGGTCGTCCAGCAGCACTCCTACTGTTTGCGTCCGTCCGCTGGCGAGCGAGCGGGCCGCATTGCTGGGCCGGTAGTCGAGTGCGGCTATGGCGGTGGCGACAGCTTCCTTTTTTTGTTCACTCACCTTTGGTGAACCCCTCAGCACCAGGGATACGAGTGCGCGAGATACGCCGGCTTCGCGCGCCACATCCTCAATGGTGGCGCGTTTGGCCGCTCCATGCCGGTTCAGTTCGCTCCTGGACAAATGGCCTCCTGCCGGCAAGCGTATCGCGGGAAACACAGCGGTTCCGGCCGCCGCCCCATGGGCAACCGCGCCGGTTCCACTGCTGCCTGACGCCGGCCGCATGCCTGTCCCGTGGGGGAGGCCCTGGCGGCAATGGCTACGGACGTTCGATTCTCAGAGAGACACCGCCTTCTCGCCCGGTACCGTGGGGGGCACGATGATTGGTATGCCTCCGGTGCGGAAATGCACCTCCAGCTCTTCCAGCGACTGTCCCTTTGTCTCCGGGACGAATTTCGCCACGAAGATGAGGGAAACAATGTTCACCAGCACGAACAGGGTGAACGTGCCGGTTGAGCCCAGGGCCACGACGAGGATCGGGAACAGGAAGGAGATTGCCGCGTTCACGGTCCAGAGGGCGAACACCGCAATGCCCATCGCGAAGCCACGGATGGCCAACGGGAAGATCTCGGAGAGCAATAGCCACACGCACGTGCCGATGAAGCACTGCACGAAGGCCACGAACAGCATCATGGCCGCCAGAATGGTGTAACTGACGAGGTCCGACTGGGGAAGCGTGAAGACGACTGCGAGGAGTGCCTGCGAAGCCACGACCCCGGAGAAGCCAATGACCAGCATGCGGCGGCGCCCGACGAAGCCCAGCAGCCAGATGCCCAGGACGGTCATCAGCACCGACGTCACACCGACGGCGATGGTCGCCACGAGCGATGCGCTCACGCCGAGGCCGCTGCGCTCGAGGATGGTGGGGGCGTAGTAGTTCACGGTATTGATGCCCGTTGCCTGCTGGGCTGCGGCGAGCCCGATGCCGACCCAGAGGAGCCGGCGCATCCAGGGATTGTTCTTCAGATCGCGCCAGGCGCTGGAGCGCTCGTTCCGGGCGGTATTCGCGGACTCAACGATTTCTTTGTACTCGAAATCGGCTTCCTCAGGGCTGCGGCTGAGGTTGAGGATGCGGCGGCTGTCGTCGAGCCTGTCGCGGATAGCGAACCAGCGCGGCGATTCGGGCAGGGCGAGCATGCCGATCAGGAGTGCGATGGCGGGGATGGAGGCAATGCCAAGCATGATGCGCCAGACTTCGGCGTCGTGGATGACGGCGTCGAGGAGTGCGTTGATGGCAAAAGCGAGCATCTGGCCGGTCACGATCATCAGTTCGTTGATGGTGACCATGCGTCCGCGCAGTTGTGCAGGCGCCATTTCCGCAAGGTAGAGGGGGCACGTTACGGCGGCGGCGCCGACGCCAAGACCGAGGATGACGCGGGCAACGACCATGAACCCGACGGTCGGTGCGATGGCGCAGCCTATCGCGCCGAGGAGGAAGAGCAGCGCACAGACGAGCAGCGTGCCGCGCCGCCCAAGCTTATCGGCGAGCCTGCCGCCGCTCAGTGCGCCCACCGCGGCACCAGGAAAGAGCAGTGCGCTGACGACGGTGGCCTCTTCGACCGGGCTCATGCTCAGGGAGTCCTGCATGTAGAGCAACGCACCGGAGATCACGCCGGTGTCGTAGCCGAACAGGAGTCCGCCGAGTGTGGAGATGACAGTGAGACGGGCGAGATACCCGCGGTGTTTTGAGCCCGATGCGGGCGAGCTTGCTGTGTGCAACGACATTGTTGACTTCCTCGATTCGGCCGACCTGGAGGGCGGACTTTGAATTGGGAGCGTTCCCGGGAGGGTGCTGGATCACGCACCTTCAACGTTAGAGCGCTCTAACGAGACAGTCAAGAGTTTGTCTTGACATGCGCTCAAAGTATCGACGGGCATCCTGGAGGCGCACGGTCAGGGACAAGTCCGCGGGCGGGGCGGCGGGAAGGGTGCCGGAGGCCGAGTGTGTGGCGCCGCGGTGGAGCGGCTACCTCTTCAGGGGCTTTTCCCGGATGAAGCGGTTTGTTACTATGTCAGGACAAATTCAGGGAAGGGGTTATGCGTCTCATGCGAATCGATGTCAACACAAGGGAGGCCGGCATATGACCGGGAACTCTTCACTCCCGGTGTCCCGGGTCCCGGATTCCCGAGCCGCACCACCACTCCGCTGGGGGATCATGGGTCCCGGCTGGATTGCGGAGCGCTTTACGGAATCCGTCCAGGCGCACACCTCGCAGATTATCGCCGCAATCGGGTCCCGCTCGCTGGACCGTTCCGAAGCCTTTGCTGGACGGCACGGCATCCCCGCTGCCTTCGGCAGCTATGAGGAGCTGGCGGCCGCCGACGTCGACATCGTCTACGTGGCCACGCCGCACAACTTCCACTACGAGGCCGCCCTCATGGCGCTCGACGCCGGCAAGCACGTTCTGGTCGAAAAGCCGATAGGCATCAACCGTGCGCAGGCGGCCGGCATCGCCAGCCGGGCCGCCGCCGCCGGCCTGTTCGCCGCCGAAGCCATGTGGACATTTTTCCTGCCCAAGTTCGACGTCATCCGGCAAGTGCTCGACTCCGGAATGCTCGGGGACCTTACTACGGTCTTCGCCGAATACGGTGAGCACTTTGACCGCAGCCACCGGATCTTCGACGCGGCTCTGGCGGGCGGGCCACTGCTGGACCTGGGGACCTATCCGCTTTCGCTCATCACGTCCGTCCTGGGCGAACCGGACCGCCTCCTGGCGCTCGGTGAACCGCACGAATCCGGAGTCAATGCCCAGCTTTCGGCCGTCATGTCCTTTGCCGGCGGACGCCAGGCCATGATGAACACCCAATTGCACAATTTCACGCCGACGTCCGCCACCATTGTGGGCACCGAGGCTTCGCTGTCAATTGACGGGCCCTTCAACATGCCAGGCAAGTTCAGCGTCCGCTTCCCGGACGGTACCCGGCTGGCCTATGAGGAGCCGGCCGGAGCACACTTCGGGGGCCTGCACTTCGAGGCTGCCGCCGTCGCCCGCGCCATTGCGGCAGGGCGGCTGGAGGTTCCCCAGCGGCCGCTCGCCGAATCCATCCGGACCATGGCCGTCGCCGACGCCATCAGGAACCAGCTCGGAATCGTGTTCCCCGGCGAAGCCGTTGGAAGCCTCTGATCCCGGACCTCCGTATCAGCGCTCGGATGCCTTCGCGGCTTTGATGGCGGCCTTGGCGGCCTGCTTGCTGGCGCGCACTCTTTTCAGCGACTCGGGGTCCACGATGTCGGCGACAGAAAGAAATGCGCTCTCCTGGCCATAGGGGCCGGCGGCCTCACGCCAGCCTGGCGCCTGCAGGCCGCACTGCTTGCCTAGCAGTGCAAGGAAGATCCTGGCCTTTTGCTCTCCGAAGCCGGGCAAGCCCTTCAACCTGCGCAGCACTTCCTCACCGTCCGGGTCGTCCTGGTTCCAGATGGCAGTTGCGTCCCCATTCCAATCGCCTTGGACGGTCGCAGCGAGGTCCTGGACGCGGCCGGCCATGGAGCTGGGGAAGCGGTGGATGGATGGACGCTCCTTGAAGATCTCAACGAAGCCGGCAGGGTCGTATTCGGCGATTGCGGCAGGGGCCATGGACCCGATGCGCGTCCGGATCTTTTCGGGTCCGGCAAACGCAGACTCCATGGTCACCTGCTGGTCAAGCAGCATGCCCACAAGGAGTGCGAACGCGTCATTGCTGAGCAGTTGGTCGGCGGCGGCGTCGCCCGTGATGTGCAGTTCCATGCGCCCATCCTGCCACCAGCTCCGCGCCACGTCATGGCACCGGCCCGAATCTGCTCCGCCGCGACCAGCGGCATTGCTGACGCTGTGGCCGGTATCCTTGAAAGATGAGTGGCACAGCGCATTCAACCGTCACATTTGATGGCCGCTTCGCCCGGGAGTTCCAGGAGATGGCCATTCCCTGGCGCGCGGAGGAGGCGCCCGAGCCGCACCTTTTGGTGCTCAACGAGCACCTCGGCGCTGAGCTGGGCCTCGATCCGGCCTTCCTCCGGAGTCCGGAGGGTCTGCGTCTGTTGACCGGCAACGCCGTCCCTGCCCATGCCAGTCCGGTGGCGCAGGCCTACGCCGGCCACCAGTTTGGCTGGTACGCGCCCCGGCTCGGCGACGGGCGCGCACTCCTGCTGGGCGAGATCGGGCACGCGGACGGGCAGCTCCGCGACGTCCACCTCAAGGGATCAGGACGCACGCCGTTTGCCCGCAACGGGGACGGCCAGGCGGTGGTCGGTCCCATGCTGCGCGAATACATCGTGAGCGAGTCGATGCACGCGCTGCACATCCCCACGACCCGGTCCCTCGCCGTCGTCGCGACGGGACGTTCGGTGCAGCGCGAGACGCTCCTGCCCGGCGCCATTCTGACCCGGATAGCCAGCAGCCACCTGCGCGTCGGCAGCTTCCAGTACGCCCGGTCTACGGGCGACATCGGCCTCCTTCGCCGCCTCGCCGACTACGCCCTGACCCGTCACCACCCCGCCGCCGCGAAGGCCGGGAACCGATATCTCGCACTCTTCCAAGGGGTCATATCCGCCCAGGCTTCGCTGGTGGCCCAGTGGATGCTCGTCGGATTCGTTCACGGGGTCATGAACACCGACAACATGACGATTTCGGGCGAAACGATCGACTACGGGCCGTGTGCCTTCATGGAAGGCTTCGACCCGGCCGCCGTCTACAGTTCGATCGACGAGAGCGGGCGCTACGCCTACCGCAACCAGCCGGTGGTGGCGGAGTGGAATCTTGCCCGGCTCGCGGAGTCGCTTCTGCCCCTGCTCCACGACGACGAGGAGCAGGCGGTCGAGCTCGCGGTGGGAGCACTCGGCGAGTTCCGCCGGCAGTACAGTGACGCCTGGTCGGCAGGCATGAAGGCCAAGCTGGGGTTCCGTGACGGGCTCGACGACGACGTGGCCTCGCCTCTCGTGGACGAACTTGTGGCTTTAATGCAGGAGTCACGGGCCGACTACACCTCGTTTTTCCGGCACCTCGGCAATGCCGCCCGCGGCCGTGCCGAAGCCGCCCGGGGCCAGGCTCAGGACACGGCAGCTTTCGATGCCTGGGTGGGGCGATGGCGTGCCTTGGCACCGGATGCTGACGCCATGGACCGGGTCAACCCGGTCTACATCCCGCGGAACCACCTGGTGGAGGAGGCCCTGGCGGCCGCTACCGTCGGAAACCTGGATCCGCTGGCACGGCTGCTGGACGCAGTCGCCTCGCCTTTCGACGAGCGGTCCGGCCTCGAGCGCTACGCCGCTGCCGCCCCGGAAAGCTTTGGCCCGTACCGGACCTTCTGCGGAACCTGAGGGGAACTGATCATGGATACCGAATTCGCCGAGGTCATTGATCATGACGTCACCACCATCACCTGCGTATGCGGCAATACCGTCAGCAGCGAGGGATTGATTCAGGCCAACTCACAGGGCATGCCCGTTCACATTGGCGGAAACGTTCCCGTGCCCGCGGGGCTGGCTACCTGGCCTGAGGACGAGGATCTCTACACCTTGTGCTCCTCTTGCGGCCGCGTTTACCATGACGCTGTCATCGAAGAGACTGGGACCGCGCCCGTTGCTTTCCGGATTGATGTCACCGCCGGACCGGTTGCCGAAGCGATCCGTGTCCACTGGGACCTCAACACGTAGCACTGTGACCGTGTCAGGGGTCAGTGACGCCCTACACGGTGTCCGGCCGCTGATCTCCCTTGTGGCTCCGCAGATTCTCCTGCACCTTGCCGAACAAATCCTTGATGGTCGTCTCCGTATTGGTGAGCATGTCCGGCTGGACGTAGACCTGTTGGGCGGGAGGCAGGCTGTAATGGGACGCCAGGCCACCCGCACCGTCCACCCCTGCCAGCGCGATGGTCACACCACCCTCTTTGCGCGCAATGGCGCCAATCCGGCCGAAGACCACGGTAAATTCGTCCGGCTGGAAGCTCACGGTCAGTCCGACATGTGTCCGGTTAAGGTCACTTGCCGTGACGGCCTTCTCGTTCCCGGTCCCTGCATAGTTCATGTCGATCTCCCGAATAGCTGGTGGCGTTGTAAGCGAGCAGTCTACGTCCGGGACCGGAGGCGGGGTAGGGACCCGCCGGCTGCCCGATACCGGACCGGTCCCGGCGTGGGGGAGAATGCGTTCATGACCAAAGACGATCTTCGGCCTGTCTACTTCCTTTCGGACAGCACCGGCATCACCGCGGAAACGCTCGGCAACACTTTGCTGACGCAGTTCCCCGCGAACCACTTTGACCGCATCACGGTCCCCTTCATCACCACGGTCGAACAGGCCAGGACGGTGGTCGGCACTATCGACAAACTGGCCGCCACTGGCCTGCAGCCGATCGTCTTTTCCACCGCGGTAAGCAGCGATATCCGCCAGGTCCTGGGTACGTGCCAGGGAATCATCGTGGATCTCATCGGGACACATGTCGGACAGCTGGAGCGGGCCCTGGGTTCGCCGGCCAGCGGCGAACCCGGCAGGGCCCATGGCCTGGGCAATGCGGAGCGGTATCAATCCCGGATGGCCGCCGTCGAATACGCCATGGAACACGACGACGGCCAAAGCCTGCGGGCGCTCGAAAAGGCCCAAGTCATCCTGGTGGCGCCGTCCCGCTGCGGAAAAACGCCCACCACCATGTACTTGGCCCTGCAGCACGGCATTTTCGCCGCCAACTTCCCGCTGGTGGACGAAGACTTTGAACGCGAAGGGCTCCCCAAGCCGCTGAGGCCTTTCGTTGAGAAGTGTTTCGGGCTCTCCTCCAACCCCCTGCGCCTGAGCCAGATCCGCACCGAACGGCGCCGGGGTTCACCCTACGCGTCGCTGCGGCAGTGCGGCTTCGAGCTGCGCAGCGCCGAACAGCTGTACGTCTCCCATAGGAT
Organism: Arthrobacter sp. 10T425; assembly: GCF_056393985.1. Taxonomy (NCBI): domain Bacteria; kingdom Bacillati; phylum Actinomycetota; class Actinomycetes; order Micrococcales; family Micrococcaceae; genus Arthrobacter; species Arthrobacter sp. 10T425. The sequence continues at coordinate 31,878 of NZ_JBFTGZ010000018.1, read as the reverse complement.
TCCGTACCTGAATTCGGCCACGGTGTCCGTCGAGGAAATGGCGGCAACCATCCTGCAGCGGATGAACCTCAAGCATTAGAGAAAAGTTTCACAAACTTAGTGTGGCGCACGTCATGTGGAAAGTGCGCTGGAGACCTGTCACTGTGGACAGGACTTGCGCCCATCAACCGGCCATCGCCGCAAGCGGGGCGGCGCACTTGCATGCCATCATCTGCAAAGGAGCAGTAACTATGACGACAGACATCCTGTGGTTCTCAGAACTCGGACTCAAGGACCTGGACCGGGTGGGCGGGAAGAACGCCTCCCTCGGTGAGATGGTGCAGAACCTGACCTCCGCCGGCGTCCAGGTTCCCGACGGCTTCGCCACCACCGCGGATGCCTACCGCAACTTCCTGGCGGATTCGGGCCTTGACCAGAAGATCGCCGACCGGCTTGTCGGCCTGGACACCGATGACGTCACCGCCCTGGCAGCCGCCGGGCAGGAGATCCGGGCCCTCATGCGCGAAACGCCCTTCCTGCCTGACTTCGAAGCGCAGATCCGGAACTCCTACCAGCAGCTGGTGGACAAGCACGGCGGCTCTGAGGACCTGTCCTGGGCCGTCCGTTCCAGCGCCACGGCGGAAGACCTCCCTGATGCCTCCTTCGCCGGGCAGCAGGAAACCTTCCTGAACGTCCGCGGCATCGAGAACATCCTGCTCGCCATCAAGGACGTGTTCGCGTCCCTCTACAACGACCGGGCGATCGCCTACCGGGTGCACCACAAGTTCGAGCACGCCGAGGTGGCGCTCTCGGCCGGCATCCAGCGCATGGTGCGCTCCGACGTCGGCGCCTCCGGCGTCATGTTCACCATGGACACAGAGTCCGGGTTCCAGGACGCCGTGTTCGTCACGTCCTCCTACGGCCTCGGCGAGGCTGTCGTCCAGGGCGCCGTCAACCCCGACGAGTTCTACGTCTACAAGCCCGCGCTGCAGGCCGGCCGGCCCGCAATCCTCAAGCGCGGACTGGGCGAGAAGGCCCTGCAGATGACCTACACGAGCAGCCGCGAAATCGGCCGCACCATCGACTTCGTGCCGGTCGAGGCGTCCCTGCGGAACCGCTTCAGCCTCACTGACGACGACGTCGAGCAGCTCGCCCGGCACGCCGTCGCCATCGAGAACCACTATGGCCGCCCCATGGACATCGAATGGGGCAAGGACGGGATCGACGGCGGCCTGTACATCCTGCAGGCGCGCCCGGAGACCGTGCAGTCCCGCCGGGCCTCCGGCAGCCTGAGCCGGTTCCGGCTCAACGGGACCGGCCGGGTGCTGGTCGAGGGCCGCGCCATTGGCCAGCGCATCGGCGCGGGCAGCGTCCGCATCCTCACCGCGATCGACCAGATGGCCGCCTTCAAAACCGGTGATGTCCTCGTCGCCGACATGACCGACCCGGACTGGGAACCGATCATGAAGCGTGCCTCCGCCATCGTGACCAACCGCGGCGGGCGCACGTGCCACGCGGCCATCATTGCCCGGGAACTGGGGATTCCCGCCGTCGTCGGCACCGGGGACGCCACCGATGCCCTCTCCGACGGCCTCGACGTGACCGTGTCCTGCGCCGACGGTGAAACCGGCGTGATCTACGAAGGGCTCCTGGACTTCAGCGTCGAGGAAACCGAGATCACCCAGCTGCCCGAGGCCCCCGTCAAGGTCATGATGAACGTGGGCACCCCGGAGCAGGCTTTCACGTTCGCGCAACTGCCCAACCACGGAGTGGGCCTGGCCCGGCTCGAATTCATCATCAACCGCCAGATCGGCATCCACCCCAAGGCACTGCTGAACCTCGACGAGCAGCCGGCGGACGTCGCCACGGAAATCCGTGAGCGCATCGCAGCGTACGAGAGCCCGCGCGACTACTACATCAAGCGCCTGGCCGAGGGCGTGTCCACCATCGCCGCCGCCTTCGCGCCGGAACCCGTGATTGTGCGCATGTCCGACTTCAAGTCCAACGAGTACGCCAACCTGATCGGCGGGCCCGCCTACGAGCCGCACGAAGAGAACCCGATGATCGGCTTCCGCGGCGCCTCACGGTACCTCGAGCCGTCCTTCCGGGACTGCTTCGACCTCGAGTGTGAGGCCCTGTCCTTTGTCCGCAACGAGATGGGCCTGACCAACGTCAAGCTAATGATCCCGTTCGTACGGACCCTGGACGAGGCCCGCGGCGTTATCGAACTGCTGGGGGAGAACGGCCTCACCCGCGGCGAGAACGGCCTCGACGTGATCATGATGTGCGAGATCCCATCCAACGCGCTGCTCGCCGATGAGTTCCTGGACTACTTTGACGGGTTCTCCATCGGCTCCAACGACATGACCCAGCTGGCCCTGGGCCTGGACCGGGACTCCGCGATTGTCTCGGGCGGCTTCGATGAACGCGATCCGGCCGTCAAAAAGCTCCTGAGCATGGCCATCGCGGCCTGCAAGGCGCGCGGCAAATATGTCGGCATCTGCGGCCAGGGTCCGAGCGATCACGCGGACTTCGCCGAGTGGCTGGTCGAGGAAGGCATCGATTCGGTTTCCTTGAACCCCGACACCGTGGTGGACACCTGGCTGCGCCTTGCCGGCGCCACAGGCGGCCCGGCCGTCGAGGCAGGCGTCGGCGCCGGGGCGAACTGACAGCCGCGGCGTCCAAGTAAAGACAGGCAGGACACCCGCCGGGCAGCACGGACTGAGAATTCCAGACCGTGCTGCCTCGGCGGCCGTTCAGGCGTTGGAAGCCGCACGGGCGGAAGGCCTCAGGCGCTCAGCTTTCCAATCGCGCTGCTTCCAAGGTTCTCCAACAGGTGCCGCGGATTGTCGTAAACCTCGGCGGCACCGGCCTCCCGCAGCTCGGCTTCGCTGATTCCGCCACAGGTCAGGGCAATGGCGGGAACTCCGATTGCCGCTGCGGCCAACACGTCCCAGACGGCGTCGCCGACAAACACGACGTCCGCCGGGCTGAGCTCAAGCTTGTCCAGGCACGCCAGCAGAATGTCGGGAGCGGGCTTGCTCTCGTCGGCGTCGTTGGAACTGGTCCACGCATCGATGGACGTGCCGGCGTCCAGGAGGCGCCGGGCGACGTCCAGGTCGCGCTCCTGCGCTGATGATGCCAAACCCACGGCCAGCCCGGCGCCGGAGCATGCGGCCAGGAGGTCCCGGGCAGAGTCGAAGGGGCGCAGGGAAGGCCAAAACGTGGAGAACACGGCGCCGTGCGCGGATTTGAGGTCTTCCTGCATGTCCGTGGTGCACCCGGGGACCAAGTGTTCGATGAGCTTGTCGCCGCCCATGCCGACGCAGCGGTGGATAGCCGAGATCTGGATGTCCAGCCCCTCCCCCCGGAACGCCTGCCACCAGGCAAGGGCATGGAAATAGCTGGAGTCAATCAAGGTCCCGTCGACGTCGAAAAGGACCCCGCGTTTCTTTTCGGATTTTGAACCTGGCACCATTGCTACCCCACCTTTGGTTGAGGGCGGCCGCATGTGCCTGACCAGGCAACGGCTCGGCCCATAACGGATCTTTCCAGACCGGCGTCCGAAGTACCTGTCAAAGACTTCTCAGCGTCCACGATCAGAACGCCGCCACCACTCTGCAGCGAGTGCTCCAACTCCAAATGTCCGGCCACTTTAACCTCCTCGACTCTGCTGGAAGCTTGCATAGTAAGACTACTTAATGCAGGGGAATTTTCGTGGCGGCGTGCATGCAGCGGTCGTCGCCGTCGGGGAGCGGCTAACGACATTTAGACCATGCGCCTGCCTCGATCCCGGCGAGGCCCCAGGCCGGGTACTTGCGCGCCAGGCTGTTGAACAGCGGCACTGCGGTCCGGTCAGAGAAGGGCAAAAAGTGTCGGGTACTTGAGTGCTTTCGTGCCAGAATCCTCACATGACCAGGGAACGCAGTGAACTGAAGAGCATCGGATATGAGATCTTCATCGGAATACTTTCGCTCCTGTCGATCGTCAATCTCGTGCTCGTGTATGCCGCGCGGGAGCAGTCGCTCGACACCGTGCTCGAGGTGATGAACGCCCTTTTCAGCGTGATCTTCCTCGCCGACTTCCTCTACCGGATCCTCACCGCGCCATCGGCGGGCGCCTATTTCTTCAGGCACTTCGGCTGGGCCGACCTGCTGGCCAGCATGCCCTTCGCGCAACTCAAGTTCCTGCGCATCTTCCGGCTGATCCGGGTGTACCGCCTGCTCCGCGACGTCGGCATCCGGACAATCGGCCGCGCACTGAGCAAAGACCGGGCCGGCAGCTCCCTGTACATCCTGCTGCTCATGGGCATTTTCGTACTGGAATTCGGAAGCCTCACGATGCTCCGCATCGAGCAGTATGCGCCGGGGGCCAATATCACGACGGCCTCGGACGCCATCTGGTACACGATCGTCACGATCTCGACAGTGGGATACGGTGACCAGTATCCGGTCACCGGTGCCGGCCGTATTCTCGGTACGGGCATCATCGTCGTCGGTGTCGGCATCTTCGGCACCTTCACCGGCTACCTGGCCAACTTCTTCCTGGCTCCCCGGAAGAAGGAACCCGCACCGCCCGTCGATGCGGCCAACACCAGCGCGACGGTCGAAGCACTCCGCCTGCGCCTCGAAGAGTCCGAAGCCAAGCTCACCGAGATCAGAAAGCTGCTCACCGAGCCAACCTAGCTGGGCCTCCCCGGCCCGGCTGCCTGCCAGGGTTCTTCGCCGAACCAATGACTTTTGGCACTGCCCGTGTGTGCCTGCCGGGGCAAGAGTTGGACCTTCGCTACCGGTTTGGCCAGCGCCCCGGTCCGGGTGCGAAAGGCCGCTTGCCTTTGACGGGTCGGTCCTGCCCCACACCGTCCGGAGACAGCGTCCGGTGTCAAGGCCGTGAAGGTGGGTGACGAGAAGTTCATCGAAGCCGCTTCGTCCTGATCGGCCGACACGACCCCAGTGAACCCTGCGGAGGACCGCAAGGCCACGAACCGACATGCCCGGGCCTCGCTTCGGATCCGCGCGACCAACTCCACTCTCGGCTCCATCCACCAGGGTGCCGGCGAGTCACGAGGTGGGGCCAGAAATAACTGCCTATCCGTGCGATCCAAACCGGTCATAACCACCCGGGGCAAATCTACGCGTCCCCTGCCACATTGAGCCGGAATGCGTGGACCGGAGAGGAGAACGTCAGCACCGGACCCCACGACGTCGTCTGCACAGACCGGGACGAGGATCATTCCGGCGTAGCCCGAAGGCGATATGCCGCCCGTGCAGGTTCCCCTCCACGAGCCCGCGCGCCACGGCGCCGTGGTCCGGACCGGATTAGCCCTCGGCTTCCGCTTCTGCCTCGGCCATAGCCTCGGTCAATTCGAGGGCGAAGCCCAGGGCGCTGGCTAGGTTGCCGGTTGCCGCCACGATCCGGGGGGTGCCGACGATTGGGGCAACAGCGATCAGGATGCCCTGGATGTCCTCACTGGTGATGCCGACATCCATCGCGGTACTGGCATTGAAAAAGTAGGACGCGGCCGGGGCGTCGACGGCGGCGAGGGCAGCGATCCGGGCCAGCATCAACTCGCGAGGATCAAGCGTCGAGCGTTCAACCGATACGGCGGTGAGGTCGGCGAGGGCGTCCAGGATCGGGGTTTCTTCTTCGGCCATGGCCATGTCTCCATCTGGTTGCGGTGATTGTATGGCGAGTGGCGCGACCGGGGCCGGTCGCTGCGACTCGACATCAACGTAACCCTCGAAAGCGGAGGACGACATCACCCCCATGGGATGAACCGATGCTCAGCCCGCCGTGGCGGCCACAGCGCATCGACAGGAATCTTGAATGCAAAGCCCCCGATTCTGCCTACCCGCCGGTCAAGCGGAACGGGAACGGCGCCGGATGGCGCTGAACGGCAGGAGGATAAACAGGGCGAGTGCCAGATAGCCGAAGACGGCGATGACTGGCTGGACCAGCCCAATCAGGATCATGGCGACGTACACGCCCAGCGTCGGCGTGAGCCGTTTGGTGAGGGTCTTCACATCCTCATCAGCCAGATCCGGGCGCACGAGACGCGCGCGGACAGCATATCGCCAGGTCACCGAAATCATGATCATCGATAGGAGCAGGTTGATGCCGTAGACGGTCGCCGCGATCCGCTCGGGCCCGGCTTCGTGGATGAATTCGGCCAGCAACTTCGTCGGAAACGGCAGGAACGAGACAACCAGGAGCAGTAACAGGTTCAGCCGTACGAACACCGAGTCGGCATGGTCGAGGTATTCGGTGATGACCGTGTGGGCAAACCAGACCGCCCCAATCGTCGAGAAGCTGACCAAGTATGCTAAGTACGACGGCCACAGGTCGACCAGCGCGCCGACGAGGTTCTCGTGGGAGCCGGCAGGGACCGAAATCTCCAAAATGAGGAGCGTTATCGCGATGGCGAACACGCCGTCGCTGAATGCTTCCATCCGCCCGGTCCGATAGGCAGACGGCCGGGGTTGCGGCTGCGCGGCACCAACCTGGTCATCCATGGGACAAGCATGGCAGCCGCTTCTTGACATCCGGCTCATCCGCAACGAACGATCTACTTGATGCGCTGCCCGCGGGTCAGCCACGCCCCATGGCCGATTTCGGCCCCACATATGACGGACTCACCGACTCCTACGTTTCATCCAGACCTTCTTCCAGCCGACACCGTAACGGGTATATCTCTCGGCATTGGGGCCGACGGATACATCGGGCTCAAATCCTTTTGGGCGGGTCAGCAATTGTGCGTCAAAGGCGACCTCGCTACTTGGCGGCTACCGAGAAGTGATCCTTTCGCACGCTCGAGGCCCGTCTGTTACGGAGTCCGATGGCCGGCGATCGGTTCATCCCGCGGGGGTGATGTCTCCCTGGGACGTACAGGGCTACTTTGCAGACGGGCCGGGCCCCTCGCCCGTGCCGTCGGCTCGGCACCCAACACCGAATCCAGATGGAGACATGATCATGGCCGAAGAAGAAACCCCCGTCGTCGACGCCCTCGCCGACATCACCGCCGTGTCGCTCGAACGCTCCACCCTTGTTCCCCGCGAGTTGATGCTGGCCCGTATCGCGGCCCTCGTCTCCGTCGACGCTCCACCCGCCTCCTACCTGCTCAACGCCGGTACGGTGGTCGACGTCGGCGTCACGGCAGATGATGTCCAGGGCACCGTCATCGCAGTTGCGCCCATTGTCGGCACTCCCCGGATCGTGGCGGCAGGCAGCAAACCTCGCCATTGCGCTCGGCTTTGTCATCGCAGTGGCCGAAGCCGAGCTCGAAGCCGAGCTTGAGGCTGAAGCCGATGCCCCGGCCGAGGACTGATCACGCCAGGCGGTACTACGAAAGGGACTGCGGGAGCGAGACATGACCCAGCGAACCTACCCTGAGGGCGTACCGTGTTGGATCGACACCGAGCAGCCCGACGTCGAGGCGGCCGCCGAGTTCTATGCCGGCCTCTTTGGCTGGACGTTCGAGGACGCCGTGCCGGCGGGCGCGCCAGGCCGATACTTGATTGCCAAGTTCGATGGCCAGGACGTCGCCGGGATGGCGGACACCCGGGGTGCCGCGACATGGAATACCTACGTATCCGTCGAGGACGCGGATACCGCAGTGCGGCGTTGACCGATCCAGGGGGCGTCGGGATCCGCATCTGGCAAGCCAAGCGACGCTTGGGGGCACAGGTGGCCAATCAGCCGGGGTCCTGGAATTTCAGCGATCTCCACACGCCTAACCCCGGCGCGGCCAGCAAGTTTTATGAGGACGTGTTTGGCTGGCAAGTCGACGACCTCGGCTTCGCGATGATGATCCGCAGGCCCGGTTACGGTGATCACCTTGAGGCGACAATCGATCCGGGCATCAGGGAAAGGCAGTCAGCGCTGGCCCCTCCACCTGGCTTCGAGGATGCGATCGCCTGGATCGCGACCACGGCCCCCGACGAACTGCCGCACTGGCACGTCTCGTTCACCGTTGCCGACCGGGACCAGACGGTGGTTGAGGCGAAGCGACTCGGCGCCCAAGTCCTTAGCCAAAGCGAGACCGAGTGGACGCGCACGGCACTGATCCGGGACCCCCAGGGAGCTGAGTTTACCGCCAGCCAGTTCACGCCCCCGTCGCCATGAGCGCTCTTCAATAGAGGCGCCGGGTCAGATGGCGGCAGCTATGGGACGAACGTTCACCCGGTTGGCCCGGCAAGCAGCTTTCTGATCTCGGTGAGCTTGGCTTCGGACTCTTCGAGGCGCTGGCGGAGTCCTTCGACCGTCGCGGTTCCCGTCCCGGCGGCATCGACCGGCGGTGCGGGATTCTTGGGAGACAGAAAGAAGTTGGCCAGGTAGCCGGTGAATGTGCCGAAGATGCCGACACCGAGGACAATGATGCCTGCCCCGATCATACGGCCCGGGTCGGTGACCGGATACTGGTCACCATATCCGACTGTCGAGATCGTGACGATGGTGTACCAGATGGCGTCGGAGGCGTTCGTAATGTTGGCCCCTGGGGCGTACTGCTCGACGCGGAGCATGGCGAGGCTGCCGAATTCGAGCACGAGAATGCCCATGAGCAGCAGGATGTACAGGGAGCTGCCGGCCCGATCCTTGATCAGCGCGCGGCTGATCGTGCGGACGCCGACATCGCGGAGCAGGCGGTACACCCGGATCAGCCGGAAGATGCGCAGGATCTTGAATTGCGCGACAGGCACGCTGGCCAGCAGGTCGGCCCAGCCGAAGTGTTTGAAGAAATAGGCGCCGGCCGATGGCGCGGTGACGATCCGGTAGAGGAAGTCCGCAAGGAAGATCACACTGAAAATGGCGTTCATCACGGTGAGCACCGTGTCGAGGTATTGGTCCTGCACGACATACAAGAGCACGAGATTGACAATCGACAGGATCGAAAGGATACCGATGAAGATCTCGTATCCGGTGCTCTTCAGTTCACTTCGTTCCTTGGTCATATGAGGATTCTGGCACGCGTGCAACGGCGTGGCTGACACTTTTTCAGGAGTAGGGTTTGGCTTGGCAGACGAAGGGGTCGGCAGACGAAGGGGTCCACATGAGCTACAAATATCGAACCGTCCGGGTTCGCGGCACTGACCTGGTTGGAACCATCGCGCGCAAACACGGGGGCGCGCCTGAGATCTACGAAACCTCGAAGGACCCGAGCACCTCGGTCGTCCCGGTGTTTTTCCAGGCAACGGGTGAGGTCCGATTCTTCGACAGGTCAATGCTGGAGGACGTCGTGACGCCGGCCAGCTAACAGCGGTGTTGCACCGCTGGGCAGACGTAAAAAGTCGCCCTGGCGCCCATTCCGGCCGGACGACCCGCGCCCCTTTATTCGATGCGCGGGGCCGCCCGAGAGTGTCCTTCGCATGGGTGTCCGCATGGCGTTGACACTGTTCAGGGCCGCGAGGAGGATTTGTTTTGGGGGGCCTCTTCGAAAGGAGCCCTAAATGCCGTGGCATGTCGAGGGTACATATTTTGAGAATTGCAATTGCGATATGGTCTGCCCGTGTACGGCGACAGGACAGACGGCACCGGCGGACAATGACCGCTGCAACGTGGCCTTGGCCTTCCACGTGGAAACCGGTGAAGTCAACGGTGTCGACGTCGGCGGTCTGACAGTCTGCGTCCTCGCCGATACCCCGGCCCTGATGAGTGAGGGGGGCTGGAAGGTCGGTCTCCTGATGGACGCCGCCGCCTCCGCCGAGCAGGCCGAAGCGCTCGGTGCAGTCTTCGGCGGCCAGCTCGGCGGACCGATGGAGGGCCTCGCACCCTTGATCGGTGAAATGGCGGGCATGGAGTCCCTGGAGATGGCCTACGCCGACGACGGGCGTGTCCACCAGGTGCGTATTGGCAGTGCAGTCGAGATGGTGGTCGAGGACTTCATGAATCCATTTGATTCCACAGGGCGAGGAGTGAAAATTAGCGGGGTCGGATTCCCGGCCGACACTCTGGCAGCCGGCACATCCAGCACCGCCCGCGTCGACGTGTTCGGGATGACCTGGGATAACGCCGGGAAGAACTCCTTCTCGGCCCCCTTCGCCTGGTCCGCTTAGGTGCCGGGCAGGAGCCGCCTGACAGCTGGCCACCATGCCGGAGAATTGGCGCTGATCGGGTGCGCCGCGCTGGCCTGGTACCTGACGTTCCTAGGCCTTTCCGACATGTCCACGGGCCCGGGAACGATGGGATTGAGGCTCTGGGGTTTCCTGGCGGTGTGGACGCTGATGATGGCAGCCATGATGTTGCCGGCGCTGGCGCCCCTGACTTCGACGTATCTCAGATCCATCCGCGCCGTGCGCAGCCGCCGGGTCAGGGCCATCCGGACAACGGCCCTGGTAGGCGGCTACCTTCTGACATGGATCGGATTCGGCGTCGTGGCCTACGCGGCCGCGGCGCTCGCCGGACTGCTGGCTGAGGACGCGCCGGATATCGCGCCCTGGGTGGGAGGTGCCGTGCTGGTGGCGGCCGGCGCCTACCAGCTCACCCCGCTGAAGGACTTTTGCCTCAGGCACTGCCGGTCGCCCATAGCCTTCCTGTTGCACGTGTCCGGGTACAAGGGCCGCTTGCGGGACGTCCGCGTCGGCATGTACCACGGCGTGTACTGCGTCGGCTGCTGTTGGGGGCTCATGGTGGTGCTGATTGCCGTGGGCGTGATGAACCTGGCGTGGATGGCCGTGCTCACGGTAGTTATCTTCCTGGAGAAGACATGGAAATACGGGCCCGCCTTCAGCCGGATAACCGGTGTCTCGCTGATCGTTTTCGCGCTCTTCGTCCCGGCACACCCGGAGCTGCTGCCCGGGCTATACATGCCCGTGCCCATGTAAGGCACGCTGGACCGTCGTTTTCGAATGACAGTCCGGGGACCGACGTCGGCACGGGCCCCCGCGCCGTCATCGCTTCTACGGCGTGCCCCCGTGGGCGGGTCGGCGCGAAAACAGCGTGCTGACCAGCCGGACCCCAAAGCCTTCATCCAGCGGCGAGCCACTCAGGAAGAACCGGTAGTAGATCGGCCCCAGCAGGAGGTCGGTGAGCATCTCGGCGTCGACGTCCGGGCTCAGGTCTCCTCGGGAGATGCCCCGCTCCACCAGGAGGCGTACATCTGCCACCCGGCGGTTCACCACCCGCTCCCGGTAAGCACGCGCAAGTTCCGGGTCCGCAGCGACCTCCGATACGAGGCCCTGCATGATGCGGCCTATCAGGGTGGAGCTAAGGAGCTCGATGGTGCGGTCAACCACTGCCGCCAGTTCGGCGTACGTATCCCCGACATCCGGCGTCGTCCCCAGGTACTCGACCGAGTCCAGCAGGACGGCCAGTGCGAGGTCGGTCTTCGACCGATACCGGCGGTAGATGGTCGTCTTGGCCACGCCGGAACGGTTCGCCACGCCCTCGACAGTCAGGCCGTTGACCCCAGACTCCGCGAGCATTTCCCTCGTGGCGGCAAGAATCAACTTCTCCGTCCGCGCGCGCCGACCCGTGTCCGCGGGTTGAGGGGCCGCGGCTGTCCCGTCCTCGCCCGTCACTGTGGGGTTAGCCACATCCACGCCCCTTCCCGTTCCGCGCCAGAAGCGCTAATGTTAATAACGCTACGCAACGTAGCGTTTCGCGGGTGGTTGAAGCAACCCACCCGACAAACCCACAACCACCCTACGCACTTTTAGGAGCGCCGACATGGCCACAGATCGTTACCAGCGCGGACTCGACCGCATGATGGAACTCGTCTCCACGGAACACGCCAACACGTTCGACCACGTCAAGCTCGTCGAGTCCTACAGGAGCCTGGACGAGGACCTGTCCGACTACATCGTCTCCTTCGCCTTCGGGGACATCTACTCCCGGACTGCCCTGACCCAGCAGGAGCAGACAATGGTGACCATCTCCACGCTGGTTGCCCTGGGCACCGAGCCCCAGTTGAAGTTGCACATCAACACAGGTTTCAACGTGGGCCTGACCAAAGAGAAGATCGTCGGTGCCCTGATCCATTGCATCCCCTACATCGGGTTCCCGCGCGTACTCAACGCACTGACCCTCGTCAAGGAGGTCATGGCAGAGCGCGGTCTGACCCCGGATTCACCCACGCACTGAGATGCTCCTCCGCCCCTCGCCCTCCACAATCTCCTCCCTCACACTCAAGGAACGCTCATGCATTTGGTAATAGGACTCGGACCCATCGGCGGAAACATCGGCGCACACCTCGCCGAGCTGGGACAAGCGGTCTATGGCTACGACTTCAACCAGGACCGCATCCGCGAGTGGTCGGACGAGAACAAATCACCTGCCGGCAACGACCTCGCCGCTGTTGACTGGTCGTCGGTCGACAGCGTCCACATTGCGGTGCGGTTGGCCGACCAGGTCTCCTCCGTGTTCGAGGCCCTCAAAGACCACACCGAACGGCCGCTGACCGTCTTCGTCCACACCACGCTCGCACCCGCGGATGCCAGGAGGATTTTTGCATCGGCTCCAGAGTCCTGGCGCGCGTTCGAAGCCCCGGTCTCAGGCGGCCCCCAGGGTGCACGCCACGGTTCGATGACCATCTTCCTCGCCGGCCCCGCCCCCACCGATGCCGAGGGCAGGCTGCTGGCTGACATCTCCGGCCGCGTCTTCCGGATGCAGTCCTATGGCCAGCCGGCCTTGGTGAAACTCCTCAACAACGCCCTGGCTACCTACAACCTGGCCGCCACAGCTCGGATGCTCAACCTCGCAGCCGAACACGGAGTACCCGCCGGGGACCTCTTCGAGGTCATCGGCGTCTCCACTGGGCAGAGCTGGATGAGCGACAACCTCGTCGACGTCCAGTACGACCTGCTTCTCAAGGACGTCGGCCTGCTCCGCGGTGAACTCGGCTCACTCCCCACCGGAGACCTCAACGACGACGTCGAACAAGCGATCCTCCAGGCGCGTGCCCTGCTGGGCGCCGATGCCGGAAACGAGTGAGCCCAGGTGAGCCAGCCAGGGCTGGCTCACGTGGGAGCCGGATCAGGCGGTCGTGACGGTGTCCAGTTGACGCACCTGGTCCGCCGCCCGGGGGCCACCGAGCAGTTCCGTCGGTGTCTTGGAGGTCTCGCGCAGCCCGATCACCGCGACCGCGGCAATGCCTGCGGCAACCGCGCCAAAGATTGCCACCGGAAGCCAGCCCGACGGGCCCGGCTTGAGGAGAATCGCCGCGACCATCGGGGCGAATCCGGCAAGTAGGTTGCCGAGCTGGTTGCTGACGGCCATGCCGGTGAACCGGACGGGTGCCGGGAATTGCTCGGCGAAGAACGATGTCCACACGCCGTTGTAGCAGCTGAAGAACAGCGTCATGTTAAGGAACGCGAAAATCGCGATCAGCACGATATCCGTCGTCGAGATCGCCCAAAGGTATCCGAAGATTGTGAGCGAACAGCCGGCAGAGGCGATCAGCATCGTCTTCTTGCGTCCGATGACGTCGGAGAGGTAGCCGGCCGCCGGGATGCCGACAATCGACAGCGCAATTGCGCCGGAGATGACCGCGAGCATCGCGCTCCGGTCCACCCCGACTGAGGTTGCGTACGAAAGGCTGAACACGGCGAACAGGGTCTGAATCGCTGCCATCAGTGATGCCCCGGCGACGCGGATGACCTTCCGCCAGTGGTACTTGAACACGTCGTTCAGCGGCAGCCTGCGAACTGCGCTTTCTTCCTTCGCATCGGCGAACACCGGCGTTTCGTCCAGGTGGCTCCGCACGTAGTAAGTAATGACGACGACGACGGCGCTGAGCCAAAAGGGAATCCTCCAGCCCCAGCTGTAGAGTTCCCCGGCGGGCAGGAGCGCCACCGGCAGGAACACGATGGTGGCCAGCGAGCAGCCGACTGCGTAGCCGACCATAACGAAACTGGTGAAGAATCCACGGCGCCCGACGGGTGAGTGCTCGACGGTCAATGTCGAGGCTCCCGCCGACTCGGCCCCCGCGGAGAAGCCTTGCACGACGCGCAGGACCACCAGCAGTGCCGGGGCCAACAGGCCCACCTGCTCGTACGTCGGAAGACAGCCGATGGCGAAGGAGGCGATGCCCATCATGACGACCGTGGCCAGCATGACGCGTTTGCGGCCGATTCGATCGCCGAAGTGTCCCATCACCACCGCACCGACGGGCCGTGCCACGTAGCCCACTGCGAAGGTGGCGAACGATGCGATCAGCGCAACGGTGGGATCGCCGGAGGGAAAGAACAGCACGTTGAAAACGAGGGCGGCCGCGGCGCCGTACACGAAAAAGTCGTAGTACTCCAGGGCGCTGCCGAGCAGCGCAGCTGTGGCCGCCCGCCGCGGTGTCATCGCGGGCCGCGAAGTCATTGGGTGTGTCATTTGTTTCTCCTTTGAAACAGGACTGTGGGTCTGAAGCAGGACTGTGGGTCGGCGCAACGCTGTCTCCGGTCTTCGCAAGCGACGGTGATGATGCGCCAAGAAATGGGACGAGATTAGTGCGCAGCGCCTGGCGGCGGTGCGTCGGTGTGCCTGCTTCCACCGTAGGTGTGCGTGCTGCGTCACAGGTGTTTCGATGTGGAACAGTCGACGGAAGCTGCGCCGGTGGGGGAGCGGCCAGGACCGAGGCAGGGAGCAGGGGAGAGTGGCGCTGAGAGTCCGCAATGCGAAAGCACGGCCATCCAGTGCGGATGGCCGTGCTTTGTCTTGAGGAATGCAGTGTCTTTTGGGAATCGGAACCGCTCAGGAGAAGGCTGAGAGACCTGTGATTTCCCGTCCCAGGATCAGGGACTGGATGGAGTCGGTGCCTTCGTAGGTGTGGACGACTTCCATGTCGGTGAGGTGGCGGGCTACATGGTGTTCCAGCAGGATGCCGTTGCCGCCGAACATGTCCCGGGCATCCCGGCAGAGCGTTCGTGCCTTGTCCCCGGTGAACATCTTGGCCAGGGAGGCCTGCTCGTTGCTGAGCCGGCCCTCGTCCTGAAGCGCCGCCGTGCGGAAGCAGATCAGCTGCATGGCCGTCAGGTCCGCGAGCATGTTGGCGAGTTTGTTCTGCACCAGCTGGTAGCTGGCAATTGGGTGGCCGAACTGGACGCGTTCCCGGGCGTACTTGACCGCCATCTCGTAGGCGGCGGTGGCGTGGCCAAGGGACTCCCAGGCCACGGTGCTGCGGGTTGTGTTGAGCACCGCTCCGACGTCGCGGAAGGACGTCGACTTTGCCAGCAGGTTTTCAGCGGGGATCCGCAGGCCCTCGATCTCGATCTGTGCCTGCTGGATGGCCCGCTTTGCCATCTTTCCCGTGATGGCCTCGGCGTGGTACCCGGCGGGGTAGGTGCCGTCGTCGTTCTTCTCCAGTACGAACGCCTTCACCTTCTGGTCCGCGGTGTCCCGGGCCCAGATGATGACGAGGTCCGCCACATGGCCCAGCCCGATCCAGCGCTTGGATCCGTTGATGACGTAGTGGTCACCGTCCAGCCGCGCGGAAGTCTCCAGTGCCACAGAGTCTGAGCCGTGCGCCGGTTCGGTCAACGCGAAGGCGCCCAGCTTTTCCAGTCTGGCCATCGGCGGCAGCCAGCGCTGCTTCTGCTCGTCGCTGCCGAGGAGGTTGATGCTGCCCATCGCCAGTCCGGAGTGGACCGCGTTGAAGGTGTTGATGCTGCCGTCACCGCGGGAGAGTTCCATGGCGACGAGTCCGGTCTGCAGCCGGGTCAGGCCAGGGCAGCCGTAGCCTTTGATCGCGGTGCCGATGATGCCCAGTTCAGCGAACTTTGGTACCAGCTGATAGGGGAAGTCCGCCTTCTCCCAGTATTCGTTGATGATGGGAGTGACGTCCTGCTCGACGAAGGAACGCACCCGGGCGATCAAGGCACGGTCGGCGTCGTTGAGGTAGTCGTCCAATCCATAGAAGTCGGAATTGACGGACATGTCCGTTGTGGTGGTCATCAGTGCTCCTCGGGGGATCGTGTGGGAGTACCGGCAAGGCTGCCGGCCGAAACTGCTGTATCCTCGCCGAGCCACGCGCGCACGAGCTCAGCGCCGCTGTCCAGACCGGGCGGGGTGAGGTCGTAGCTCACCGGGGTCCTGGAGAGCCGGATGGGGTTGCGCACGCCGGGCTGCGTGTTCCCGCCGTGCCCCACGGTCACGACGGGTTCCAAGCCGATCCGTTCCGCGAAGTCGATCCCGGCCCTCAGGTCCTGGATCGGCGCGCACGGGAGTTTGGCTTCGGTGAGGATGTCGAACCATTCGGAGGCGGTCCGGGTCGAGAGGCGCTCCAGCAGGAGCGGCCGCAGTTCCGTGCGGTTGGCGCTGCGCAGCGGCGCCTTCTCGAAGCGCGGATCCGTGGCCAGCTCCGGCCGGCCGATGGTGGCGCAGAGGGTGCGGTACTGGGAGTCGTTGCCGATCGCAATGACAAGCTGCCCCTCGCCGGTCTCGAATGGCTCGTAGGGGTAGATGCTGGGGTGCTCGTTGCCCAGCCTGGCCGGAACGGTCCCGCCCAGCACGACGGCCGCCGTCTGGTTCACCATGCCGGAGAGCGCGGAGGACATCAGGTTCATTTCCACCAGCTGGCCTTCCCCGATGCGGTCCCGGTGCCGGAGGGCTGCGAGGATGCCGATGCAGGCATGAAGGCCGGTGATGACGTCGAATACAGCAACCCCGGAACGGAACGGCCCGGTGTCCGGCGCTCCGGTGATGTCCATCAGTCCGGACAGGGCCTGGATCAGCAGGTCATAGCCGGGCAGCTGGGCGCCGCCGGCGGTCCCGAAACCCGTGATCGAGGCGTAGACAACGTCCTTGTTCGTGGCCGCGACGGTGTCGTAGTCCAGTCCGTAGCGCACCAGGTCACCCGGTTTGAAGTTTTCGACGACGACGTCGGCCCGTTCCGCGATGCGCTGGGCCGTCCGGCGGTCGTCCGGATCGCGCAGATCGAGCTTGATCGAGGTCTTGTTGCGGTTGATCGAGAGGAAATACGTCGAGTCATCCCCGCGGGTGGGCGGGCGCCATGCCCGGGTCTCGTCGCCGGCCGGGCTCTCAATCTTGATGACGGTCGCCCCGAGATCGGCCAGCAGCATGGTGCAGTATGGTCCGGCCAGCACCCTGCCGAAATCTGCGATGACGATGCCGCTGAGCGGGCCATCCGGACTGCGGCCGAATGCCGACGTCTCAGGGGTGGCGGAGTGTTGGCTGTCCATCGATGGGCTCCTCGAATAGTGTTCTCTCCCTCCACCATGACGGAGGACATTGCTATCCGTCCAATACTTATTGATGGCCCTTTTGTTGCGTCAGGTGTAATAATCACATGCATGGAGATCCAACAGATCCGAGCCTTCCTGGCGGTGGCAGAAGAGCTGCACTTCGGCCGCGCGGCAGAAAAACTTCACATGGCGCAGCCTCCGGTCAGCCGCAGTATCCAGCAGCTGGAACGTGAGCTGGGAACCCGGCTGTTCGACCGAAGCACCCGCAGCGTCAAGCTGACAGGCGCCGGAGAGGCGTTCATCGGGCCGGCGACGGAGATCATCGATGCCACGCGCCGGGCGAGCATCGCGGTCCGCGCCGCGGACAAGGGCGAAGTCGGGCGCGTTCGGGTGGCCTACGCGGGCGCTTCCACCCATACCCTGGTGGGCCGGCTCGCCCGGGAGGTCCGGCGCGACCACCCGGGTATCCAGATCGAACTCTTCAGCCAGAATTTTGCGCAACCTGCCATGGACCGTGTCCTCAGCGGGGACATGGACATCGCCCTCGGTCGCTGGGACTACATTGCCGCCGGTATCGAAACGCGGCTGCTTGCGGCGGAGGACCTCGTCGTGGCCGTACCGGCAAGCCACCGTCTGGCCGATGCCGCCGAGGCCCGGATGGCAGACTTCCAGGGCGACGTTTTTGTTTCGCTGCCGCCGCATGCAGGGGCCGTATTGAACGACCGGCTCCGCCGGCTCACGCACGCCGCCGGGTTCGAGCTCGACGTCGTCCAGATTGTCCCGGATTCCTGGACGGCTCTCTCGCTGGTGGCGGCGGAGGTGGGCTGTACCCTCACGCTGTCCTCGGTGGCCGAGTCGGTCACGGATCCCCATGTGCGTTTTGTGCAGCTGGTGGACGAGACCCTTCCGGTCGAGCTGCGCATGGCCTGGCGGCGGGACAACTCCAGCCCCGCCTTGCGGGCGGTCCTGGAGTTGGCTGAGAGGATCCTGCCCGGCGCCGGATGACAGGCGCCGGATGACTGGGTCAGGTCGCCATGGACTCGGGTGTTTCGATCCCCAGTGCGCGCAGCTTCCGGTAGAGCGTGGTCCGGCCCATGCCCAAGGATTCCGCGGCGACCGAACGGTTCCCGCCGCTCTGTTCGAGTGCGGCCACGATCGCATCGCGCTCGAGGGATTCCAGTTTGGAGAGTTTCCGCCTGCCCGTGCTTCTGAGATGTTCCGGGAGGTCATTGGCCTGCACCACGCGTCCGGGATGTGCCCGCCCGAGTGATTCGAGGGTGGCGCGCAGCTCGGCGACATTGCCTGGCCAATGCCAGCGCATGAGCCCTTGCAGCGCCGCTGCGGAGAGCGTGGATCTGTCGGCCGGAGCTGCTGCGTCCAGAAAATGTGCCGCCAGTACCGGGATGCGTTCCTTGGTGGCGGAGAGGCTCGGCACATTCACGCGCGCGGCGATCTGGGACACCACTTCGGATACGAAGTCCGGGCATGCGTCCGGATTCGTCGTCAAGACGAGCCGGGCTGGAGAGGGGCCGGCCGTGTCGCTGTACGGCGGTGTACCTGCGTGTGTGGCGCCCGCCGACGGCCCGGCCGGCTGCTGCCGCACCGCCACATCCAGCGCCTTCAGCCTGTTAAGCTCGCTCCGGGGAAGATCCTCCAGATGCCGCAGGACGACGCTCCGGCCTGCCGCGATCGCCTCGCGGCAGTCAGAGAACCAGATGGCATCCTGTTCCCCTGGCAGCAGGCAGGCGTCGAGGATCAGCGGATTCGGGCCGGAGTCCTGCCCATTGAGCCAGGCGAGTGTGTGGTGAAGCTTGCCGGAGCCGCCCTGCCCGCAAACAGCAATCGCCCCGGGCCCCTGACCTGCGCGATCGAAAGCATTCCGCATGATGTGCCCAAACGCCGCCCCGCCGCCCCAAGAGCCGCCGTCGGCCACCCCAGGCTCGGCCCTGCCCGGACTGCTTGCGGCCTCCGGAACGCGGGAAAGCTCCAGGGCGAAGGCCGAGCTCCCGCCGGAATCGTCAATTCGCTGGACCGTGGCATCGACGTTCAGGGAGGGAATCTCGATGGTTTGCTTGGCGCCGGTCCACACGAGGCCGCGCAATTGTTCCCACAGGGTGGTGTGCAGTTCGCTGCTCATGACGGCCAGTCCGGAGACGTTGGTCATGACAGCCTGGGCGTCGAGCATGATGACCGGGGCCTTGGAGGAGCTCAAACGCAGTTGCGACATCCCCAGGGCGAGTCCCGTCGCGCTGCCGAGATCGAGCAGTCGGCGTTCGATCTGGCCGCCGGCTTCGCGGGCCATGGCCAGCATGAGCGGGTTGTCCAAAGCGGTGTCGCAGGCGAAGGAAATGGATCCGAGCACCCGGCGGGTGACCGGGTGCAGAATCGGGGCCCCGGAACACGACAGGGGTGCCAGTGCCTCGTTGAAATGCTCGGCTCCGCGGACAAAAACGGCCTGGCGTCCTTCGATGGGGGTGCCCAGCCCGTTCGTTCCCACGGAGCGCTCCGAGAAACTGAATCCTTCGGCGGCATTTGCCTCATCGAACCGATTGCCGTGCGTCCTGTCCCCGAGCCTGCGGGCGATGATCTGACCGGACTGGTCACTGAGGAACAGGGATATGCCCATGCCGTTGAGGCTCTCCAGCCAGTGGTCCATCACGCTCTTGGCGGCCCGGATGAGGATTCCGTCCGGATCGAAGTCGTTGACGAAGAGGAATGCCTCGGGCCCTGCCGACGCCTCCACGCCGATAGAGCGGCGCCAGCTGTGCTCGATATCCGGGGAGACGATTTCCGTCAGTTGGGTCCCATTCAGCAGGCCGCGGCGGATGAGCTGTTCCCGGGCAGCGCGGAGCGCATCATCGGGCACCTTCCTGGGGTTTTGCATGGCTGGTCAGCCCTGGGCTCCGTCTGCCGCGCGCAGGACGACGCGTCCGGGCACGCCGCCGTGCGTCAGCTTGTCCAGGCTCTCGCCAACAGAGGCGGCGGAGAGCTCGGCGTCGATGATGGGGATGTGGGGAATGGCGTCCCGCTTGGCCAAGGCGATGAGCTGGTTTAGCTCGTCCGGGGTCCCCACGAAGCTGCCTTGGATAGTGAGCATCTTGAGGGCCATGAGCGCGGTGGGTACCGTCAGTTCGCCGCCGAAGAGCCCGACCTGGATCAACCGGCCGCCCTTGCGCAGGGAATCGAAGGCTACCGGCGCCGTCTGGCTGTTGTTCACGAAGTCAATGACGGCCGCCACGGGCCCGCCGCTGGCTGCAACGATTCTTGCACTGAGGGCCCCGTCTGTGGACTGGACGGTGGTGGCTGCGCCAACCTGCCGCGCGAGCTCCAGGTTGCGTTCGGAAATGTCGACGGCGCAAATGGCCTGGTGCCCGAGCGCGCTCAGGGTGGCGATGGCGGTGAGTCCCACTCCGCCGGCGCCGATCACCACGACGGGTTCGTCGGGTCCGAGCGGAAGGACCTTGTTCACAGCGCTGAATGCCGTCAGCCCGGAGCAGGCCAGCGTCGCCGCCCAGCTGAGGTCCAGGCCCTCGATATCCACCAGGTACTTTTCGTCACCGACCAGGATCTGCTCGGCGTAGCCTCCGTGCTCCGCTACTCCGAGGTTGCGTCCGTTGGCGCAGACATTGTCGCGGCCGGCAAGGCAATCCCGGCACGTGCCGCAGCCAATCCAGGGATAGACCAGCCGGATGTCCCCGGGTTTGGTCCCGTGCACACGGTCGCCGACCTTCTCGACGACGCCGACGACTTCGTGCCCCATGACCAGCGGGTAAGTGACGCCCCGGTCCACCAGCTTCAACGCGCCGCGGCTGCCCAGATCGTACGAACCTTCACGAAGGTGGGTGTCCGTGTGGCACACACCGGAACGGATGACCCTCAAGAGGACCTCGGTTCCTGTCGGCAGCGGATCCGGCAGTTCGATGTCCTGGATCTCTGGGCTGTCTTGGAAAACGGCAAAAGCGTGCATGGTGACCTCGCATCGTTGCGCAGACTGTATTGATTCAAGAATGACACCAGTTCTGATAGGTATCCAATACTAAATCGCGGCCCCTTTGATGTCCTGAGCGCAACAATCAGGAGCCGCGTGAGTGTTCCAAAGTGGAACACTGAGCCGGCAGAAATGTGACCCACGCTATATGTAGCGGCAAACGCAGCCAACAACCGATCCATCCGTTCCCGGGCAACGCGGGGGCGCTCTCCATACGAAGGAGTATGAGATGACTATCTCGACCGAAGCAGCAGTGACTGAAACATCTCAGGCGACCGACCCCCTCCGCGACCTGTACGCGGACTGGTCGGAAATCATCGCCACCACGCCCAACCTGACGATGCGCCTGTTCCGCAGCATCTTCGACGAGTGGCACCAGCCCACGCGGGAGCCTGAGGCAGTCACCTACAAGGAAGACGTCGTCGGCGGTGTCCCCGGCATCTGGGCCTTCCCGGAAGGTGCCGACCGCACAAAGGTGCTGCTCTACACCCACGGCGGCGGCTTCGCCGTCGGCTCCGCGTCAAGCCACCGCAAGCTTGCCGGCCACGTTGCCAAGGCAATCGGCGTCGTCACCTTTGTCCTTGACTACCGCAGGGCGCCCGAGCACCCGCACCCGGCCCAGGTCGAAGACGGCGTGGCCGCCTTCAAGGCCCTCGTCGAGAGCGGCATCCACCCGCAGGACATCACCACCATCGGCGACTCCGCCGGTGGCAACCTTGCGGTTGCCATTCCCCTGGCCCTCAAAGAACAGGGAGAGCCGCTGCCCGGCCAGGTCATCGCCTTCTCACCCTGGCTGGACATGGAGAACAAGGGCGAAACGCTGATCACCAACGACGCATCGGACGCACTCATCTCCGTGCCCCTGCTCGAGGGCATGATCGCCGGCGTGCTGGGCGAGTCCGTCAGCCCGCAGAACCCGCTGGCCAACCCGCTCTACGCCGATTTCGCCGGGTTCCCGCGCCTGTACATCACCGCGGGCTCGTCCGAATCCCTCCTGGACAATGCCACCCGCCTGAACGCACTGGCGGAAGCCGCCGGCGTCGACGTGACGCTCTCCATCGGCGAAGGACAGCAGCACGTGTACCCGTTCCTGGCCGGCGACTCCGAGGTTGCCGACGCCGAACTCGCCCGTATTGCCGGCTGGTACAAGTACTGAGCCCCGGCCACTTCACTACAAAGACCTGAAACACAAAGGAGTATTTCATCATGGCTGAAGAACAGGGGCAGACTGCCTCCACCACCCCCACCGCCGAATTCGACGCCGTCGTCGTGGGCGCCGGATTTGGCGGCATCTACATGCTGCACAAGTTGCGCAACGAACTGGGCCTCAACGTCCGCGCCTTCGACCGCGCCGGGGGTGTGGGCGGCACCTGGTACTGGAACCGTTACCCTGGTGCGTTGTCGGACACCGAGAGCTTCGTGTACCGCTACTCCTTCGATGACGAACTGCTGAAGGAATGGAACTGGACGCACAAGTACGTGACGCAGCCTGAAATCCTCAGCTACCTCGAACACGTGGTTGACCGGTACGAGCTGCGCAAGGATATCCAGCTCAACACCGGGATCACCTCGGCCCGCTACGACGAGTCCGCCGACCGCTGGGTCATCGGAACGGACGCCGGGGAAACCATCACGGCGAAGTACATCGTCAACGGCCTCGGACTGCTCTCGGCCACCAATATCCCCAACATCCCGGGCATCGACTCGTTCGAGGGCAAGATCTACCATTCCGGCGCCTGGCCCGAAGGCGTGGACCTTACCGGCAAGCGCGTCGGCGTCATGGGCACCGGTTCCACCGGCCTGCAGATCATCACCGCCATCGCGCCCAAGGTGGGGCACCTCACCGTCTTCCAGCGCTCGCCGCAATACAGCGTCCCGGTCGGCAACACCACTGTCACGCCGGAGTACGTCGCATCCGTCAAGAAGGACTACCCCAAAATCTGGGAACAGGTCCGGGCCTCCGGCGTCGCCTTCGGATTCGAGGAGAGCACCGTTCCGGCCATGAGTGTGTCTGAAACGGGCCGTCAGGCGGTCTTCCAGAAGGCCTGGGAAGAAGGCGGCGGATTCCGCTTCATGTTCAACACTTTCGGCGACATCGCCACGGACCGGGACGCCAACGAAGCTGCCGCATCCTTTGTCCGGGGAAAGATCGCCGAAATCGTCAAGGACCCGGAGACGGCCCGCAAGCTCACCCCGACCGACCTTTACGCCAAGCGCCCCCTCTGCGACAGCGGCTACTACGCCACCTTCAACCGGGACAACGTTGAGCTGGTATCCGTGAAGGAGACGCCGATTCTCGACCTGACACCTAAGGGCATCAGGACGTCCGACGGCGTTGAGCACGAGCTCGATGTGTTGATCTTCGCCACCGGCTTCGACGCCGTGGACGGCAACTACACGCGGATGGACATTCGTGGCCGCGGTGGCGAAACCATCCAGGACCACTGGAAGGAAGGCCCCACAAGCTACCTCGGCATCACCACCGCCGGATTCCCGAACATGTTCATGATCCTCGGACCGAACGGTCCCTTCACGAACCTGCCGCCGAGCATTGAGACCCAGGTCGAGTGGATCTCCCAACTGGTCAAGGACGCAGAAACCGGCCAGGTGGCCTCCGTGGAACCGACGGCCGAGGCCGAAGAAGCCTGGACCGAGACCTGCCAGGAGATCGCCGAAATGACGCTCTTCCCGAAGGCCGATTCCTGGATCTTCGGTGCCAATATCCCCGGCAAGAAGAGGACGGTCATGTTCTACCTCGGCGGCCTCGGCAACTACCGGAACAAGCTCGCCGAAGTTCGCGAATCGGGCTACGAGGGCTTCGACCTGAAGGTACTCGCCCCGGCGGAGTAACCACAATCAAATGACAGCGACGGCGGCTGCCACACCTTGGGGGAGTGGTAGTCGCCGTTCTGCGGTCCCATGGCGAAGCATTTGCCCATTGGTAGGCTTGGACGCTTCTATATTCGTCAAGCAGTGTTCCAGGTCCTGACGTGGGAGAAAGCATCTCCCATCTCGTCCTGACCACGCACTAGTAAGTGGGCTAACGTCAGCTGCATGACTATGCACGACGACCAGTTGCACATTGACGAGGACCTCGCTTGCCGACTGGTAGTCGAACAATTCCCAGGTTGGGGTCACGAGCGCATCAGCCGCGTCATGACGGACGGCACGGTCAACGCCATATTCAGAATCGGCGCCGATCTCACGGCACGTTTCCCGCTCCGATCCGCTGACCCAACTGACATAAGCGCTGAGCTCGTCCGGGAGGCAGCCGCAATGCGTGAATTGGCAACATGCTGTCCCGTCCCCACACCGGAGCCAGTGGCTTTGGGCCGTCCTGGTCACGGCTATCCGTTGCCGTGGTCTGTGCAAACGTGGTTACCCGGCGTCGTTGCAACACCCGATGGCTTGGCGCACTCGGAAGTGTTCACCCGTGACCTCGCCACCCTCGTTCATTCGCTTCGAGCCGCCGATGCGAGAGGCCGCCCTTTTACGGGATCCGGTCGTGGCGGCGACTTAAAGAACTCTGACGAGTGGATGGAAGTCTGTTTTCTTAAGAGCGATGGCCTGCTTCCGGTAGACCGGCTCCGTGCGCTCTGGTCAGAATTCCGGAGCCTGCCCTCTGCTGGCCCGGCGGTGATGACGCACGGGGATTTGATTCCCGGCAATCTCCTCGTCGGAGGCGACCGACTTCTTGGCGTCTTGGATGGTGGGGGTTTTGCTCCTGCCGATCCTTCCCTTGACCTTGTCGCAGCCTGGCACATGCTCGATAACGAAAGGCGGGCACTCTTACGCCGGGAGCTGGCGTCTAGTGACCTCGAGTGGAGGCGTGGAGCCGCCTGGGCGTTCCAGCAGGCAATGGGCCTGGTCTGGTACTACCGGGAAACGGTTCCAGGGATGAGCGCGCTCGGGCGGAGCACCTTGGCGCGCATCCTCAATGACGGAGAGTTTTCGGTTTCTACCCCCACTGGTTCAGGTGCTGCTAGCCAGCACTAACCGGTGGTTGAGGGTTCGGTAGATCTGCCGGGTGATGTATCGCTTGAGGCTGCGGACGATCTCTTTCTTGGTGCGTCCTTGGCTTGTTCGTTTCGCGACGTAGTCTTTGGTGGCTGGGTCGCGGGTGACAGTCAGGGGTTTGCGGGCGTCCATGCCGAGTGGTCCTGGATGCGTACGCGTTCATCAAGGGCTGGCTTATCGCCACCTCGCTCTGAGTAGGCTTTCTGCTGCTCCTGGTTGCGGCCCACTATGGCGTACCCGCCGCGCTGGACGGAACCGACGCCGGCCATGTTTGGGGCTTTTTGGGCATGGTGGTTCTTTATGGCTTCGGAGTTGCCCTGGTGTTCGCGGCGCCACTGGCCTGGGTGTTGGTCTACCTTCTGCGCCCGGTCCGGCAACAGTGGATCCACATCGGAGTTTTTTCGCGGTGCCCACCCTCGCGTTCTGGCTGCTGGGAAGCGTCCTGGGTCTCGGCCGGCAGACCTGGCTGCTGATCCCATGGGCCACAGTTGGCGCAGCGGCAGCGATCGGCCGGTGGGCGGTCCGCAAAGATGTCCTTTCCTCGAATTCTGCTGCTGCGCCCGCCAGACCACCCGGTGCATGATTGGACTACAAGCACCGGGGGTGCCATATAACGCGGCGAAAAGACCGCCACCTACCGCTGCGGTTCACAAACGTGCCGGCTTCGTGCGGGCACCGTTTCGGTCGCATCAATATTGTCGGTGGCTCGTGATTTGCTTGGCGTATGGATCGCGGGACAGCGTGGAGTGCGGAGTTGAGTGCGGAGAGCGGGGCGGCCGTGGAGGCCGTCGCCGCCTCTGTTGCCGCGCTGGCTGCCTTGGCCGGCGCCGGCGCCGGCGCTGACGACGCCGGTGCGCCTGCTGCCGACCCGTTGGGAGACGGCGATCCGCTGCGGCGGCGGGCGGATGCCTGTCTGGACGGGCTGGCCGAGGTCGCCCGGATGGAGGCCCGGACCGCGGCGTTGAGGGTGCGGCTGACCGCCGACTACGCGCAGGCAGCCATAGCCGTTGCACCGCCGGCGCCGTCCGCGCGGGACCGGGCCGCCCAGGCGATGGCCCTGGTGGCCGAGGTCGCCTGTGTCCTGACCGTCAGCGAACGCGCCGCCGCGGCCCTCCTCGCCGAAGCCCGGGCCCTGATGTCGGCGTTGCCGCTGACCCTGGCCGCCCTTGAGTCCGGGGCGATCTCCTGGCAGCACGCACGGATCATCGTGGACGAAACCAGCAGCCTGGATGCGGCCGGGGCGGCCGGGCTCGAGGCGCACTTCCTGGACCCCGAAGCACCGAACCCCGCCCGTGGGTGCCCGGCCGGGGAGCTCGTTCCGTCCCGGTTCCGGGCCAAGGCCCGCGCCTGGCGCGAACGCCACCACCCGGCCGGCATCGAGGAACGCCACGCCACGAGCGCCGCGGACCGGCGGGTCGAGTACACTCCGGACCGGGACGGCATGGCCTGGCTCTCGGCCTATTTCCCGGCCGACACCGCGGCCGGGATCTGGGAACGGGCCACCGCCGCGGCCCGCGCCCTTCAGGGCCCGGACGAGCCCCGGACCCTGACCCAGCTCCGCGCCGACGTCACCGCCACCTGGCTCCTCACCACCGGCACCGGCACGGGTGCTGGATCGGACGACGGCGGCACCGGTACCGGCGCGGGTGTTCCGGTCCCGCGGGCGCAGGTCCTGGTCACCGTCCCGGTCCTGGCCCTGCTCGGCGCCACCGAGGAACCGGCCGTCCTGGACGGGCACGGGCCGATCCCGCCCTCGATGGCCCGCCGCCTGATCGCCGAGGGCGCCGGTTCCTTCCACCGGGTCCTGACCGACCCCCGGGACGGTGCCCCGCTGGAAATCGGCCGGACCAGCTACCGGCTGACAAAGGCCCAGCGCCACTGGCTCCGGCTCCGCGACGGCCGGTGTCCGTTCCCCGGCTGCGCCAACCATTCCCTGGACAACGAGGCAGACCACCTCCTGGCCTGGGCCGACGGCGGCACCACCGGCATCTCCAACCTCGGCCAGCCCTGCCCGAAACACCACCGGCTTAAACACGCCTCCGCCTGGACACCGTCCCGGGCCAGCAAAGACCACCCGCCGGGCTGGACCACCCCGGCAGGACGGCACTACCCCAGCGAACACCAGGACTGGGAGCCGCCCCGCTGGCCCGAAGACTGGCTGCCCCACATCCCAGCCACGGACGAACCCGGCCCGGAACCCGACACCGACCCCGACCAAGACCAGCCCGCCGATCCAGGACATCGTTGCGAGCCGGAACTGCTCCCGGACTACCATCCCGGCCAGGATCCCATCCCGGAGCCCGACATTGAACTGCCCCCGGACCCGTTCCCGGACTGGCATCAATTCACGGCCGAGCGCTGGTTCCCCGCCGCAGACACGGACGACCCGGGCTGGCCGGCACTTCTGGGCAGCTCTTCCGCGAAGGACCGCCCGCTCCAATGTGCGTGAGCCGCTGGTCGTGTGCCTTCCGGTTCTTTGGGTCGGAGGGATCGGCGCGACGCCGCCGCCACGACGGCGTTGAAGAACCCAGCTTTGCTCAACGAAGCTCAGCTGGACACGATGGCGGCCAGCGAGAACGCTTGCCGCCATCGGGCTATCGGTTCTGACAGCTCAGGAGTATTCGTAGAACCCTTTGCCGGACTTCCGTCCCAGCTCGCCGCGCTCCACCATGTCGCGGAGGATCCGGGGCGGGGCGAAGCGTTCGCCGAGGGTTTCATGCAGGTACTCGGCGATACCGAGGCGCACGTCCAGCCCGACGATGTCCGTGGTGCGCAGTGGTCCGGATGCGTGCCGGTAGCCGAGTTCCATGGCGGCGTCGATGTCCTGGGCGCTGGCCACGCCCTCTTCAAGCATCCTCATGGCCTCCAGCGCAATTGCCACGCCAAGGCGCGAACTCGCGAAGCCGGGCGCGTCATTGACCACGATGGGAGTCTTACCGAGCCCGCGGACCCAGCCGGTGGCGGCGTCGGAGAGTTCAGGGGCGGACCGGGGGCCAAGAACGACTTCCACCAGCGTCGAGGCCGGGACCGGATTGAAGAAGTGCAACCCGCACAGCCGTTCCGGCCGGCCGAGCGAGTCAGCCAGGTCGGTGACGGAGAGCGAGGACGTGTTGGTGGCAATCCAGGCATCCGTGCCCAGGTGGCGCTCCACGTTGAGCAGGGCATCCTGCTTAAGCTTGAAGTCCTCCGGCACGGCTTCGACAACAAGGCCCGCCCCGCCGAAGTCGACGGCGTCCGTGGAGACCGCAAACCGGCCCAAGAGCGACTCCAGGTCCTCGGTTATCGCGTTCCTCTCGAGGGCCTTGGCCAGCGTCACTCTCACGCGGTCGCGGGCCGCTGCGGCTGCGGCCTCGTCCCGTTCGACTATTGTCACCGCAGCTCCGGAGACAAGGAAAGCGTGGGCGATGCCCGCGCCCATCCGGCCTCCGCCGAGAACGCCTACCCTCGTGGGGACGCCCTGGGTTTCAAGTGGGGGAGTGGAAGGGGTCATTAGTTGGTTCCTTTGCGTTGTTTTCGGTCCAGAAACGCCTGCATCCGCTCAAATTTTGCCTCTGATTCAAAGAGGATCCCTTGGGCGAGTTCGTCAATGGCCGGGTGTGCTGACCTTGGGGCGTGGAGGACGCTCTTGGTGAGGCGGACCGCGAGTGGATCCTGGGATGCGATCCGGGCCGCGAGTGCGAAGGCCGCGGGGATCAGCTGGTCTGGTTGATGCAACTCAGTGACCAGCCGAACAGCCATTGCCTCAGCGCCGTCGAGCACTTTTCCGGTGAGCAGGATTTCCTTGGCCAAAGGCTCGCCGACGAGCTCCACGAGGCGCCAGCCTGCGCCGGCGGCGGCGAGGATGCCCAGACCGGTTTCGGGGTTGCCGATCTTTGCCCGTGGCGTCGCAATCCGGAAATCCGCCGCATAGGCCAGCTCAGCGCCGCCGCCGAGCGCAAACCCGTCAATGGCTGCGATCACTGGCATCGGCAGCCTGGAGATTCGCTGGAAGAGGCCGGAATTGATGCCGGCCAGGGCATCATCACGGCGGCGTTCGCGGAGTTGGGCGATGTCGGCTCCGGAGGCGAAGACGCCGCCGGAGGGAAGCTGCGCCCCGGAGAGGATGAGTATTTTGGGATTGCGCTCCAAATCCGCGCATACAGTGTGCAATTCGTCCACCATGAGCTGGTCTATGGCGTTGCGGACTTCTGGCCTGTTGAGTTCGACATGGACGGTCGCGTCGGCGTCGTGGATTTTGATCGTCTTCACCAGCCCACCATGGCATCGTTTATTACACAGCGTCCAATACCTAATGGACCGGCCGTTATTGTCGGAATTGGATAGATCAGGCCCGAGGGCAGTCACTCACGACGCCGTCATTGATCCAAAATCCTGATTGATCTTGAGGCTAATAAGTATTGGACTGCATAGCCGGAAGCTGGGATCGTGATTGCTAAGACAAAGACGTACCTGCAGAAAGAGTTCCGGATCATGAGCAACTACGCGACCATCAACCCGGCAACCGGAGAGCGCGTTGCCGAGTTCCCGACACTCACCGACGAGGAAGTGCAGGATGCGCTCAAGCGCTCCTTCACGGAATACCGCACCTGGCGCTCCACTCCGCTGGCGGAACGGGCCGCCGTGCTGACCCGCGTGGCCGAGCTGCACCGCGAACGTTCCGAAGAACTCGCCGCCTTGCTGACCCTGGAGATGGGCAAGCCGATCGCCGAAGCACGCGGCGAGGTTGCCCTCGTGGCCTCGATCTACGCCTACTATTCGGACAACGCCGAGCGCTTCCTCCGCGATGAACCCTTGGAGATCCGGGGACCCGGCTCAGCCGTGGTCCGCACCGAACCCATCGGACCGCTGGTCGGGATCATGCCCTGGAACTTCCCCTACTACCAGGTCGCCCGCTTCGCCGCACCCAACATAGTGCTGGGCAACACCGTGATCCTCAAGCACTCACGCAACTGCCCGCAGTCGGCGCTGGCCATCGAGGCGGTCTTCCGCGACGCCGGGCTGCCGGCCGATGTCTACATCAACGCGTTTGCCACCAGCGGCCAGATCGCCACCATGATCGCAGACCCCCGGGTGCAGGGTGTTTCCCTGACAGGCTCCGAGAAGGCCGGATCCGCCGTGGCAGAAATTGCCGGACGCCATCTGAAGAAGTATGTGCTGGAGCTTGGCGGCTCCGATCCGTTCATCGTGCTGCCCGACGCCGATCTGGACAAAGCCGTAGCCGGCGCCGTGGCTGGCCGCATGTACAACGGCGGCCAAGCCTGCACTGCGTCCAAGCGCTTCATCATCGTCGGCGGAATCTACGACGAGTTCCTGCGCCGCTACACCGAGGCCATGTCCAAGATCGCCCCGGGTGACCCGACCGATGGGCAGACGACCTTCGGGCCGCTGTCATCCCGGGCCTCCGTCGATGACATCGCCGAGCTGGTCCAGGACGCCGTCTCCAAGGGCGCGACCGCAGTCACGGGTGGAGGCGCCCCCAACGACTCGGGCGCCTACTACCCCGCAACCGTCCTGACCGGTGTGACGCCGGACATGCGGGCTTACTCGGAAGAGATCTTCGGCCCGGCCGCCGTGGTTTACCGGGTGGACTCTCCCGAAGCCGCTGTTGACCTGGCCAACGACTCGCCTTTCGGCCTCTCAAGCTCCATCTACACCGCGGATGTTGAGGCCGCCCGGCAGCTTGCCGAACAGCTGGAGACCGGAATGGTCTGGATCAACAGCATCAGCCGCAGCGCCGCCGACCTTCCGTTTGGCGGGGTGAAGCGTTCCGGCGTCGGACGAGAACTGGCGCAATACGGAATCAATGAGTTCGCCAACAAGAAGCTGATCCGGATCCCGGCAGCGTAGGCCCGCTCGAATCACAGCCAAGTCGCCGAGGGCGGCCAGCCAGCCCAAGGCAGCAGCAGGGGGTCGTTTTGCGCCCTCAAACCACCCCTGCTGCTGCGTAGTTGGGCGCCACAGAACTTAGAGGAAAATCATGAATCAGGCATTTATCTATGACGCTGTGAGGACGCCGTTCGGGAAGTTCGGTTCCGGCCTCGCCGGGGTCCGCCCGGATGACCTTGCGGCGCACGTGATCCGCGAATCCGTGAAGCGCGCCCCGGCCCTGGACGTGGAGCGGATCGATGAGGTGGTGTTCGGCAACGCGAACGGCGCGGGCGAGGAGAACCGCAATGTCGCCCGGATGGGCACCCTGCTGGCCGGGCTGCCGGTCTCGGTCCCAGGCACCACGGTCAACCGGCTCTGCGGGTCCTCCCTGGACGCGGCGATCATCGCCTCCCGCCAGATCAACACCGGCGACGCCGAGCTGCTGTTGATCGGCGGCGCCGAATCGATGTCCCGGGCCCCGTGGGTGCTGCCGAAGACCGAGAGGCCCTACCCGGCCGGGGACCTGACCCTGGCCTCCACCACGCTGGGCTGGCGGCTGGTGAACCGGGCCATGCCGGCGGACTGGACCATCTCCCTGGGCGAGGCCACCGAACGGCTCCGGGAGAAGTACGGCGTGACTCGCGAGCAGCAGGACGAGTTCTCCGCCGCCTCCCACAACCTCGCCGCCGCGGCCTGGGACGAGGGTTTCTACGACAACCTCGTCGTCCCGGTCCCGGGCACGGACCTGGTCCGTGACGAGGGCATCCGTCCCGGGTCCTCGGCGGAGAAGCTCGCCGGGCTCAAGACCGTGTTCCGGACCGGGAACGGCACCGTCACGGCCGGGAACGCGTCCCCGCTCTCCGACGGCGCGTCCGCGGCGTGGCTGGGCAGTGAAAAGGCCGC